>NZ_JBAVCB010000084.1:0-25220 GCF_049586495.1 Aeromicrobium sp. | reverse complement strand
GTCGAGGAGCTGACGGATGAGCTGCAGCCGCTGCAGGTGCTGGAGCGAGTAGTAGCCGGTGCGACCCTCGAGCCGGGGTGCGTCCATCAACCCGCGACTGGCGTACGCGCGCACGTTGCGCACGGTCATCTGGGCACGGGCGGCCAGTTCGTCAACCGTGAACTCGACGGGTTCCTGTGTCGTGGAGGGCGTTCTGGCGTTCGACATGACTCACATCCTAGAGTTGCGTCGATTCCGCGGTCCGGACGTGCATCATGGGGATATGGACACGCTCCGCGGTCGTCTCCTGATCGCCACCCCGGCTATCGACGCTGGCCCGTTCGTGCGCAGCGTGGTCTTTGTGCTCGACCACGACGACAACGGCGCGCTCGGCGTCATCGTCAACCGGCCTCTGCCGTCCGACGTCGACGACGTGCTGCCGCAGTGGTCCGATCACGTGAACGCCCCCGTGTGTCTGTTCGACGGTGGTCCGGTCGCCGAGGACTCGGCCCTGGCCGTCGGCGTGCTGGCCGCCGACGAGTCCGTCACGGTGCCGCCTGATGGCTGGCGCACGATGGCCGGACGGGTCGGGCTGGTCGATCTCGACGGACCACTGCCTTCCGCTGGCCAGCTCGTCGGCCTGCGGCTGTTCGCCGGATACGCCGGCTGGGGCGCCGGTCAGGTCGAGGCAGAGCTCGAGGAGGGGGCGTGGCTTGCGCTCGACGCTCGCGAAGGTGATCTGATGTCGCCCCAACCAGAAGACCTTTGGCACGAAGTCATGCGGCGGCAGAGTGGAGATCTTCGGTACTGGGCCACGTTCCCGTCCGACCCGAGCACGAACTAGTTCCGTCGCTGGCGGGCAGCCGTTACGATCGACAGGTGGCATTCTTCGGGCGAGGTTCAGAGACCGTTGTCGACGAGCGCACCGACATGCGCACCGAGGACGGCGACCACGAGAAGTTCTCCCACTACGTGCCCAAGGACCAGCTCACCGAGGCCATGGTCATGGGCAACCCCGTCGTGGCGCTGTGCGGCAAGGTCTGGACGCCGAGCCGAGACCCCGAGCGCTTCCCGGTGTGCCCTGAGTGCAAGGACATCTGGGAGAACATGAATCCCGGTGACGACGAGGGGGACTCCTCGGGTGACCGCTAGCCAGCACCTCCGGGTCTGGCAGCGTGAGGCGTTCGATCTCTATCAGCGCACGCAACCGCGGGACTTCCTGACGGTCGCGACGCCTGGCGCCGGCAAGACCACGTTCGCGCTCACCATCGCTGCTGACCTCATGTCGCGCGGAGTCATCGACCGCGTGGTGGTCGTGACGCCCACCGATCACCTCAAGACCCAGTGGGCCCTGGCGGCCGCCGGCATCGGCCTGCCGATCGACCCGGCGCTCACGGCGCAGAGCCGCCTGGCCGCCGACTTCGTCGGGTTTGCCGTCACGTATGCCGGTCTGGCAGTCGATCCCAATGCGTTTCACATCCGAATCGCCAGCCGCCGCACCATGGTCATTCTCGACGAGGTGCACCACGCGGGAGACGCGATGGCTTGGGGCGATGCGGTCGACGAGGCGTGCGATCCCGCTGTGCGCCGGGTGCTGTTGACCGGGACGCCGTTTCGATCCGATGACAACCCCATCCCGTTCGTTCGCTATGGAATGGGTGAGGGCGGCGTCATGATCAGCGAGGCCGACTACTCCTACGGATATGGTCCGGCGCTGCGTGACGGCGTCGTGCGACCGGTGCTGTTCATGGCGTACTCCGGCGAGATGCAGTGGCGCACCCGAGCCGGCGATGAGGTGGCAGCGCGACTCGGGCAGCCACTTGATCGCGAGGCCACGGCCCAAGCGCTGCGCACGGCTCTGGATCCAGATGGTGCGTGGATTCGTGCGGTGCTGACATCGGCCCACACGCGTCTGCTGGAGGTGCGTCGCGATGTCCCAGACGCCGGCGGCATGGTCATTGCGAGCAACCAGGACAACGCACGCGCCTACGGGCGTCTGCTGGCCGAGCTGACCGGCGAGGAGCCGGTCGTCGTGCTCTCGGACGAACCGGGCAGCAGCGCGCGAATCGCGGAGTTCTCCGCCGGCATGACGCCGTGGATGGTCGCGGTGCGCATGGTCAGCGAGGGCGTCGACGTGCCCAGACTCTCCGTGGGCGTCTACGCCACGACCACCGCGACTCCGTTGTACTTCGCCCAGGCTGTGGGCCGCTTCGTGCGCGCCCGCCGCAAGGGCGAGACGGCCTCGATCTTCGTGCCCAGCGTCCCGCGACTCCTCGCGCTGGCGTCGGATCTGGAGGCTGAGCGCGATCACGTGATCGGCCGCCCGATCAAGGACGAGGCTGACCTGTTCGCCGCCGAGGCCGAGATGCTGACGGCGCAGGCTGACCCTGGTGCCTCCGATGATCTCACCGGTCAATACGCCGCGCTCGGCAGCGACGCCTCCTTCGACCGGCTCGTCTACGACGGCGCCAACTTCGGCTATGACGTGCTCACCGACAGCGACGGGGAGCTGGACTTTCTCGGCATCCCAGGCCTGCTCGAACCCGACCAGGTCGCTGATCTGTTGCGTCGGTCCAGGACGCAGCGTGCCAAGGCCGCCCGCCCTGACCCCGAGGGCCAGGAAGCCGCGGTCTTCGCGGCTCGCGATGACCTGCGCCGCACCCTGCACGGGCTGGTTGGAGCGTGGCACCACCGCACCGGTCAGCCACACGGCGTCACGCACGCCCAGCTGCGCAAGTCGTGCGGAGGACCGGCTGCGCCCCAGGCCTCGGCCGCCGAGCTCCAGCAGCGCATTGATCTGGTGCGTCAGTGGGCCCTGCGCGCCTCAGGCTGACGACTGCCCCCATGGTCTGCGGTCTGGTTCGCCGGGCACCGCGCCTGTCCGCGGGCCGCTGAGCCCGCGTTACCGTGGCTCGACACGAGGAGTGATTCGATGACCGCGATGGCCTTGCGAACCAGGGTGTTCGCGCGCCTGCTGAAGGCGGGCGAGAAGGGCATCGAAGAAGTCGTCGATCTCCCGGCGCACCGCGCCAAGCGAGCGAAGCTGCAGCGCTCGCGGGTGGGCCGGTGGGTGTTCGGCACGATCGACCGGGGTGCGACGACCGAGGAGATCCTGGTCGCTGGATGCCGGACCCTGGTGTATCGCCCACGTGGCGGCATGGGCCCGTTGCCGTGCGTCGTCAACTTTCACGGCGGCGGCTGGGTGCAGGGAAATCCGGAGCAGTCGCAGTGGGCGGCCAGCCGGATCGCGGTGCGCAACCGCTGCGTCGTCATCTCGCCGGCATACCGGTTGGCGCCAGAGCATCCCTTCCCGGCGGGCGTGGACGATGCGCGAGCCGTGGTCTGCTGGGTCGTCGAGCACGCCGAGGAGCTGGGCATCGACCCGCAACGGGTCGCCGTGATGGGCGACAGTGCCGGCGGAAATCTCGCTGCCGTCACCTCCCTCGACGCCCGCGACGGCAGCGGTCCCGAGCTGCGCGCGCAGGTGCTGGTGTACCCCGGTGTCGAGATGTACGACCGCTGGCCGTCGGAGGACGAGCACGCCGAAGCACCCGTGCTGAGCTCGACCAACATGCGGGCGTTCACGCGGCTGTACCTGGGGGAATCTTTCGGCACCGAAGACCATCGCGCCTCACCGGTGCGCGCCGTGTCGCACGCAGGACTGCCGAAGGCGTTCATCCTCACCGCGGAGATGGATCCGTTGAAGGACAACGGCAGCCACTACCGCGACGCGCTCGAGGCAGCTGGGGTGCCCGTGCGATTCGCGGAGTACACCGGTGCACTGCACGGGTTCCTCAGCCTGCCGGGCCCCGTCCCCGTGGCCCGGCAGGCCCTGGACGACATCTGCGACTTCCTGCAGATGACGCTCTGACCCGTCCGCGCGAGCCACTCGACGATGTGACGGACGGCATGGTGACAGTGACGCTGTCACGGTACGGTGAGCCGCATGACTCGCTTGGCGCGCGACCACTGGCAACGAGTGATTGCAGGACTCGATCCTGAGGTCGACTACGAGCAGATCTCGAGGATCGTCGCGCAGCACGAGTTCCCGTGGGACTCCCAGCAAGCACTCAGCTTCGCTCTGTTTCGGACCTACGCGGTCCCGTCGATCGGCGGGTTGCTGCACCAGACCGGCGAGTTCACGAACGCGACGCAGAAGCGGCACGATGACACCGCGCTGCTCCTCGAGACCGTCGCGGACCGAGGTCTGGAGTCCGAGGAAGGCCGCGCGGGGGTGCGCCGGATGAATCAGATGCACGGCCGGTACGACATCTCCAACGACGACATGCGCTACGTCCTGTCCACCTTCGTCGTGTCGTCGGTTCGGTGGATCGAACGGTACGGCTGGCGCCGGGGGACCGACGCAGAACGACGTGCCGCTGTGCGGTACCACCAGCGACTCGGTCGCCTGATGGGCATCGCTGACCTTCCCGGCAGCTATGCGGAATTCGCTGATCTGATGGACACCTACGAGCGGGAGACGTACGTCTTCGACGCGCGGTGCCGGGCGGTTGCGGACTCGACCCTCGACCTGTTCGTGACGTTCTATCCGCGTCCCCTGCGGCCGGTGATGCGCCGGTTCAGCATCGCGCTGCTCGACGATCACGTGCGGGAGGCCTTCGGGTACGACCATCCGCCGCGGTGGCTCGACGCGCTGGCCCACGGATCGCTACGCGCCCGGGGCCGGCTGGTTCGATTCCTGCCGACTCGCCGGGAGCCGGCGCTGCTGCAGCACACCCACAGGATCCGGTCCTATCCCGGCGGCTTCATGATCGAACAGCTCGGCACCTTCGCGGCGGCCGGGGAAGCGGTCAGCGAGGGAAGGTCTGCGGCGCCCTGAGCGTTGACCGGATCATGCGCTTGTCCGTGCTCGACCTCGTGCCTGTCCGAACTGACCAGACCAGCAGTGACGCCGTCGCCGCCACGGTCGCGCTGGCCCAGGCGGCCGACCGCGCTGGATTCACCCGCTACTGGGTGGCCGAGCACCACAACATGCCAGCCGTGGCTGCCACGTCGCCACCGGTCCTGATCGCCATGCTGGCCGCCCAGACCGAACATATTCGGCTCGGTTCCGGCGGCGTCATGCTGCCCAACCATGCCCCGCTGGCCGTCGCAGAGCAGTTTGCGCTGCTCGAGGCCGCCACCCCGGGACGGATCGACCTCGGCATTGGTCGAGCCCCCGGATCCGATCCCGTCACGTCGATGGCGCTGCGCGGTCCTGCTGGCCGCGACGACACCGACGTCGAGAACTTTCCGCAGTATCTTGACGACGTCGTGGCGCTGATGAGTGCGAACGGCGTGCGAGTCGCGATTCCACGACAGAACTACATCCTCAAGGCCACCCCGGCCGCCGCCAGTGTCGCCGATCTCTGGCTGCTCGGCTCGTCGATGTACTCCGCCCGGCTCGCCGCGGCGAAGGGGCTCCCGTACGTGTTCGCGCACCACTTTTCCGGCCACGGCACGGCTGAGGCGCTGGCGACGTACCGCAGCGAGTTCACGCCCAGTGACGTCGCGTCGGAGCCCACGACCTTCTTGACGGTCAACGCCGTCGTCGCGGACTCTGATGCTGAGGCCACCGCTCTGATGCTGCCGAATCTGCAGCTGATGGCCAGGTTGCGCACGGGACAGCCACTCACCGCCCTGGACCTGGTCGAGGATGCCGAGGACGTCGACATGGCGCCCCAGGTGCAGGCCATGGTCGACTCCGGGCTGTCCCGCGCCGTCGTGGGCACCCCGCAGCGCGCGGCGCAGCAGGTGCGCAATCTGGCCGAACAGTTCGGCGTCGACGAGGTCATGGTCAACCCGGTCGCGGCGGCGCGCCGCGGGGCCGACGCCCGCAGCTCGGTGGCTCGCGAGCGCACCATCGAGCTGCTGGCCCACGAGCTGCTGTGAAAGCTAGGTGACCTGCACGCCTGCGTCGCTGAACTCCTGACGGACCCGTGGCAGATTGTCCTTCGACACCGCGGCGACCAACGGGCCGAGCACCCGGACGCGGAACCCGTGCGCGGCTCCATCGAGCGCCGTGGCGCGCACGCAGTAGTCCGTCGCGATGCCACAGACGTCGATCTGGTCGACGCCAGCGTCACGCAGCCAGTCCGCCAGCAGCGTCCCGTCTGGAGTCGTGCCCTCGAATCCGGAGTAGGCGGCTGCGTACTCGCCCTTGCGAAATGTGGCGGCGAACATGTCCTCGGTGAGCGGAGCGTGCAGGAGCTCGCCGGGCGTGCCGACCACGCAGTGCGGGGGCCAGCTGTCGACGAAGTCCGGATCGTCGCTGAAATGGGACCCAGGGTCGATGTGGTGATCGCGCGTCGACACCACGACCGAGTAGGTGTCGGTGGACATCAGGTCAGCGATGCCCGCAGCCACCTGAGCGCCGCCGCCGACGGCCAAGGAGCCACCCTCGCAGAAGTCGTTCTGGACGTCGACGACGACCAGGGCAGTTGTGAATCTAGCCATGACCGAGCCTCTCACGAGGGCGAGCGATCAGGCGATCACGGTGTCCAGAGCCGGGCCTCCGGGCGACAGCTGGGTGCCGGCTGCGGGGAGCTCCGCCATGGCGGCTCGGTGGCGGGCGCGGGCGGTGTCGAATGATTCACGGTTGATGCGCTCGCCGTCGCGGACCAGCTCGGTGAGCAGCTCTCGGTCGTCAGAATCGCTTGGCGGGGGAGCGCCGATGCCGATCACCTCGACGTCGGCCACCCCGGTGACCGATCGTCGACGAAGGGCGAACTTGCGCCCGCCGCGGGAGGCCTTCTCGGTGCTCTTCTTCGCGACCGCGACCATCCCGCCGGTGTCGTCCTCGCGGGCCACCAGCTTGTAGACGAAACCACTGGTGGGAACGCCCGACCCGGTCACCAGCGCGGTGCCCACGCCATAGCCGTCAACCGGTGCGGCCGCCAGCGCGGCGATGGCGTGCTCGTCGAGATCACTCGTCACGAGGATGCGGGTCTGCGTGGCGCCGAGATCATCCAGCTGTTCGCGCACCGCGTGGGCCAGCGAGACGAGATCGCCCGAGTCGATGCGCACAGCGCCGAGCCCCGGTCCGGTGACGTCGATCGCCGTCCGGATCGCCTCAGCGATGTCGTAGGTGTCGACGAGCAAGGTCGTCCCGGCTCCGAGCGACTCCACCTGGGACACGAAGGCGTCGCGCTCGGTGTCGTGCAGCAGGGTGAAGGAGTGCGCGCTGGTCCCGGTGGTCGGCACACCATGGCGGTACCCCGCGGCCAGGTTGGACGTCGCATCAAAGCCCACCAGGTGCGCGGCCCGGGCCGCTGCCACAGCAGCGATCTCGTGCGTACGCCGCGAGCCCATCTCGATGCACGGACGTCCGCGTGCGGCGCTGACCATCCGCGCTCCGGCCGACGCGATCGCCGAGTCGTGATTGAGGATCGACAGCATCAACGTCTCCAGCAGCACACCCTCGGCGAAGGTCGACTCCACCACCATCACGGGGGAGTGCGGGAAGTGCAGCTCACCCTCGCCGTAGCCCCAGATCGAACCGCTGAACCGGTAGTCGGCCAACCAGTCGAGCGTGGCCAGGTCCACGACGTTCGCCTCTCGCAGCCAGGCCAGCTCGGCATCGTCGAAACGAAACGCCTCGAGGGCGTCGAGGAAACGACCCGTTCCCGCCACGACGCCGTACCGTCGACCGCCGGTCAGTCGGCGCGAGAACAGCTCGAACACGCTGCGGCGGTAGGCGGCGCCGTCGGCCAATGACGCCTGCAGCATGGTCAGCTCATAGTGGTCGGTGAGCAGCGAGGTTCCGGAGTTGGTCACCACCTGAGCGTAGGAGATGGCCGTGCAGCTGGCGTCGACATGTTTCGTCCTCGGTGCGCCCTGCGCAACAATGGGCTGGTGACGACCCCGACGCCCGTGGAGATCGAGGAGACAGACCTTCGCGACCTCGTGCAACTGGAGGACCCGTGGGTCACGATCGTCTGGAACGATCCTGTCAACTTGATGTCCTACGTCGCCTACGTGTTTCGCAACTACTTCGGATACACCGCCGAGAAGTCCCACGAGCTGATGCTTGCGGTGCACGAGGAAGGTCGAGCCATCGTGTCCAGCGGGAGCCGCGAACAGATGGAGCGTCACGTCCAGGCGATGCACGAGTACGGCTTGTGGGCCACGCTCGACCGGGCGGATGCGCAGTGAAGCCCTTCAAGAAGCGTCGCCGGGGGGGTCTGATCGCCTCGTTCGAGGCGGGCGAGGCCCAGCTGCTGGCCAATCTCGCCGGCCAGGTCGTCGAGCTGCTGCGCGACCGCAACTCCGCCGATGAGTCCGATCCCGACCCGCTCGCCGCCCAGCTGGGCCTCGGCGGATCCTCCATGCCACCGGAGGACCCCGTGCTGCAGCGGCTGCTGCCCGATGCGTACCGCGACGACGAGGAGGAGGCCGGCGAGTTTCGACGTCTGACTGAGCGCAGTCTGACCGCCGTCAAGGTCCGCAACGCCGAGGACCTGATCGGGTCGCTGATCGACGGCGGCCTCGAGGTGGGCGCACTGGCCGCCGTTGACGACGCGCACCATATCGAGGTCGAGTTGAACGGCGACGAGGTCCAGGCGTGGCTCCGTTCGCTGACCGACATCCGGTTGTCGCTGGCGGTGCGACTAGGCATCGAGACCGAGGAGGACTCCATGTTGATCGCGCGATCGGACGACGAGGCCACTGCAGCCATGTCGGAGATCTACGACTGGCTCGGTTACGTGCAGGAGTCGCTGGTCGCCGCCCTGGACTGATCGGCCCGAGGGACCTGCCGATAACCTCAAGTAATGCTGACCATCGACCGGGCCGTCCACGACGCCATCGTCGCGCACGCGCGCCGAGACCACCCCGACGAAGCGTGCGGCGTGGTTGCCGGCCCGATCGGCTCGGACCGCCCGACGCGGTTCGTGCCGATGCTCAACGCCGCGATGTCACCGACCTTCTATGAATTCGACTCCGGCGACCTGCTGCGGCTGTACCGCGAGATGGACGACAACGACGAAGAGCCGATCGTCGTCTACCACTCCCACACCGCCACCGAGGCGTATCCGTCCCGCACCGACATCGACCTCGCTGGCGAGCCCGGTGCGCACTACGTGCTGGTCTCGACCCGCGATGGAGCCGAGGTCGAGGGGGTCGACGCCGATTTCCGGTCGTTTCGGATCGTGGACGGCGAGGTCACTGAGGAAGAAGTCACGGTCGTCCATGGTTATGCAGACGACACCACGTCCACTCCCGCTCCACGATCTGACGAAGAAGGCTGAATCTGATGGCAGAGGTCCGCATCCCCACCATTTTGCGCACGTTCACTGACGGTGAGCGCGCCGTTTCCGCCACGGGGCAGACCGTGGCCGAGGTCATCGATGACCTCGAGGCCAACCACAGCGGTATCAAGGAGCGACTCGTGGAGAACGAGGAGGTCCGTCGGTTCGTGAACATCTACGTCAACGACGAAGACATCCGCTTCACCGGTGGCCTCAAGACTGAGGTTGCTGCCACTGCCACCGTCGTGATCCTGCCGGCTGTCGCTGGCGGCGCCAGTACCGCCGGCTGATCGGTGCGTTTCGACTCGTTGGTCCACTCGGTCGGGCAGACCCCACTGGTGGGTTTGCCCACCCTGTCGCCCACGCCTGAGGTCCGACTGTGGGCCAAGCTGGAGAACGAGAACCCCACGGGGTCCATCAAGGACCGCGCCGCACTTGCCATGATCGAGCAGGCCGAGTCCGATGGCCGCCTGAAGGTCGGCGACACCATCCTCGAACCGACCAGCGGCAACACTGGCATCTCGTTGGCCATGGTGGCTCGGCAGCGCGGCTACCGGTTGGTCTGCGTGATGCCGGAGAACACGTCCGTCGAGCGGCGTCAGCTGCTCGGCATGTGGGGCGCCGAGATCATTGACTCAGCAGCCGCCGGCGGCTCGAACGAAGCAGTTCGGGTCGCCAAGTCGGTCGCCGCCGAGCACCCGGACTGGGTCATGCTCTACCAGTACGGAAACCCGGCCAACGCCGATGCGCACTACCGCGGCACTGGCCCGGAGATCTTGGCCGATCTGCCCGAGGTCACCCACTTCGTGGCCGGGCTGGGCACCACCGGCACCCTGATGGGCGCCGGCCGCTTCTTCCGCGAGCACAAGCCTGACGTGCGCATCGTGGCCGCTGAGCCACGCTATGGCGAGCTCGTCTACGGGTTGCGCAATCTCGACGAGGGCTTCGTCCCCGAGCTGTACGACGCCTCGCTGATCGACTCCCGTTTTTCAGTGGGTCCGCGTGACGCGGTGCGGCGGGTGCGTGAGCTGATCGACGCCGAGGGCATCTTCGCCGGCATCTCCACCGGCGCGATCCTGCACGCCGCGCTGGCCCAGGCGGCCACGTGCGTCGAGGCTGGCGAGAGCGCCGACATCTGCTTCATTGTCTGCGATGGCGGGTGGAAATATTTGTCGACCGGTGCGTACGAGGGGACCCTCGACGAGGCCGAGGACGCCCTCGAGGGGCAGCTCTGGGCGTAGCGTGTCGGACCCGACTAGCCGAATGCCCTGTCGATCTGCCACACTGGATGCAGTTGTTGTACGACGCTGGGCTGTTTGATCGAACGACGTTCCTTTCGAGGTGCCGGTTCTTCTCGCAGGTTGGATGTGTGTCGCGACCGTCGCTCGCGAGACACGCGGGCGGCTTACCCCGCCAAAGAGGAGAAATCATGGCTACAGGTACCGTCAAGTGGTTCAACGCCGACAAGGGCTTCGGATTCATCGCCCCGGACGACGGCAGCGAGGACGTGTTCGCGCACTTCTCCGCCATCGCGACGAGCGGTTACCGTTCGCTCGACGAGAACCAGAAGGTCGAGTTCGACGTGGAGCAGGGCCAGAAGGGCCTGCAGGCGACGAACATTCGTCCCCTCTGATCTTCACTGACATCAGAGTCGGCTCCTAGAGCCGATCACCGCCACCGGCGAGGCCTTCGGGCCTCGCCGGTGTTGTCTGTCCGGGGGACCTGGTTCCGCTGGCCCGGGTCCTCGGATAGTCTGCCCGCGTGAGCGAGATCGTGGTGTTCTCCGGAAGCGCTCATCGACCCCTTGCGGAGAAGATCTGCTCAGAGCTGGGTCAGCCGCTCTCGCCCGCAGAGACGATGCGGTTCAGCAACGACTGCCTGCAGGTACAGCTGTTGGCCAACTGCCGCCGCAAGGACGTCTACATCATCCAGCCGCTGGTCCCGCCCACGCAGGACCACCTGATGGAGCTCCTGCTGATGATCGACGCCGCTCGTGGTGCGAGCGCGGACTCGGTCACCGTCGTCATCCCGCACTACGCCTACGCGCGATCGGACAAGAAGGACGCATCCCGCATCTCGATCGGCGGAAAGCTGGTCGCCGACATGCTGACCACCGCCGGCGCCGACCGGGTCGTCACCATGACACTGCACGCCCCGCAGGTGCACGGATTCTTCAGCGTCCCCGTCGATCACCTCACCGCCATTGGTGAGCTTGCCACGTACTACCGCGACCGCGACCTCAGCAACACCGTCGTGGTCTCGCCCGATCTCGGCAACGCCAAGACCGCTTCGCTGTTCGCCCGACTACTGGGCGTTCCCGTGGCGGCCGGCAGCAAGCAACGCCAGGCCGATGACAAGGTCGTCATCGACGCCATCGTGGGCGACGTGGCCGGCATGAAGGCGATCGTCCTCGACGACGAGATCGCGACCGGTGGCTCCATCGTCGAGCTGATGAACAAGTTGGAGGACGAGGGCTGTCAGGAGGCGTCCGTGGCGTGCACCCATGGCTTGTTCACTGGCAAGGCCGTCGAGCGACTGCGCAACCATCCGGCGATCACTGAGGTGGTCACCACCGACACCGTGCCGCCGCCCGTCGACTGGCCCGAGCTGACGATCCGTTCAGTTGCCCCGCTGTTCGCCGAGGCGATCGCCCGCATCCATGCCGGGGAGTCCGTCTCCAGCCTCTTTGACGGTGTCGACCCGGCCCATGCCCCTCCGCAGCCGAAACTGCCGCTCTAGCCCGTAGGCTTCCTCACTGTGGACAGCGCACCCATCGGGATCTTCGACTCAGGCTTCGGCGGCCTGACGGTGGCGCGCGCCGTCTTGGACCAGCTGCCGCACGAACCGGTGCTGTACCTCGGTGACACGGCTCGCCAGCCCTACGGGCCCAAACCGATCTCCGAGGTGCGCGAGTACGCACTGGAGTGTCTCGACCATCTGGTCGCCCAAGGCGTCAAGACCCTCGTGATCGCGTGCAACTCCGCCAGCGCCGCCGTGCTGCGCGATGCGCGTGAGCGCTACTCGGTGCCAGTGGTCGAGGTCATCGTGCCAGCCACCCGGCGTGCGGTCGGCGCCACGCGCAACGGCCAGGTCGGGGTCATCTGCACCGAAGCCACTGCCACCTCACGAGCCTACGACGATGCCTTCGCCGCCAACCCGGGGATCGTGCTGCACACCCGAGCCTGCCCCCGGTTCGTCGACTTCGTCGAGCAGGGCGTCACCAGTGGGCCGGATCTGCTCGCTGCGGCTGAGGAGTACCTTCGACCGCTGATCGATGTGGACATCGACACGCTGGTTCTCGGCTGCACCCACTACCCGCTGCTCACTGGAGTGCTGGCCCTCGTGATGGGCGACGGTGTCACCTTGGTGTCGAGCGCTGAGGAGACCGCCAAGGACGTCTACCGACTGCTGGTCCGCGAAGGGCTCGAACGGGACGCGGGACTGCCACCGCCAGGACATCTGTTCCTGACCACGGGGCGACCCGAGGAGTTCCGGGAGCTCGGTCGCCGATTCCTCGGCCCTGAGGTCGACCGGGTCGAGCAGTTCTCGCAATGGATGGGGGTCGCGTCGTGAAGCTCACTGTCATCGGCTGCTCGGGGTCGTTCCCGGGCCCAGACTCTCCGGCGAGCTGCTATCTGGTCGAAGCGCCTTTCGAGAATCGCACGTTCCGGATCCTGCTCGATCTGGGCAATGGTGCCTTTGGCGCCCTGCAGCGGCACATCGACCCCGGCCAGATCGATGCCGTGCTGATCTCGCACCTGCACGCCGACCACTGTTTCGACATGGCCGGCTTGTTCGTGGTGAGCAAATATCACCCCGACGGCACCTACCCGGTCATTCCGGTGCTGGCCCCTGCTGGTGCGGGCGAGTTCCTCGCGACCGCCTACGGCAGCAACGACGGCTGCTCCATGACCGAGCAGTTCGACTTCCGGCCGTGGGTCGATGGAGCCTCCATGACGTTGGGCCCGTTCACGATCACGTCCGCCCTCGTCGACCACCCGGTCGAGTCGTATGCGATGCGGGTCGGTTGCGAGGACGGCGTGCTGGTCTACTCCGGTGATACCGGCCCCACCGATGCGCTGGTGGACCTCGCCATGGACGCCGACCTCTTCTTGTGCGAAGCGTCCTTCTTGGAGTCCGGAACTAATCCACCCAACTTGCACCTGACCGGTGCCGAGGCCGGTGACATCGCCACTCGGGCCGGGGCAGCGCGGCTGCTGGTCACGCACATACCGGCGTGGACGTCGCGCGAGGCCGTCGCCGCCGACGTTGCATCAACGTGGGCTGGCGCGGTCGAACTCGTCAGCACGGACGACACCTTCGAGCTCTAGGACGCCCCGCTAGGGTCGACGCATGACCCGTGAAGACTCCGTCCGTGAAGACGGACGCTCAGCCAACCAGCTTCGCCCCGTCACCATCACCCGCAACTGGCTCGATCACGCCCAGGGTTCCTGCCTGATCGAGTTCGGCAAGACCAAGGTGCTGTGCGCGGCAAGTGCGTCCGAGGGCGTCCCTCGTTGGCGCAAGGGGTCAGGTTTGGGATGGGTCACGGCCGAGTACGCCATGCTGCCGCAGGCCACGCATGACCGCTCCGCCCGCGAATCGGTCAAGGGACGCATCGGAGGCCGCACGCACGAGATCTCCCGTCTGGTCGGGCGCTCGCTGCGCATGGCCATCGACGACAAGGCTCTGGGCGAGAACACCATCACGATCGACTGCGACGTGCTGCAGGCTGACGGCGGGACCCGCACGGCGGCCATCACAGGTGCCTACGTCGCCCTCGCCGATGCCGTGGAGCATCTTCGACGGGCCGGAGCCCTGGCCGGCGAGCCATTGGTCGAGTCGGTTGCGGCCATCAGCGTCGGTATCGTTGACGGCACCCCCCTGCTCGACCTGCCGTACGTCGAGGACGTGCGCGCGGAGACTGACATGAACGTGGTCATGACGGGCTCGGGCAGGTTCGTCGAGGTGCAGGGCACCGCTGAGGGTGCGCCCTTCGACAAGGCTGAGCTGGATGCGCTGCTGGAGCTCGCGGCCGGCGGCTGCGCTGACCTGACGCGACTGCAATCTGAGGCCCTCGCGCGGTGACGTCTCCGCAGGTGGTTCTGGCATCCAACAACGCGAAGAAGCTGGCCGAGCTGCGCCGCATCCTTGAACCGTTGATTCCCGGCATCGTGGTGCTCGGACTGTCTGACGTGGCCGACTACCCGGAGCCGCCCGAGACCGAGCCGACCTTCGAGGGCAATGCGCTGATCAAGGCCCGCGCGGCGGTGACGGCCACCGGCCTGCCAGCGCTGGCCGACGACTCCGGCCTGTGCGTCGACGCACTCAACGGCATGCCGGGAGTGCTGTCGGCCCGCTGGTCCGGAGTCGCCAAGGCCGATGGCGGCGACTCCGCCAACAATGCGCTGCTGCTCAGCCAGCTCAGCGACGTGCCGGACGACCGCCGCGGCGCGCGGTTCGTCTGCGCCATGGCGCTGTGCGCCGCTGACGGCACCGAGATCATCCAGCGGGGCGAGATGACCGGCCACATCCTTCGCGCCGAGCAGGGCGAGGGTGGATTCGGTTACGATCCGCTGTTCGCGGCGACCGGGTTCGACGTCTCCACCGCTGAGCTGATACCGGCCGACAAGGACGCCATCAGCCACCGGGGCCGCGCCCTCGCCGCCATCGCCCCGGCCGTGCGGGACGCGCTCACCCGATGAGCTGGACCTTCACTGCCACGCTGTGGAGGTGGGAGGCGCGCAGCGAAGGGGGCTGGCAGTTCGTCACGGTGCCGCCGGAGGTTTCCGACGAGCTCGACGAGACGGCCGGGCCGGATCGTGCCGGATTTGGTTCGATCAAGGTGTCCGTGCGCATGGGTACGTCCTCGTGGCGGACGTCGGTGTTTCCGTCTCCAGGCGAGTCCGGCTTTGTCCTCCCGGTCAAGAAGGCCGTGCGAACAGCCCAAGGCCTGGACATGGGCTCGATCGTCGAGGTCGTGCTCGCGATCGCCGGTCCCGACGCCGCGTAGTGCGGGACGCGGTCAATTCAGCGCGGCGATGACCCGCTTGGCGATGGCGACGCTGCCACCGCGGTTGGGGTGGATCCCGTCGAGCACGTGAGCGGGCGACAGGGCGCCGGTGGTGTCGACGAACTCGAAGTCGTGCCGCTCGGCGGCTCGCTCGACGATGGGGGTCACCCGCAGCCGCGCGATGGGTTGCAGCGGCCCCCACGGAGGCCCGACCACCAGCACCCGGGTCGACGCGGGCATGGCTGCATCCACCAGGTCGAAGTAGCGGTCCACGGCATCAGCGATCTCGGCATTGGACGCGACCGCGACCCGGTCATCGCGACAGACGGCCCAGTCATTGCGCCCGCCCTCGATGATCAGGATCGACGGTGACCCGGCGAGAGCCTTCTCGCGCTGGTCGAAGGTCGTGCCGTTGCACAGACCGCCGCGTCGGAGGTAGCCCGAACCCGATTGCGCGTAGGTCTCCACAGGAGCATCAACGTGCCGCGCGACCATGCTCCACCAGCCTTGGCGGTCGCTGCCGGGAACGTCGTCGTATCGAGCGGTGATCGAGTCGCCGACCACCACGATGCCGTCGGGGGCAACCTCGGAGACGATCCCGCCCTCAGCTCCCTGTGACAAGAAGAAAGGGCCCACCACGAGCAGGACGGCGGCACCGAACACGGCTGTCACGCGTACGCGTGTCGTCCTGATCACGGATGTCCCTCCCCGCTGGCTTGGCGGCCACTGTACGTCGCACCGAGGGCCATTGTTCGCTGAATCTGGACTGTTATCCAATCGTCATCAGTCGGTACCAAAATCATGTTGTCTCCAGGCTTCGTACACGGCGACTGACGCTGTGTTCGCCAGGTTCATCGACCGGCGACCGGCCAGCATGGGCAACCGGACCCGCGCAGTCACGCGGGGGTCGTCGAGGACGTGCTGAGGCAGACCGGTGGGTTCGGCGCCGAACAGCAGGACGTCGTTCGGCGCGTAGGCGACGTCGGTGTAGGTGGTCTCGCCCGTGGCGGTGAAGGCGTACACCTGCGGCGGATTCAGGGCTGCGAGCGCCGCGTCGAGATCTGCGTGAACGGTCATCACCGCGAGATCGTGGTAGTCCAGACCGGCCCGCTTGAGCTTCGACTCCTCCAGGTCAAAGCCAAGTGGCTCGACCAGGTGCAGCTCGCACCCCGTGACGGCGGCCAGACGGATGGCGGCGCCGGTGTTGCCGGCGATGCGGGGCTCGTGAAACATGATGCGGAACATCAGACGGGCCTTCGGCTCAGGGCGAGGTGGATGACCAGGCCGGCGACGATGGCCCAAAATGCCGATCCCACCCCGGCCACGGTGATGCCGGACGCAGCCACCAGAAAAGTGACGAGGGCTGCCTCGCGTGTGTCGGTGCGGTCGACGGTGGCTTTGAGGGCAGCGATCAGGGTGCCCAATAGGGCCAATCCGGCCACGGTCTCGATGACGCCCACCGGTGCCACTGCCACGAGGGCCGCCACGGCGGCTGATGCGAGGCCCAGCACGAAGTAGGCGATGCCGGCCCATTGCGCCGTGCGCCACCGTTGCTTCGGGTCTGGGCCGCCCTCCGGGCCGGCCACGAGGGCGGCGCTGATGGCGGCGAGATTGATCGAGTGACCTCCCGCAACCGCGCCGACCGTGGTGCCGACGCCGGCGGTGACCATGGACGCTCGCCACGGCACCTCGTACTCGTACGACCGCATGATCGCGACACCGGGCACGTTCTGCGAGGCCATCGTGACGACGTACAAAGGGATGGCGATGCCGACGATCGCCGCCCACGTCAGGTCGGGGGTCGTGAGCTCGAGGTGGGGGAGGAGTCTCGATCCCGCTATCGCCTCCCCGCGGCGCACCAGGTCGACGCCGATGACGAGGCCAGCGACCACGAAGGCGACGGGCACGGCCCAGCGCGCGAAGAAGCGGACCCCGACCAGCCACGCGACGACGATCGGGAGGATCGCGCCCGGCTGGTCGGCGACGCTGATGACCGGGGCCAAGCACAGCTCCAGCACGACACCAGCCAGCATGGCCTGAGCGATCGGCGGCGGGATGCGACTGATCAGTCGTCCCAGCAGCGGCCACAGACCCGTGAGGCCATACAGCAGGCCGGCCAAGACGAAGGCGCCGACAGCGGCGGCCCATCCGCCGTCGACGGTGCCCGTGCTCGCAAGGAGCGCGGCGCCTGGCGTCGACCACACCAGCACCAGAGGGCGGCGATACCGGCGTGCCAGCCACATGATTCCGACGGTCTGGGCGACGCACAGGACCAACAGTCCCGATGATGCCTGGTCGGACGTGGCGCCCACGGCACGCAGGCCAGTCAGAACGACGGCGAAGGAGCTGGTGTAGCCGACGAGCGCGGCCACCACACCCGCACTGGCGTGCGCAGACTCCCGCTCCATGGCGTCAGCCTAGGTCCAGCCGCGGCCGGGTCGTCGAATCCGACCGGACTAGCGCTTTGAATCTTCGCCGCGACCGACCCTGCCGGTCTTCGCGTTCGGACCTCTGGCGCCCTCCTGCACGTCGTCGGAGGGACCGTCCGGCTGGCCGTCCACCGCCTGGCTGTCGCTGATCGGTGTGTCAGCGTCTGCCGGGTCCATCTTCTGCACCTCGGACACCTGACCCTCGTCGTCTCCACTCATGATTCGACCCTAGGTGCCACCGCATGATCGTGCTGGGTGCCGTCTGGTGGTCGTGTGGCCCTAGACTCCCTGACCATGGCCTCACCTCAGCGCGTCCATGTGACGCACACCTTCGCGTCCGATCCCGCCACCGTCTTCGACAAGCTCTCCGAGCACGAGAATCTCGGACCCGTGTTCGGCGCGAAGATCACCCGCGTGAACGACGGCACGACATCGCGCAACGGCGTCGGATCCACCCGGCAGCTCAAGATCGGACCGCTGCCTGCTTTCGAGGAGACCACCACGACGTCGGAGCCGCACTCGCTGATCGAGTACGAGATCACCAAGGGCAGCCCGTTGAAGAACCATTGGGGCAAGCAGGTGCTCACGCCCACCGCCGATGGCGGCACGACGCTGGACTACACGATCGGCTTCGACGTGGCCGTTCCCGGCGCTGCTCCGGTGGTCGGCAAGGTGCTGACCGGTGCGATCACCAAGGGCCTGCCCAAGCTCTGCCCGTAGGCGCCAGGAATTCAGCGGTGCCGATGACAGGACTCGAACCTGCACGTCCGAAGACACAGGTTCCTAAGACCTGCGTGTCTACCAGTTCCACCACATCGGCTCCTTCCCAGATGGCGGGTGACGCCGGCGGGATCGAGCGACCCCTCCGGCGGACCCCGTCACCACTGGCGGACCAGTCGGTCGGGATGCCTCATGTTATCGCCGGTGCGGTGCGCGGTGGGCTGGTGGCCAACGGAACCGAACATTCGGAGTCTGGCGATCAGGCGTCGAGGCGCAGGTCTTTGCGCAGCTTGGCAACGTGGCCGGTGGCCTTGACGTTGTACGCGGCGTGCGCGATCGCTCCGTCCTCGACGACGAACGTGGAGCGGATGACGCCTTGCACGACCCTGCCGTAAAGCTTCTTCTCGCCGAATGCACCCCAGGCGGTGAGGACCGCCCTGTCAGGGTCGGACAGCAAGGTGATGGTCAGGCCGTCACGCTCGCGAAATGAAGCCAGCTTCTTCGGCTCGTCCGGTGAGATGCCGAGAACGGTGTAGCCCTGAGCCGCAAGATGGTCCAGCGAATCGCTGAAGTCGCAGGCCTGCTTGGTGCAGCCGGGCGTCATGGCGGCTGGGTAGAAGTACACGATCACCTTGCCGGCGATCTTTGAAAGCGTCACGGTGGCCCCCGTGTCGTCGGCGAGGGTGAAGTCGGGCGCACGGTCACCGGGCTGCAGTCGATCCGTCATGGGCCCTATCCTTACCGATGAGGGCGGCGCCCGTCCTCGTGGCCTGACGAAGGGTGAGACGTGTCCAAGCAGTCTGACGACCTGGTCCGTGAGATCGACGAGATTCGCGAGCGCCTCGCAGGAACCGTCGACGAGCTCGTCGACGCCGTGCACCCCAAGAACATGCTGCGGCGCGGCCTGCACAGCCTGCGCAGCAAGTTCGTCGATGAAAACGGAGCGGTCAAGACCGGCACCGTCGTCCCACTCGTCGGCGGAGTCGTCGTGGTCATCGTCGGTGCCGTCGTGGTGCGCCGCATCGCCCGGTGACATGAGCACGGGGCGCGATGTCCCGCTGCGCCGATTACGACTGCCTCGCTCCACGGACTCCCTGACCGACCGGTTGTGGGTCCTACGCCGCCGCTGGCGCACCCTGCTACGGCTCAGCGTCGGGACCGGCGGGTCGTTCTTCCTCGCAACCACCGTGCTCAACCACGAGCAGGCGTTCTTCGCGCCCATCGCGGCGATCATCGTGCTGATCGCCGGAGCCGGGCTGCGCGGTCGCACGCTGTTCGAGCTGGTCCTCGGCGTCGCCATCGGCGTGCTGATGGGCGAGCTGCTGGTCCTGGGGATCGGCCGCGGGGCCTGGCAGATGGCGCTGATCGTCGTGTTCACCGTCGTCGTCAGCACCCTGCTGGGGCTCAAGGGCCTGGCGCTGACCCAGGCGGCCACGTCATCGGTGCTCCTGGCCGCCATCGTCCCAGCGGTCGGCGCCGGCAACCCGGCCATCACGCGGTTCCTGGACGCGCTCGTCGGGGGAGTTGTGGGACTCGCCGCGATCTTGCTGATTCCGCGCAATCCGGTGCGGGACATCGATCGGGAGGTCCAGAGCATCCTGACCCGAGTGGCTGACATCCTCGGGCGGATCGCACAGGCGCTGCGCACGGTTGATGCGGACCTCGCTGACCAGCAGCTCGCTGCCGCGCGAGACATGCAGCCGCAGGTCGACGTCATGACCGCCACCGCTGCCAACGTCCGGGAGATCGCCAGGATGTCGCCCGTGCGCTGGAGTCAGCGCGAGCACGTGCAGACCTATGTTGCCACGGTGCGGGACCTCGACAACGCCGTGCGCGACACCCGCGTGCTGGCGCGCAAGGCGTCGACGCTCCTGCGGTTCCGCGAACCGGTGCCGGCAGACATGGAGAGCGCCATCGACGGGCTCGCCAGGGCGTTCACGATCTTCGCCGACGACCTGTCCGAGCGGGACGATTTCGAGGAGGCGCGAACCGTGCTGGTGGAGTCCGCGAAGCTGGCCACCAACGCCTTGACCGAGACGATGACGATCAACAGCGCCACGATTGCCGCCCAGGTGCGGTCGTTGGCCGCCGATCTGCTCTACGCCAGCGGATACACCCGTGACGAGGTCGATCGGCGCCTCGACTTCACCTGAGTCGCATGACACACCCGCTGAAGGCTCGACACCACGACCCTCCTGTGGCTATCTTTGACGTTCACACCACCGAGGAGGTGCAACCAGCATGAACAACATCGTCATCCCGACGTTCGGACTCGACATCCGCAACGCCGCCATCGATTCTGCCGGTTCCACCTCCGGAGCAGCACGCACCTGACGCAGCCTCAGCTCGCCAGTTCACCTGCCGCCCGGATCACTGATCCGAGGCGGTTTTTTCTTGATCTGCCCACACACGAAAGGAGGCGCGCCATGACAGTGCACCCCGATTCACGCCTCATGTCCGCACAGCACGATCCACGCACCACAGACACCAGCCCCCACCCCATCGGGCCGGCAGTCCGATTCCGAGGAGAGGGGGTGAAGGCAGTGGAACTGTTCAACCGTCGACGCGATCGCAAGCGCGCCTGGGACGAGCTGTCCGAGATCGACCGCGCCGTGCTCCTCGAGGCCGTGCGTCAGCGTCGTGACGCTCAGGAGCAACGACGCTCCATCCAGGCAGGCCTCGACGCATCGCGTCAGCTGCGCTAGACCGAAGCCCCGCTTGGTGCGGGCCGAAGCACCGTCGTTCCTCGACACGCGGTGCCGGAGCCCGCACCATGCGGGACTTCAGCGCGAAGAGAGCGCGTCCGCGAAGGCCAGGATGCGGTCCGCGTCGCGGATGTGCAGTTCTTCGATCATCTTGCCGTTGAAGGTGGCGACGCCCTGCCCCTGCTCGGCGGCCTCCTGGAAGGCCGCGATCATGCCGCGGGCGCGCTCGATGTCGTCGTCGCTGGGGGAGAAGGCCACATTGGCCGGCGCGACCTGCGAGGGGTGGATCAGCGTCTTGCCGTCAAAACCCATCTCGCGGCCTTGCCGGGCCTCGGCATCGAATCCCTCGGCGTCCTTCACGTCGTTGTAGACGCCGTCGATGACCACCTTGCCAGCGGCGCGTACCGCCAGCAGGGTCCACGACAGGGAGGCCAGCACCACGGGGTTGCGACCGGGCACGTGCAGACCGTACGTCTCGTTGACGATGTCGTTGGTTCCCATCACGATCACCGTGAGGCGATCGTGCGCCGCGGCGATCTCCTCGGCATGCAGCAGAGCTTTCGGTGTCTCGATCATGGCCCACAGCTGTGTGCTGGCGGGTGCGCCAGCAGCGTCCATCGCCGCCACCAGGGCTGCAACCTGTTCGGCCGACTCGACCTTGGGCACCAAGATTGCGTCCGGTCCGGCGGCCGAAGCGGCAGCGACGTCAGCGGCGTGCCATTCGGTGCCGATCGAGTTGACTCGGATGGCGAGCTCTCGGTGCCCGTACTCCCCAGACTGCACCGCGGCGCACACATTGGCACGTCCGGTCTCCTTGGCATCAGGCGACACCGAGTCCTCGAGGTCGAGGATCAGCGCGTCGGCGTCGATTGTCTTGGCCTTCTCGAGCGCTCGTTCATTGGCGCCGGGCATGTACAAAACCGAGCGGCGGGGGCGAAGGGTCTTGTCAGTCATCACAGTCCTCAGAGGTCGTAGGCGGCGGCAAGCTCGGGATCGCGCTCAGCCAGAGCGGTGGCGAGGTCGAGCATGACCTGGCACTGCTTGCACGAGGCGTCGTCCTCCATCTTGCCGTTGATCATGACGGCGCCGGAGCCGTCGCCCATGGCCTCGACGACCTCCTTGGCGTGGGCCACGTCCGAGGGGTCGGGGGAAAAGACCCTCTTGGCGATGTCGATCTGCACTGGGTGCAGGCTCCACGCGCCGACGCAGCCGAGCAGGAACGCGTTGCGGAACTGGTCCTCGCAGGCCACGACGTCCTTGATGTCCCCGAATGGGCCGTAGAACGGCAAGATGTCGTTGCCGGCGCAGGCGTCGACCATCCGCGCGATCGTGTAGTGCCACAGGTCCTGCTGATAGGTGCTGCGGCCCGTGGTCAGGTCTTCGCCCGTGGGGTCCTCGCGCACGAGGTAGCCAGGATGGCCGCCGCCGACCCGGGTGGTCTTCATCCGGCGACTGGCGGCGAGATCGGCTGGGCCGAGGCTGATGCCCTGCATGCGCGGGCTGGCGGCGGCGATCTGTTCGACGTTGGTCATGCCCTCGGCGGTCTCGAGGATCGCGTGCACGAGGATGGGGCGCTGCACGCCGGCGCGGGCCTCAAGCTGGGCCAGCAGGCGGTCCACGTAGTGGATGTCCTGCGCGCCCTCGACCTTCGGCACCATGATGACGTCGAGCTTGTCGCCGATCTCCGTGACCAAGGTGATGATGTCGTCCAGCACCCACGGCGAGTCAAGACTGTTGATTCGACACCACAGCTGGGTGTGACCGAAGTCGGTCTGCTTCGCGATGTCGACCAGGCCCTGTCGGGCGGCCTCCTTGTTCTCGGTCTTGATCGCGTCCTCGAGGTTGCCGAGGATGATGTCGACCTTGGGCGCGATGTCGGGCACCTTGTCGGCCATCTTGGGATTGCTCGGGTCGAAGAAGTGAATCATCCGGCTCGGGCGGAACGGAATGTCCGCCACCGGGACCGGGGCTCCGACGGCAAGGGGGCGGAGGAAGGCTCGGGGATTGCGCACGCGGGTCACGTCTCCTCATGGGGCAGTCGACAAAACTCTCGCCAGTATGTCGTCCGGCATCCCGACGGGACTAGGGCGGGGGTCACAGCGGCAGACTCTTCGTGTCAGGCCGCACACGCCGGTGTGTGCGTGAGCACGATCCACATGCCCGGCACACCACGGAGCACCAGGTGGCCGTTGCGTCGAACGGCTAGCGTGGAGTGGTGAGTGACTCGTGGCAGGACGCAGCGGCTGTGTCCTTGATGCTGGATGACCTGCAGACATGGGCGGTCGTGGGGCTGTCCACCAATCGAGGCCGAATGGCCTACTCGATTGCCTCGCTCCTGCAGTCGCGCGGCAAGACCATCGTGCCGATCCACCCGGATGCGCCCACCGTGCTCGGAGAGCAGGGTTACGCCACGCTGGCCGACGTGCCCTTCCCGATCGACGTGGTGGATGTCTTCCGCCGATCTGACGCAGCCGGCCAGTTCGCCGACGAGGCAGTGAAGATCGGCGCCAAGGCCGTGTGGTTCCAGCTGGGGGTCGTCGACGAGGACGCCTTCGAGCGCACCACCGCGGCGGGCGTCCCGATGGTGATGGACACCTGCCCCAAGATCGAGTGGAACCAGCGCCGCACCGGACGGTGACGCCAACGAGGCGAGTCCGCCCACGACAGCACATGTCCGACTGCTGAGCGGGACCATGCGGGCCGTTCGGGGCTGCGATCGCGGGTCGCCGGGACGGTCGTGTGGCATGCTTCGCTCAAGGTCCTGAAACTCGCGGGGCGAAATTCCATCAGCTGACCCCGGGGTCATGGTGGGACGCAGGCAGGGGGAGAGCCACCGCGTCGCAGATTGATACGCGCCAGCACCCTCCGCCCTCGCACATGGCTGCTGGATCTCGCGGGAGGATGTTGCGGACCATGCGGCATGCGTGCGGCGACCTCGTCGGAACGCGAATGGGCGCAATTCCATCTCGGACGCGCCGCGTCCGACTGTAGAAGGCCCTGATCATGCTCGCTGCTTTTGCTGGACAATTTGACCGCAGGCTCCCGATCGCGATCGTGGGGTCCGCCGTGCTCGCCACGCTGGCTGTGGCCTCGATCCGCGCACCTGCTGCGCAGGCAGCCGACGCGGACACACCGGTCCAGCTTCGCACGACCAGCCAGTTCGCCGTGCTTGCCGGTGCCGGCATCACGAACACCGGCACTACGACTATTCAAGGCGACATCGGCTCGTTCCCGACCACGGACCAGACCATCTCGGGCGTCACCCTTGACGGCACCAATCAGGCCGGCAATGCCGTGACGCAGCAGGCGAAGCGCGATCTCGTGGCCGCGTACGACGAGGCGGCTGGGGCGCTACCGCCCACGAGCGTCGAGACCGAGCTGGGCGGCAAGACGCTGGTGGGTGGCGTGTACAAGGCGGCCACCGAGCTCGGTCTGACGGGAACCCTGACCCTCGACGGTGGGCGAAGCGACGGCCTGCCGTCGAACAAGGTCTTCATCTTCCAGGCCGGCACGACCCTGATCACCGAGGTGGACAGCGAGGTCGTGCTCACCGGCGGCGCCCAGGCGTGCAACATCTTCTGGCAGGTCGGGTCGGCGGCGACGTTCAAGACCAGAACGGCCTTTCGCGGAACCGTCATGGCCTACACCGGGGCGATCACCGCCCAGCAAGGCGCGACGTTCGTCGGGCGACTGCTCGCCCGTGACTCGGCGGTCACCATGGACAACAACACGATCAGTCGCCCGAGCTGCGTGGTCGGTCCCGACGGCCCCGACGCTGACGGCACCGACGGGACCATTGCTGATGTCGATGCCGACGCGGAGGGCACGCCCAGCACCGACGGCGACGCGGTGGCGTCGACCAGTGATGGCAACTCGACGGTCGAACTGCCCGACAGCGGCGGTCCGACCCTGTGGCTTCTCGCGGCCGCCGCGGCCTTCATGCTGACTGGCACGACGATGATGCGGCGCTCCCGTTACCGACCAGCGCACGCGGCTCGCTGAAGCGAGAAACTCCGGCCTTCCAGATTCACTGGAAGACCGGAGCTTTCTTGGCTGTACACCCCCCCGGACTCGAACCGGGAACCCGCTGATTAAGAGTCAGCTGCTCTACCAATTGAGCTAAGGG
>NZ_JBAVCB010000083.1:0-3171 GCF_049586495.1 Aeromicrobium sp. | reverse complement strand
GCCGCGTGGTCGTCCAGTGCCACCGGCGATCCGAAGATCGCCAGCACCGCATCGCCCATGAACTTGTTGACCAGGCCGTCGTGCCGGTCGACCTCGTCGACGACGATGCCGAAGAACCGGTTGAGCATCTCGACCACCTCGGCGGGCGGTCGGTTGGTCGCGAACGTGGTGGATCCGATCAGATCGATCATCAGCACCGAGACCACCCGGGTCTCCCCTCCCAGCTCCACGTCCTTGTCCGTCGCCGCGGCGGCCACCGACGCACCCACATGACGACCGAACAGGTCCCGGATGCGCTCGCGCTCGGACAGCCCTTCGGCCATGTCGTTGAACCCGACCTGCAGCCGACCAAGCTCGGTGGCGTCGTTGACGACGATGCGCGTCTCGAAGTCGCCGTCACGCACGGCCGCCAACGCATCGCGCAGAGTGCTCAGCGGTGTGACGACCGCCTGCGCGTTCAGCAAGGTGACGATCAACCCGAACACCAGCAGCACTGCTGCCAGGCTGAGGATCGCCCAGGCGAACCGCGCCAGCTCGACCTCCTCGGGACGCGTGAGAGCCACCAGCCCTGCCACCACCAACCCGAGCACGGGCGCGGCCGTTCCGAGCGACCAGAAGACCACCATGCGGCGTCGGACGCCGGCGGTGTGGAAGTCGGGATCGCGCTCGTCGGCCAGCGCCTGCGCCGCGACGGGCCGCAGCACCCACTCGGTGAACAGGTAGGCGATCGCACTGACGACGATCCCGGCGATCGAGACGCTGAAGAACGTGGGCAGAGCTCCGCCCGGCTGCACCGCGAGCGTGAGCGTCGTGAACAGCACCACCGCGATGGCCCACAAGGCGGATTGCATCACGGTGATGCGCCAGGGCAGCTTCAAGGCACTGACACGCTGCTGGCGCGTGGGGGAGCGATCGGACAAAGCCCAGTCCAGCTCGCGCAGCGTGATGTGGGTGATCGAGACGGCGCCGATCACGACCGCCGCCAGCACGTAGACCGGGATGGCGATCGCCAGCGCCCTGACGAGGTCGGCGGAGGGCCCACCGCCGGGGACGATCAGCAGGTTCAGCGCCGCCACCACGACCGCTCCGATGAGATTGGTGACCACCAGCAGGAGTGTGAGCAGGATCTGGATGCGCGGCCGAAGGGCGGAGATCTCCTGCCCTGCGGGTCCGAGAACGCGAGCCTGCAGGCGGCGGGTCCGAGGGTTCATCCCAATCTCCGTCCTCATCGGATGCGCGGTCGACACATGGTCGCACGCGTGTCGTGGCTCACCGTTCATTGACAGACTCGATCGAGAGCCGGGACCCTGTAGTGCAGCGTCACTCCCAGTTGCACCCTCGAGAGGAACCCCCATGGCCCGCAAGCCCGACCCTGAGATCGTCGCCGCCCTGACCCAGGTGACCGACTTCAGCCGCGACGTGATCTCCGCGATGGCACTCGCGGGCACCAAGGTCAACATCCCCGAACGCTGGTCGGTCATGTCCGAAAGCACCCCGGCCGACATGGCTTACGTGCTGCTCTCCGGTGAAGTCGAGGTGCGCGTGCACCGTGAGCCGGTCGCGACCCTCCCTCCGGGACAGATCTTCGGCGAGATCGCTCTTTTGTCGCACTCGTTGCGCAGCGCGTCGGTGGTCGCAACGTCGCCCATCACCGTCTTGCGCCTCGACGCCTCCTCGCTGCAGAAGATCGTCGACGACCACCCTGATTTCGCTGCCAAGCTCGCTGAGGGCGCAACCCTGCGCCAGTCCGAGTCCTGATCTACCGCACTGCCCAGCCAGTGAGACACGCGTCTCACCGGGTGGTCGCCATGCGCCACGGACAGATAGCGTTCGCCAGATGAACATCGGTGTGGTGCGCGAGACGCTGGCCGGAGAGACACGGGTCGCGGCAACGCCGGCCACGGTCGAACGGCTGATCAAGCTTGGATACGACGTTGTCGTCGAGTCGGGTGCTGGCGTGCGCTCAAGCTTCACTGACGAGGCGTTCGACAACGCCGGCGCGACCGTTGGATCCGCTCACGATGCTTGGCGCACTGACGTCGTCTTCAAGGTCAACGCGCCCACGTCCGAGGAGATCGATCGGCTGCTTGACGGTGCGACCTTGATCAGCATCATCGGTCCGGCGCAGAACGAGGACCTGCTGGCCGAATTGTCCCAGCGCAACCTCACGGTGCTGGCGATGGACGCCGTGCCGCGCATCTCGCGAGCCCAGTCGATGGACGTGCTCTCCTCGATGGCCAATATCGCTGGTTACCGCGCCGTGATCGAGGCAGCCAACGAATTCGGTCGCTTCTTCACCGGTCAGATCACGGCAGCCGGCAAGGTCCCCCCGGCCAAGGTCCTGGTGGCAGGGGTGGGCGTCGCTGGGCTTGCCGCGATCGGCACCGCCCACAGCCTTGGCGCCATCGTGCTGGCCACTGACCCTCGGGCGGAGGTCGCCGACCAGGTCAAGTCGCTGGGCGGGGAGTATCTCGAGGTCGAGGTTGAGACCGAGCAGTCGACCGATGGGTACGCCAAGGCCACGTCGGAGGCATACGACGCCCGCGCCGCGGAGATCTACTCCGAGCAGGCCGCGGACGTCGACATCATCATCACGACGGCGCTGATCCCCGGCCGCGCGGCTCCCGTGCTGATCACCGAGGCAGACGTCGCCTCGATGAAGCCCGGCAGCGTCGTGGTCGACATGGCCGCCGGCAGCGGCGGCAACGTCGCCGGATCGGTGGCCGGAGAAAAAATCGTCACCAGCAACGGCGTCACGATCATCGGCTACACCGACCTCGCGGGGCGCCTGCCCACCCAGGCCTCGCAGTTGTACGGCACCAACTTGGTCAACTTGATGACGTTGCTGACCCCGGAGAAGGACGGCCAACTGCAGCTCGACTTCGACGACGTCGTGCAGCGCACCGTCACGGTGGTCAAGCGCGGGGAGACCTCGTGGCCACCGCCGCCGGTCAACGTCTCGGCCGCGCCGGCTGCGCCCGCCGCGCCGCCGCAGGAGCCCGCTCCACCGAAGAAACCCGCACCCAGCTGGCACCGCTGGGCCATGGTCGGCGCTGGCATCCTCGCTCTCTTCCTGATCAATGCCTTCGCCCCGCCTCCGTTGCCGGAGCACTTCACCGTGCTGGTGCTCGCAATCGTCATCGGCTACTACGTGATCGGCAAGGTGCACCA
>NZ_JBAVCB010000082.1:0-3038 GCF_049586495.1 Aeromicrobium sp. | reverse complement strand
ACTTCGAGACCCGGATCATGGTCAACGACGCCACCGAGCTGGGCCTGCTGCAGGTCGGCTTCAACGCGATGGCCGAGGGTCTGAGCGAGCGCGAGCGCATCCGCGACCTGTTCGGACGGCACGTTGGCGCCTCCGTGGCCGCGGCCGCCACCGACAGCGACGTCGAGCTGGGCGGGGAGACCCGCGTCGTGTCGGTGCTGATGATCGACATCATCGGCTCCACGTCGTTCGCCACCGACCGGCCGCCCGCCGAGGTCGTGGAGATGCTCAACCGGTTCTTCGGCATCGTCGTCGACGAGGTCGACCGGCACGACGGCCTGGTCAACAAGTTCATGGGCGATGCGGTGCTGGCGATCTTCGGATCGCCGGTGGCATTGGACGACCACGCGGCAGCGGCGCTGGGCGCTGCGCGCGGCATCATCGGCCGACTCGCCACCGAGGTGGCCGAGATCGGTGCCGGCATCGGCGTCTCGACCGGCGAGGTCGTGGCTGGCAATGTCGGCTCGCAGTCCCGCTTCGAGTTCACCGTCATCGGCGATGCCGTCAACGCGGCCGCTCGGCTGACCGAGCTGGCCAAGGAAGCCCCCGGACACGTCCTGGTCTCCCGCCGCAGCGTCTCCGAGGCGTCCGCCGACGAGCAGCAGCACTGGATCGACCACGGCAGCGAGACACTGCGCGGGCGGTCCGAGCCCACTGAACTGTCCGTGCTGCGCTGCTAGGGTCCGTGGACATGCGCTCACGCCACGTCCTCATCACCGGCTCAGCTCGTGGGATCGGCTACGTCACGGCGTTGCGGTTGGCCCGGGCGGGATGGCACGTGCACGCGGGAGTCCGGCGCGAGTCCGATGCAGACGCGTTGGATCGGACACACGCCAACATCAGTCCGACCCTGCTCGACATCACCGATCCCGAACATGTGGCGGGGCTTGCCGCGAACCTCGGCCCACTTGACGCCTTCGTCGGCAACGCCGGGGTCGCCATCAGCGGCCCGGTCGAGGGCCTCCCGCTCGACCGCTTCCGCGAGCAGATGGAAGTAAACCTCATCGGGCAGATCGCCGTGACTCAGCAGGTGCTGCCCAAGCTCCGCGAATCCGGCGGACGCATCGTGTTCGTGTCGTCCCTGAGCGGACGGATCGCGACCCCCATGACCGGCGCCTACAACGCATCGAAGTTCGCGCTCGAAGGCATGGCCGACGCGCTGCGCATGGAGCTTCGTCCCTGGGGAGTCGCGGTGTCGCTGGTCGAGCCGGCCCAGACGAGCACCGACATGTGGCACCAGGCACACGAGACGCTTGACGCCGATCTCGCCCATCTGTCCGACGAGAATCGCGCCCTGTACGCGGGTCACATCGACGGCGCCCGCGAGATGGTGGCGCTATCGCAACGCCTCGCGACTTCAGCCGACGGCGTTGCCAAGGCCATCGAGAAGGCCCTGACGTCCCGCCGACCGCGCGCCCGTTACGTCGTCGGGGTCGGACCCAAGGTGCAGGCCCAACTCACCTCCATCACCCCGACTCCGGTGCTGGACGCTTTCCTTCGCAGGATGTCCGGCGTCCCCAAGCACGGCTCATCCTGACCAGTCGCCGAGCGTTCAGCCGTTAGAAGTGGTCGCCGGTGCGCGTCGCGTTCCACAGTGCGAGCGAGTACGTGGCGAGGAGAACCGTCATCAGGGCGCCCGACCACCAGGTGAAGCCGCCGAAGTTCAGCGCCAGGAACGAGACGAGCACCGCCGCCGGAGCCCACCACCGAACCAGCCCGGCACGCATCAAAGCCAGAGCACCGAACACAGGTCCGGCGATCAGTCCGATGGCACCCGGGATGGCAAACACTGCGATGCCCCACATTGCGTCGATCTGGCCGTCAGCCCGCAACATGGCTTCGGCGCCGTTGGCTTGCGTGACGCCCGAGGTGATGAAGTCCACGGACACCATCCCGGGCAAGGTGATCAGACCTGCAAATCCGAACGCGACAGCCAGGTTGGCAAGCCAGGCGCCGCGCCCGCGCACCAGGCCGTTGACGAACAGGGCTGAGATGCCGAAGAACCCGAAACCCCAATGGAGCAGGTTGGTGTGCAGCTGCTGCAGGTTGGTCTCCGCGGCGTACTTCTCATAGAGCTCTCGCCCGTCCGCTCCGACGGCGGGATCGACCGCCGAAGCCGCGGTGATCAACAAGCCCGCGACGACAGGTGAGGACACGAGCGCCCAACGGCGCCACTTCAGTGCGGTTGAAGCAACTGTGCTGACGGGTTCTGCGATGGTTTGAGTCATGCCCTCAGCGTTCTACCGAGCCTTCTCCCCGCGAATCGGCCGTGCGACGGATTTAGGGATCCTTCGTGTGGGGGAGCCCGCTCAGTTCGGCATTCCCGGAGCCACGAGTCCGCACTCATAGGCAAATATCACCGCTTGCACTCGGTCGCTGATGCCCAGCTTGGCCAGCACGTTCGACACGTGCGTCTTGGTCGTCGCCTCACTGATGAAAAGACGGCTCGAGATCTCGAGATTGGACAGGCCACGCGCGAGGAGTCCCAGCACCTCCACCTCCCGTGGGGTCAGCCGTTCCAGCCGCCCGTCCGACCCGGTCGTCGCGGGGCCGCGCCGGATGAAGGCGTCGATCACCCGCCGGGTGACTCCCGGCGCAAGCAGGGCGTCACCTGCCGCCACGGTCCGGATCGCCGCGATCATCGCCTCGGCCGGACCGTCTTTCAGCAAGAACCCGGAGGCGCCAGCGCGTAGCGCCTCGAACACGTATTCGTCGAGGTCGAAGGTGGTGAGCATCAGAATCTTGGTCCGCGCTCCCGACTCGACGAGTCGGCGCGTGGCGGTCAAGCCGTCAAGTACCGGCATCCGCACGTCCATCAAGGTGACGTCAGGGGCGAGGGAGTCGGCCATGTCAACGGCGGTGGCACCGTCGCCCGCCTCGCCCACCACCTCGATCAGCGGCTCGGTCGTCTCGGAGTCCAGCAACGAGCGGAAGCCGCTGCGCACCATGGCCTGGTCGTCGACGAGCAGCACACGTATCGGGGCGCTCACGACGTCACC
>NZ_JBAVCB010000081.1:0-7484 GCF_049586495.1 Aeromicrobium sp. | reverse complement strand
GCGTGCCGCCGCGAAGCGGCCCGGAGCGAGGCGTGGCGAGGTCCGGTGCTCGCCTTGCCCTCGTGGTCGCTGACGTCGGATGCCTCACCACGCCTCGCCTCCAGCGCCTGCGGCGGGCACGCTCACGCTCCGCTGGCGTGACTGAGCGTTCACGCGCAGAGCGCGTTCGCTCAGTCAAAAGGCAGGACGTCGGGCGACAACGCGGCTGCCTTGGCGGCCTGCGCTGTCATGCGACGGCGATGATGTCGCCGGCACAGCACCTCGTAACCGATCATCGGCTGTGGGCGGTGCGAGTCCTCCACATCGCCCACCACGATGACCTCGCCCTCAGTCACCATGACGCCGTCGGCCGTGCGAGCGTTGTGAGTGGCGCGTTCCCCGCACCAGCACAACGCCTCGACCTGCAGCGTGTGCACCCGGTCGGCCAGCTCGGTCAGCCGCAATGAGCCGGGGAACAACCGGGTGCGGAAGTCGGTGAGGATACCGAACGCGAAGACGTCGATGTCGAGCTCGTCCACCACCTTGGCCAGCTGGTCGATCTGCTCGACCGTGTAGAACTGCGCCTCGTCACACACGAAGTAGTCGATCCGACCGCCCTGGGTCAGCTCGTCGACCGTGAAGTGCCAGAAGTGAAACAACTCATCGACCTCGATGGCCGCGACCTCGAGCCCCAGTCGACTCGACAGCCGCGCTGACCCCGCCCGGTCGTGCGACGTGAACACGCGGCCCTCTCGACCTCGCGCGCGGTGGTTGTGGTCCATCTGCAGGGCGAGCGTGCTCTTGCCGCAGTCCATCGTGCCGGAGTAGAAGTTCAGGTCGCCCATCGGTTCAGCGCGCCACGAGCACGGGGATGCGCAGCTCGGCCTCGGTGATCGAGCCGTGGAACCCGGTCATCTTCATCTCGATCGCGAACTCCTCGGAGGAGAACACCGCAAAGTCACCCAGGGCGGCGACGAGCACGTCGCCGACGCGACCGCGGACGTCAAGTCGCAAGGGACCAAACCACTCCTCTGACTCATCTCGGGTGCGTACCTCGACCAGATCACCGAACCGGGCGCGCCAGCGTGCTGCCACGTCGTCGGCCGCGCCAGCGCGCGTGTACAGATGGCGGAACCGAGCCTCGCCAGCCAGCAGGGTGACGTCCTGGAGCAGAGCCGGTTCGGAGTCGACGTCGAATCGGTTCTCGGCGGGCAGGTCGATCATGCCGTGGTCGGCGGTGACGATCATCACGCAGTCCTCAGGCAGCTCGCGCCGCAGCTCTGCCAGCTGGGCGTCGATGACGGCCAGCATGTCGCGCCACTCCGGGGAGCGACAGCCCTTGGCATGGCCCGTGAAGTCGAGTCGGGATTCATACGCGTAGGTCATCGACCGAGGTGCGGCCTCGATGACGTCGAGCACGACGTCCAAGCGCTCATGGGTGGATTCCACGCCGTGAAAGGGCACACCACGCTGACTGCACAGGGTGAGACCGGTGTCGATGAACTTGGCGTGATTGACCGAGCTGGTGGCCACGCCGCCATCGAGCATGTGCTGCAGCACGGTGGTGACGGGTTGCCACCGGACCGGGTCGATCGGCTGGTCCCACTTCAGGGTGTTGAGTCGCTCGCCGGTCTCGGGGACGCGGCACGTGTAGCCGACGATCCCGTGCTCTCCGGGCCTGACTCCGGTGCCAAGGGAGGTGAGGCTGGTGGCGGTCGTGGATGGAACGCCGCAGACCACGTCGTCGATGTTCGTGGCGCTGGACAGGAAGGGCGCCAGCTCCGCGTGGTCACGCAGCAGGTCAAGGCCCAGCCCATCGACCAGGCACACGACGTACCGGGGCGCTTGCGGCAGGCCCAGGGTGTTCACAAAGCCGTCGACGCCCAAGGCTGCTGCCACGCTCGGAAGCACCGTGTCGATCGTCGCGCGCCCCGCCAGACCCACCGCCGTCACAGACGACCAGCCGATGCGCCGTGGGACGTGGCAGCCGACAGCGTGCGGGCAAAGGCCAGCAGTCGTTCGACGGCTGCTCCCCCGTCCGCGGTGGCGCTGATGCGGAGTGAGAAATCATCGCCGGCGACCGAACCGGTGTAGCCGTGATCGGCGTCGCACTCGGGGTCCGGGCACCGGGCCGGCTCGAGCTCGACTCGCGACACGGCGCCCCAGCTGACCGTCAGCACAGCCTCCTCGAGGCGGGCGGACGACGCCGAGACCATGCGGGTGACGACGACCGACCGCACCTGCGAGATGGCGACCGCCTCAGACGTGGTGGACGTGTACGGCTTGGGCAGCAGGTCGTCGCCGGGATGCTCGTCGGTGTGCACCAGCACGACCCGAGAAGGCGTCAGCACCATGACCGTCATGTGCCGGCGGATCTCGTCACGATCGAACGTGGGTTCGTGGTGGAGGACGAAACCGTGCACCGACTCGTCGGCCAGTGCGTCGGACAAGCCTTGCGCCACGATCTCGGGGTAGTAGCCACTGCGGGAGATCTCCGCGAAGACCTCATCTCGCTGATCGGCGCTCATGGCGTCAGGGTATCGCCCATCGCGGCGGGACGACTCAGGCGGCGGACGTACCACTCACCGCGGCGATCTGAGGACGGCACCACCTTGGCGCGAGCGCTGAGCGCCGTGAGTCCGCTGGGGTGCACTGATACCGGTTCGAGGTCGAGCTCGACGATCTCGGGGAGGTCGTCCTTCATGGCCGCGAGCCGCACGATCACGTCCTGAACGGCGGGCACGTCAACGGGGTCCGAGCCGCGGTAACCGAACAACAAGGGCGCCGATTTCAGATTCGCGACCATGTCGGCAGCGTCGGATCCGGTCAGCGGCGGAATGCCATAGGCGCGGTCGCCCAGCAGCTCGCTGGGTGCGCCAGCCAGCCCGAAGGAGACCAACGGTCCGAACAGTGGATCCTCCCTTACTCCGTAGGAGACCTGGACGCCGTCGGGCGCAGCCTTCTGGACGAAGAACTTGGTGTCCTTGCGCATGCCCGTCCAACTGGTGAGCGAGTCCCAGGCGCGACACATGTCGTCGGCGCTGTGGATCTCACGCCACACGTGAGCCAGGTCGGGTCGCTGGCGCAGGTGCTCGCTGCCCGCCTTCAGCACCACGTCCCAGCCGTGCTCTTCGCCGGCTTCGACGGCTTCCTCACGGCTGTACACATTGGTCCAGGTCAGCAGGTCGATGCCGTAGCAGGCCAGCAGGTCGTGGACCTGGTCGGTGGACAGGATCGCGCCACGTGGCGCCCGGGCCAGTGCGTCGACGACCAGGGCTCGCGCATCGCCGGAACGATGCTCCCCGCTGTAGTGGAACTCGCCGTGGTCGCGCGCCCGCCACTGCGCATACGTGACGACGCGGGCCAGCGCACGCACTGCCGCCTCAGGAGCGGCGTACGACGGCACGGAACCGCGGCCCGCCGATCCACCGGCAACATCGGGCACTCGCAGCAGGACCGGGACGCCCTCGCTCCCCAGAAACGTCGACACGATCGGCTTGTCGGACTGCTCGCCGATCGCTGCCAGGACATTGGCCACTTCCTCGCCGCTGTTGTTGATCGGCGGGATGTAGATGGCCACCAGTGCGTCGGTGTCCTCGTCCGCCAGTGACGACTCGATGGCCGCCTCGAAGTCATCGGCATTGGCCGTGGCTCCCAGCGCCACCCGCTCGTTGACGATCAGACCGCTCGACGTGGCGGCATCGGCCACGATCAGGGAGACAGCATCGGAGTTTCCGAGGATGGAGACACGATTGCCGCGGGGCAGCGGCTGGTGCGCCAGTAGCTGGGCGACGTCGAACATCTCATCGAGCGTGTTGACCTGAATGACGCCGGCCTGGCTGAACATCGCGTCCACGGCTGCTTGCGGGGCCGAGCTGCGGGTCACGGTGTGGCCCATGGGAACGCCCTGCGTGGAGCCCCCGGACTTGACCGCGACGATCGGTTTGGAGCGTGAGACGCGGCGCGCGATGCGGGAGAACTTGCGCGGGTTGCCGATCGACTCCAGGTACAGCAGCACGACCTCGGTGTTGTCGTCTTCCTCCCAGAACTGCAGGAGGTCGTTGCCTGAGACGTCCGCGCGGTTGCCGGCCGACACGAAGGTCGACAAACCCAGACCTCGCCGCGAGACGGTCTCGAGGATGGCGGTGCCGAGCGCACCAGATTGGCAGAAGAACCCGACCCGCCCCTGAGGCGGCATGCTCGGCGACAACGAGGCGTTCAGCTTCAGGTCGGGGTCGGTGTTGATGATGCCCAGACAATTGGGGCCGATCAGGCGCAATCCATAGCTGCGGCTCAGTCCCAGCAGGGCTCGCTGCCGCTTGCGTCCTTCCTCGCCCTCCTCAGCGAAGCCAGCGGAGATGACGACCAACCCATGCACGCCCTTGGCGGCGCAATCGAGGACGACGTCGTTGACCGACTCGGCCGGCACCGCCACGATCGCCAGGTCGACCTCGCCGGGGATGTCGTGCACTGTCTTGTGGGCGGTGAGACCGGACACGGCCTCGGCGGTGGAGTTGACGGCATACACAGTGCCGGAGAAGTCGCCGAGGACCAGATGGCGCACCATGGCCTGACCGATCGAGTCCTGGCGGCGACTGGCGCCGACCACAGCGATGGTGCGAGCCGAGAAGATTCGCTCGATCGAAGCCGCTTCGGCACGTTGCTCGCGGGCCCGCATGACGCCGATCGCAGTATCGGTCGGGTCGAGGTCGAAGGTCAGCCGCTGCACTCCGTCATCCAGTGCGCCATCGACCTTGTAGCCCATCTCGCGGAAGATCTGCTGCATGCGGCGGTTGGTCGGCAGCACCTCGGCGACGAAGCTGGTGATGCCCCGCTCGCGTCCCGCCTGCGCCAAATGCTCCAGCAGCAGCTGACCGACGCCGCGCCCCTGATGGGCGTCCTCGACGAGGAACGCGACCTCCGCCTCTGCGCTACCGGTGGCGTCGTAGCGTCCGATGCCGATGATCTCGTTGTGCAACGTCACGACGAACGCCACGCGACGGTCGTGATCGACGGTCGTGAAGCGGGCCACATCGCTGGCCGAGAGCGTCGGATAGGGCGCGAAGAAGCGAAAGTACTTGGACTCCTCGGAAACCCGCGAGTAGAACTCGATGAACTCGGGCGCGTCCTCGGGCCGCACCGGACGCAGCTGGGCGACACGACCGTCCTTCAACAGGACGTCGGCCTCCCATCGCAGCACGTCAGCATGCTCGTCGTTCACGGTCACAACCTACCGAAGACCGCGCGGACCGGGGGCTCGGCGTGGCAACCCGTGCGCTGACCACCAGCCCCGGACAATGGCCCCATGGCACGTACCACTCAGCCGCCGACGGACGACTTCGACGAGCACATCATCGACACGAACATCGCGGTCGAGATGCGCTCCAGCTTCCTCGAGTACGGCTACTCGGTCATCTACTCCCGTGCGCTGCCCGATGCTCGCGACGGGCTCAAACCCGTGCAGCGCCGGTTGCTCTACACGATGGACGACATGGGCCTGCGGCACGACCGCGGCCACGTCAAGAGCGCCCGCCCCGTCGGCGAGGTCATGGGTCGGTTTCACCCGCACGGTGACAGCTCCATCTACGAGGCGCTAGTCCGGCTCGCCCAGCCGTGGTCGCTGAGACTTCCTCTCGCCGACGGTCACGGCAATTTCGGTTCGCAGGACGATCCGCCCGCCGCCATGCGCTACACCGAGATTCGCATGGACGAGGCCGCCGAGGCCATGACCGCCTCCATCGATGAGGACACCGTCGATTTCAAGGCAAACTACGACGGCCGTGAGACCGAGCCGGTCGTGCTGCCGGCCGCCATCCCCAACCTGTTGGTCAACGGCACCACCGGCATCGCGGTCGGCATGGCCACCAACATCCCGCCGCACAACCTGATCGAGGTGGTCCAGGCGCTGCGGCACCTCTTGAACCACCCGGCAGCAGACCTCGACGACCTGATGCGATTCATCCCGGGACCAGATCTGCCGTCGGGCGGCAAGATCGTGGGCCTCGACGGCATTCGCGAGGGCTATGCCACCGGCAACGGCCCGTTTCGCATGCGGGCCACGGCCCGCATCGAGAGCGTCACGCCGCGGCGCAAGGGCATCACCGTCACCGAGCTGCCGTTCAACGTCGGGCCCGAGAAGGTCATCGAGTCGATCAAGAAGCTGGTTCAGGCCAAGAAGCTGCAGGGCATCAGCGATGTCAAGAATCTGACTGACCGGCACAAGGGCCTGCACCTGGTGATCGAGATCAAGAACGGATTCGTGCCCGAGGCGATTCTCGAGCAGCTGTATCGCGCCACCCCGCTGGAGACGTCGTTCGGCATCAACGCCGTGGCCCTGGTCGACGGCCAGCCCCGCACGATGGGCCTGAAGGACATGCTCGAGGTGTTCCTGGCCCATCGCATCGACGTCGTCCGCCGTCGCTCCACGTTCCGTCGCGGCAAGGCCGCCGACCGGTTGCACCTGCTCGAGGGCCTCCTGCTGGCGCTGGTGGACATCGACGAGGTCATCGCGGTGATCCGCTCGTCGGACAATCGCGCCGAGGCCAAGGAGCGGTTGAGCGGCGTGTTCGATCTGTCCGAGCCGCAGGCTGAGTACATCTTGCTCCTGACGCTGGGCCGCCTGACCCGCACCGACCGGGTCGAGATCGAGAAGGAGATCGAGCATCTGCGACGCCTCATCGAACAGCTCGACGAGATTCTCGCTGATGAGACGGTCCTGCGCGGTGTCGTCGGCGACGAGCTCACCGAGGTGGCGCAGAAGTTCGGCACGCCGCGACGCACCGTGCTGTTGGAGTCAGCCGGGCAGACCGTCACGGCCGCCACCGCCGTCGAGGTCGCCGACGACCCGTGCTGGGCGTTGCTGTCGGCCACCGGTCTCCTGGCTCGCACCAGCAACGATGCACCGATCGGTGAGGTGGGCGGGCGTGTGAAGCACGACACGATCATCTCGGCAGTGCGCACCACGGCACGCGGAGAGATCGGCCTGGTCACCTCAGCTGGAACCGTCCGACGTCTGCAGGTCCTCGACCTTCCTGGTCTGCCGGGCACCGCCCAATCCCCCAATCTGCAGGGCGGAGTGCCTCTGGGAGAGATCCTCGATCTGGGCCGCAGCACCGCGCTCGGACTGATGTCGTTGACCGACGAGGGCCCGGGCATCGCCCTCGGCACCCGCCAGGGCGTCGTGAAGCGGGTCAAGCCGGACCACCTGCGCGGCGACGAGTGGGACATCATCACCTTGGCCGACGGTGACGAAGTGGTCGGCGTGGCATCGCTGACCACTGGCTCCGAGGAACTGGCCTTCATCACGTCGGATGCCCAGCTGCTGCACTTCTCCGCCGAAGGCGTCCGCCCGCAGGGCCGCGGCGGTGGCGGCGTGGCCGGCATCAAGCTGTCTGACGGCGCCCGGGTCGTTGCCTTCGGCGCAGTCGGTGACATCGAGAACGCCGCGATCGTGACCGTGGCGGGTTCGGGCGACGCGCTGCCCGGCACCCAGACCGGAGCTGTCA
>NZ_JBAVCB010000080.1:0-3102 GCF_049586495.1 Aeromicrobium sp. | reverse complement strand
GTGCTGGGCGACGAGACCAAGCAGGACGAGAACTCGTCCGACATGATCTTCTCGGTGCCGGAGATCATCGCCTACGTCACCTCGTTCATGACTCTGCTGCCCGGTGACGTCATCCTCACCGGAACGCCCTCGGGGGTCGGCCCCATGGAGGTCGGTGACAGCGTCAGCGTCACCATCGAGGGACTCGGCACGCTGACCAACCAGGTGGTGAGCCTCGATGCATGAGCCCACCCGACCCGTGGTCGCCCGCTTCTGCCCCTCGCCCACCGGCAATCCGCACGTGGGCATGGCCCGCACCGCGTTGTTCAGCTGGGCGTTCGCCCGCCACCACGGCGGGAAGTTCGTCTTCCGCGTCGAGGACACCGATGCCTCGCGCGACTCCGAAGACTCCTATCAGCTGCTGATCGACGTCATGCGCTGGCTGGGCCTGGACTGGGACGAAGGCGTCGATATCGGCGGCCCGCACGGACCGTACCGCCAGAGCGAGCGCATGGACATCTACGCCGACGTCGCCCGGCGCCTCGTCGAGGGTGGCTTCGCCTACAAGGCGTACGACAGCGCCGACGAGCTGGAGGGGCGCCGCAATGCGGCCCGCGCCGCGGGCAAGCCCAGCGGCTACGACGGACTGCACCGCGATCTCACCCCTGAGCAGCAGGCCGACTTCGAGGCCGAGGGCCGCGAGCCGGTGATCCGCTTCAAGATGCCGGCGAAGGACTGGACCTTCACCGACCTGGTCCGCGGTGACATCACCTTCGGCGCCGAGAACGTGCAGGACTTCGTCATCGTGCGCGCCAACGGTCAACCGCTCTACACGCTGACCAACCCCACCGACGACGCGATGATGGGCATCACCCATGTGCTGCGCGGCGAGGATCTTCTCAGCTCGACGCCACGCCAGATCGCGTTGTATGAAGCCTTCGCCGAGATCGGCGTCGGTGGCGGGTTCACCCCCGAGTTCGGGCACCTGCCGTTCGTCATGGGCAACGGCAGCGCCAAGCTGTCCAAGCGCGACCCCGAGTCGAATCTGTTGGACTACAAGCCCAAGGGCTTCCTGCCCGAGGGGCTGCTCAACTACATGGCCCTGCTGGGCTGGTCGATCGCTGACGACCGCGACGTGTTCACCCTTGAGGAGATGGTCGAGGTCTTCCAGATCGGGCGGGTCAACCCGAATCCGGCACGATTCGACCTCAAGAAGTGCGAAGCCATCAACGCCGATCACATCAGGATGTTGTCGGTCGACGATCTGCAGCAGCGTCTGCTGCCGTTCTTCCAGGCAGCCAATCTGATCGGGGCCGAGCCGTCGGCAGACCAGCTGGCCACGCTGGCCGTCGCCACACCGCTGGTCCACGAGCGGATGACTCTGCTGACTGAGGCCGTCGACATGTTGAGGTTCCTGTTCATCGCGGATGACGACTTCATGATCGACGAAGCTGACCGCGCCAAAAGCCTCGACCACGCTGGCCTCGAGGTCGTGCGAGCCGCTCGAGAGGCCCTCGACGTGGCCAACCTGACCGAGTGGAGCACCGTCGCCATCGAGAGCGCCCTGCGTTCATCACTGGTCGACGGGCTCGGGCTCAAGCCACGTCTGGCGTTCGGACCAGTACGCGTAGCCGTCACCGGCAGCCGCATCTCACCGCCGTTGTTCGAGTCGCTGGAGCTGTTGGGCCACGCCCGCACGATGGCACGGCTCGACGCCGTTCTGACGTGATGTGCAGCGTTGTTCCCGCAGGACCCCTCCACGCCTGACCGGTTTGGGAACGGCAGTCGGGGTCGGGTAGAGTGAGCCCTCGGTTCGGGCTCGTCCTGCAACCTGTGGGGTATGGTGTAATTGGCAACACAGCGGTTTCTGGTACCGTCGTTCTAGGTTCGAGTCCTGGTACCCCAGCGATGTGAAATCCAGCCTTCTTGGTAGGGTTCCATCGGTCGCAAGACCACTCCATGGCCCCGTTGTGTAGCGGCCTAGCACGCCGCCCTCTCAAGGCGGTAGCGCGGGTTCGAATCCCGTCGGGGCTACCCATGGACGAAACCCCCTGATCTGCGCCAGCTGGTCAGGGGGTTTTCTCGTGGGTTCCTCAGTGGTCGATGATGTCGCCCGTGCTGATTCTTGCCCTCGATCTGGTGCAACGGTGCTCGAGAGGAGTATCGTGGCGGGTCAATTGCACTGGAATGCCGGTGCAGACGCGAGGTGGCCGCATGCCGATGGCTCATGATTCCCAGTTCGTCGGGTCGGTGCCCGAGATGTACCAGCAGCTGATGGTCCCGATGATCTTCGCCGGAGCTGCCGATCGCCTGGCTGACCAGGTTGCGGCTCGCTCTCCTGAGCACATTCTGGAGACTGCAGCTGGCACGGGCGTGCTCACCCGCGCGATCATCCAGCGCTGTCCGGCGGCACAGATCACCGCCACAGACCTGAACCAGCCCATGATCGACGTCGCGTCAGCCACCTCCCGCGGGGGGGACCGCGTGACGTGGATGCAGTCGGACGCACTCGACTTGAAATTTGGCGATGAGACGTTCGATGTGGTGGTGTGCCAGTTTGGGGCGATGTTCTTCCCAGACAAGGTGCGCGGCTACGCCGAGGCGAGCCGAGTGCTCCGACCGGGGGGCGCGTTCGTGTTCAACGTGTGGGACCGGATCGAGGCCAATGAGGTCCCGCAGACGATCGAGCAGGCCTTGCTGCGAGCGTGTCCGAACCCGCCGTTGCTGTTCATGTCTCGCACCCCGCACGGATACCACGACGTGAATCGAATCCGTGCAGAGCTCGGTGAAGCCGGCTTCTCCGACGTCGACATCCAAGCGGTCGATGCGGTGAGCCGGACGACAGCGGCCGACGCGGCGGTCGCCTACTGCCAGGGGACCCCTCTGCGCGGCGAGATTGCGGCCCATCCCGGCCTTGACGTCCCGAGCGCGACGCAGATCGCCCTGGACGCCCTGGTGGCTCGATACGGTTCTGGCCCGATTGCGGCTCCCATCCGGTCGTTCGAAGTGGTCGCCAGCTAGAGGCGGTCCGCAGATGTGGCCGCCGTGCCGGCGGTAGCCGCTAGCATGATGGTCGTTCCGCTCGAGCGAGGAGACTTCATGGCCGGCAATGACGAGGATTCT
>NZ_JBAVCB010000079.1:0-11391 GCF_049586495.1 Aeromicrobium sp. | reverse complement strand
CACCTGCACCAGACCCGCCGACCAATGCCAGATCGACCATCGACAACCCTGGCCCCACGGTCAGACCGTCGGGGCGAACCTGTGGCCACTGTGCGAACTGCACCACCAGATGAAGTCACACGACGTCATCACCTGGACCCTGCCGTCCGGCCACACCGCCCCAGCAGAACCCGCCCGCCACGCAGCCTGATCCGTCTACAACCAGCCGGACCTCTTGAAGCGGGCGTAGACGTAGCCGCACAGCCCGGCGATGAGCAGCAGGCACAGCGGGTAGCCGTAGCGCCAGGACAGCTCGGGCATGTTGGTGAAGTTCATGCCGTAGATCCCGGCAATGGCGGTGGGCACGGCGAAGAGGGTGGCACCGGCGGTGAGCTTGCGCATGTCCTCGTTCTGCCGGACGCTCAGCTGCGCCAGGTGGGCGTTCAGCGCGTTGTCGAGCAAGTGATCCACCGAGTCGATGGCATCAGCCGCTCGCGTCAGGTGGTCGGAGATGTCGCGGAAGTATGGCTGCGACTCAGAGGGCATCGACCCCGTGGCGAAGCGTTGGATCGGGTCGCGAAGCGGCATGACCGCGCGCCGGAACTCCAGCGTCTCGCGCTTGAGTCGGTAGATGCGCGACGAGTCGTTGGTGTTCTCCGCCGAGAACACCGAGGACTCCACCTCCTCCACATCGATCTCCAGCTCCGCAGCGACGCGCTCGTACTGGTCCACGATGCTGTCGACCACCGCGTACAGCGCGGCCGTCGGCCCGTGTGAGAGGTGCTCGATCATCTTGTCGGCGGTGCGGCGGGCGTCCTTCAGGTCCCGGCCGCCGTGGCGCACCGTGAGCAGGTACTGGGCGCCGAGGAAGATGTTGACCTCGTTGGTGGTGATGTCGTCATCGCTGTAGATGACGGTGCGCAACGAGATCAGCGTGTGGTGGGAGTACTGCTCGACCTTGGGTCGCTGGTGCGCCTTGAGGGCGTCCTCGATGGCCAGCGGGTGCAGGGACAACGCCCCGCCTACTTCGGTCATCTCGTTCTCGGTCGGGTCGTTGATGCCGATCCACAAGAAATCGTCACCGCCGAGCTCGGCCAGCACTGCGTCGAGGGAGGCTCGGTCACTCGCGGTGTCCTGTCGCACGCCCGCGCGGTACACCGCACAATCGATGATCACGTGGACATTGTCCGACGATCTGGCACGAGACAGGCGACGACAGGCCGCAACAGGTCAGTCGATACGCTCAGAACCATGCGTAGCTGGACGAGCCCGATCGTGCCGTCCCTTGACGACCTCGGATTCGGCCGCGGTCCTGCCGTCGAGGTCCACGACACCGCCACCGGTGCCCTGGTGACCGTCGACCCCGACCACCATGCCCGCCTGTATGTCTGCGGCATCACGCCCTACGACGCCACCCACATGGGCCACGCCGCCACCTACCTGGCCTTCGACCTGCTGCAACGTGCGTGGCTCGACGCCGGTCTCACCGTCACCTACACGCAGAACGTCACCGACGTCGATGATCCGTTGCTGGAGCGCGCGACCGCGACCGGAATCGACTGGGCCGAGCTCGCCGAGAACCAGATTGAGCTGTTCCGTACCGACATGACTGCATTGCGTGTCCTCGCTCCCGACCACTACATCGGAGCGGTTGAGTCGATCGACCTCGTGGTCGACATGGTGGGCCAGCTCGACGCCGCCGGAGCCGTGTACCGCGTCGACGACGACCTCTACTTCGATGTGCACGCCGACGCTGACTTCGGCGCCGTGTCGGGCTACGACGAGACCACCATGCTGCAGGTCTTCGGCGAACGCGGAGGAGATCCCGAGCGGGCCGGCAAGAAGCACCCGCTGGACTGTCTGCTGTGGCAGGCAGAGCGCCCCGGCGAGCCAGCGTGGGACACCTCGCTGGGCCGCGGCCGTCCCGGCTGGCACGTCGAGTGCGCCGCCATCGCGTTGGAGCACCTCGGTACGGGCTTCGACGTGCAAGGCGGGGGGTCGGACCTGGTGTTCCCGCATCACGAGATGTCTCGTTCGGAGTCCGTGGTCGCCACCGGAGAGAATTTCGCTCATTCCTACGTGCACGCCGGCATGGTCGGCTACGACGGCGAAAAGATGTCCAAGTCCAAGGGCAATTTGGTGCTCGTGTCAGCCCTCCGCGAGGCCGGACGCGACCCGGTGGCGATCCGTCTGGCGCTGCTGGCCCACCACTACCGCAGCGACTGGGAGTGGTTCGAGGCCGAGCTGGTCGTCGCCGAACAGCGACTCGCCGCCTGGCGCATCGCCGTGGATCGACCTGAAGGGCCCGCTGGCGACGACATGGTCAGCGCCCTGCGGGCCGCACTCACTCACGACCTCGACGCCCCGGCTGCCCTGCGGGCCGTTGATCAGTGGGCGGCAGGCGCGGGACACGACCCCCGCGCCTCGACGACGGTGCGTACCGCGCTCGACGCGTTGCTCGGCATCAGCCTCTGACCTGCTGATGCCAGGCACCAGCGCACCGCCAGAGGCCGGCGGTCAGTCCTCGTCGGTGCGTCGTCGTAGATATCGCTCGAACTCCTTGGCGATGGCGTCGCCGCTGGCCTCGGGCAGATCGCTGGTGTCGCGCTCGTTCTCCAGCGATTCCACGTACTCGGCGATGTCAGAGTCACGCTCGGTCAGCTCTTCGGCGCCACGCTGCCACGCTTCGGCCAGCTCGACGAGGATCCCTTGCGGCAGGGGAAGCCCAGCGGCATCCTCCAGCGCGCCCAGGAGCGCCAACGTGGCTTTGGGACACGGCGGTTCGGCCAGGTAGTGGGGGACTGCTGCCCACAGCGTCGCGGTGGCGATTCCCTGATCGGTGGCGAAGTCGTTGAGGATCGTGGTGATGCCGACCGGCCCGCTGTAGCGCGAGGGCTCCAGCGACATGCGATCCATCATCTGCGGATCGTTGGTCGAACCGCTGACCGGGACCGGGCGCGTGTGCGGCGCATCGGCCAGCAGCGCGCCCAGCGTGTACAGCTCGGTGACGCCGGCCAGCCTGGCAACGCCGATCACGGTGGAGCAGAACGCCTTCCAGCGAAAGCTCGGCTCAGGAGCGCGCAACAGCAGGACATCTCGGTCGGACTTGCGTGGATGCGCGACGTACAGGCGCGGCGTGGGCCAGGTGATGGCTCGTTCGCCGAGCTCGCCCTGGTGCACCTGGGGCCGCAGGTGGTGCTCCTGGAAAGCGTAGTAGTCCTCGGGTTCGAGCTCCATCAACAGCTCGGCGTCCCAGTCGTCGATCAGGTGGTCGACGACGCCGGACGCTGCATCGGCGGCGTCGTTCCAACCCTCGAACGCCGCCACCATCCACGGGTTGCGCAGCTGCGGGATGTCGACGCCGTCATTCGTCCCCTCGTTCACCCGGCAAGCCTATCCCCGCGTCACTCGCCCTCGGGGCTGTAGGACAGGTTGGGTGCCAGCCACCGCTCGGCCTCGGTCGACGACCACCCCTTGCGATCGGCGTAGTCGTGCACCTGATCGCGCGCGATGCGGCCCAGCACGAAGTACTGGGACTCTGGATGCGAGAAGTACAACCCGCTGACGGCCGCACCGGGCCACATCGCCATGCTCTCGGTCAGTTGGATGCCGGTCTTGGCCTCGACGTCCAGCAGCTCCCAGATCGTCTTCTTCTCGGTGTGTTCGGGGCAGGCGGGGTAGCCCGGAGCCGGACGGATGCCGTCGTACTTCTCCTTGATGAGTTCCTCGTTGCTCCACGACTCGTTGGGGGAGTGAGCCCAGAATTCCTTGCGGACCCGCTCGTGCATCCGCTCGGCGAAAGCCTCGGCCAGACGGTCCGCCAAGGACTCGAGCAGGATCGCGTTGTAGTCGTCCATGTCCGCCTTGAACGCCACGATCCGATCGGTGATGCCAACGCCCGCCGTCACGGCGAACGCACCCACGTAGTCGCGCAGTCCTGTGGACTTCGGCGCGACGAAGTCCGCCAGCGACTTGCGGGCCGTGCCTTCGCGACCCTCGGTCTGCTGGCGCAGCTGGTGCAACGTCGTCAGGATCTCTGACCGCGTCTCATCGGTGTAGACCGCGATGTCGTCACGGTCCACCTGGTTCGCCGGGAACAGTCCGAACACACCGTTGGCCTGGATCCACTTCTCCTCGATGATCTGGTCGAGCATCTCCTGCGCGTCGTCGAACAGCTTGCGAGCGGTTTCACCGGTCGACGGGTTGTTGAGGATGTCGGGGTATCTGCCCTTCATCTCCCACGAGCTGAAGAACGGCTGCCAATCGATGTAGTCGCGCAGCTCCTCTAGCGAGTAGTCAGTGAACACCTTGACGAACTGGGTCACCTCGCCGTGCCGGTGATCGCAGTCCGGGCCCATGCAGACGTCCTTCGACTGCTGGGTCAGCATGCGCGGACGCGGTGGGGTGTATCCCTCCCACTCGATTCGTACGGCCTTGGCGCGGGCCTCGTCGAGAGTGAGCAGCTTGCGCGTGTCCTGCCGCGAAGCGTGCCGCTCACGCAGGCCCTCGTAGTCCGCCGACGTGTCCGCCATGAGCTTCTCGCGCTGCTCGTCAGACAGCAGCGCCGCCACGACCGGCACCGAGCGGGAGGCATCTTTTACCCACACGACCGGACCGTGGTACTTCTGGTCGACCTTCACGGCGGTGTGGGCGCGCGACGTGGTGGCGCCACCGATCAGCAACGGGATCTCGAAGCCCTGACGCTCCATCTCGACGGCCAGGTTCACCATCTCCTCCAGTGAGGGCGTGATGAGGCCGGACAGGCCGATCACGTCGGCGTTTTCCTCCCGCGCGGTGTCGAGAATTTTCTGGGCCGGCACCATGACACCGAGATCGACGACGTCGTAGTTGTTGCACTGCAGCACGACACCGACGATGTTCTTGCCGATGTCGTGCACGTCGCCGCGAACCGTGGCCATGACGACCTTGCCCTTGGCTCGGTCAGCGTCGCCGGGCTGCTTCTCCGCCTCGATGAACGGCAGCAGGTAGGCCACCGCCTTCTTCATGACCCGAGCCGACTTGACCACCTGGGGCAAGAACATCTTGCCGTCGCCGAACAGGTCACCGACGACGTTCATGCCGTCCATGAGCGGTCCCTCGATGACCTCGATCGGCCGGCCACCACGGGCGCTGATCTCGGCCCGAAGCTCCTCGGTGTCGGTCTCGGCGAACTCATCGATGCCCTTGACCAGGGCGTGGGTGATGCGTTCGGTGACTGGCAGCGATCGCCACTCCTCGGTCGCGACCTCCTTGGGCTGGCCGTCGCCGGCGAAGTCGGCGGCAATCTCCAGCAGTCGCTCCGTGCTGTCGGGACGACGATTCAAGATGACGTCCTCGATGCGCTCGCGCAGCACCGGATCGACATCGTCGTACGGCACCAGGGCGCCAGCGTTCACGATTCCCATGTCCATTCCAGCGGCGATCGCGTGGTACAGGAACACCGCGTGGATGGCTTCGCGGACCGGGTTGTTGCCGCGGAAGGAGAACGAGACGTTCGAGACGCCGCCGGACACCAGAGCGCCCGGCAGGTTCTGCTTGATCCAGCGGGTCGCCTCGATGAAGTCGACGCCGTAGTTGGCGTGCTCCTCGATGCCCGTGGCCACCGCGAACACATTCGGGTCGAAGATGATGTCCTCGGGCGGGAAGCCGACCTGGTCGACCAAGATCCGATAGGCGCGTTCGCAGATCTTCTTGCGGCGCTCGAGATTGTCGGCCTGCCCGTCCTCGTCGAAGGCCATCACGACGGCCGCGGCGCCATGCTTGCGACACAGCTCGGCCTGGCGGACGAAGTTCTCCTCTCCCTCCTTCATCGAGATCGAGTTCACGATCGACTTGCCTTGCACGTTCTTGAGGCCCGTCTCGATGACCTCCCACTTGGAGGAGTCGATCATGGTCGGCACACGGCAGATGTCGGGCTCGGTGGCCACCAGACGGGTGAAGCGGTTCATCGCCTCGACGCCGTCGATCATGCCTTCGTCCATGTTGATGTCGATGACCTGCGCACCGTTCTCGACCTGCTGGCGAGCCACGTTCAGTGCTGTTGGGTAGTCGCCGTCCTTGATCAGGTTGCGAAAGCGCGCCGAGCCGGTGATGTTGGTGCGCTCGCCGACGTTGACGTACAGCGACTCCTCCACCACCGAGAAGGGCTCGAGGCCCGACAGCCGCAGCGCCAACCCGGCTTCGACCGGGATGCGTGGCGCCTTGCCCTCCACACCCTTGGCGATCTCGGCGATGTGAGCCGGCGTGGTTCCACAGCAGCCACCAACCAGATTGACGAAGCCGGCGTCAGCGAACTCCGACACGATGGCCGCGGTCTCCTCGGGCGCTTCGTCGTACTCGCCAAACGCATTCGGAAGTCCGGCATTGGGATAGCAGCTGACGTACGTGTCGGCGATCCGCGAGATCTCGCCGATGTAGGGGCGCATCTCCTTGGCGCCGAGCGCGCAGTTCAGACCCACCATCAGGGGCTTGACGTGCCGCACGGAATGCCAAAACGCCTCGGTGGTCTGACCCGACAGGGTGCGGCCCGAGGCGTCTGTGATGGTGCCGGAGATGATGACGGGCCAGCGGCGACCGTGCTCCTCGAACAGGGTCTCCAGCGCAAAGATCGCGGCCTTGGCGTTGAGCGTGTCGAAGATGGTCTCGACCATCAGCAGATCGGCGCCGCCATCGACCAGGCCGTTCGCCTGCTGCAGATAGGCCACGACCAGCTCGTCGAAGGTGACGTTGCGGATGCTGGGGTCGTTGACATCGGGGGAGATCGACGCGGTGCGGCTGGTCGGACCGATGGCACCGACCACGTAGCGCGGCCGATCAGGCGTCCGTTCAGTCATCTCGTCGGCTGCGAGGCGGGCCAGGCGGGCCGACTCGACGTTCAGCTCGTAGGCCAGCTCCTCCATGCCGTAGTCGCTCAACGACATGGTCGTGGCGTTGAAAGTGTTGGTCTCGATCAGATCCGCGCCCGCCTCGAGGTACTCGCGGTGGATGTCCGCGATGATCTCGGGCTGAGTGATGGACAGCAGATCGTTGTTGCCCTGGACATCGCTCGGCCAGTCCTTGAATCGTTCGCCGCGGTAGCCGGCCTCGTCAGGCCGGTCGCGCTGGATGGCAGTTCCCATGGCGCCATCCAGGATCAGGATGCGAGTCTGCAGAGCCGTGACGAGATCGTCGGTGGCGTCCGGGCGGTGGTGCACCGCGCTGGAATCGGGTGTGGCCATGGAGCATTCCTTCTGACGGCTGTCGGGCGGAACGCTGGGGATCGCCAGCCGGCGGCGGGCTCGCCTAGGCCTCGGGGGATCCCGAACGGAGTCTTCATTGTGCCACGTCGCTATCGTGTCGGGGTGAAGGACTATGCGGCCGTCCTGTGGGACCTCGACGGCACGATCGTCGACACCGAGCCGATGTGGATCGCCGCCGAGCACGAGCTCGCAGCCGAGCATGGCGCCGAGTGGACTCACGAAGACGCCCTGCAGCTCGTCGGAAACTCATTGATCGCCAGCGGCGAGTACATCCGCACCCGGCTGGACCTGTCGCTCAGCGCCGAGCAGGTGGTCGACTACCTCGTGACCCGCCTGGTCGCGGCGTTGCAGGCAGATGTCCCATGGCGGCCCGGGGCAGTCGAGCTGATCACCGCACTGTCGGATCGGGGGATGCCGCAGGCGCTGGTCACGATGTCGTACGTGCCGATCGCGGCGCCGATCGTCGCAGCGCTACCTTTCCAGGCTGTGGTCACCGGCGACGCGGTGCCCCGCCCCAAGCCACATCCCGACCCCTATCTGCTGGCCGCAGAACGACTCGGCGTGTCGGCGGCTGACTGCCTCGCCATCGAGGACTCGCCGACGGGTGCCGCATCTGCCAACGCCGCCGGGTGCGACGTCGTCGTCGTGCCGCACATGGTGCTCGTGCCTGATCAGCACCGACGTCGATCTCTGCCGACGCTGTCCGGAATCGATGCGGTCGCGTTGCTGTCCGTGTTCACCTGACCATGCGGCAGACTGGAGCCGTGAAGCCCCGACCGACGTCTCGACCGGCTGGCACGTGGCGGTTGTGGCGAACCGGCGACGTCGACGTCTTGGTGCGCCCGTCGTTGCTGGTCATGGGCGCCGTGCTGATCGTCGTGTTCGCAGGCCGCTTCGACGGTCGCACCGACACCAACCCCTACCTCGTCGCCACGGGATTCGTGCTTGGTCTCTACGTGTCGGTCTTGGTGCACGAGCTGGCCCACGTGGCCGCCGCCCGGGGTTTTGGCATGCGGGTCCACTCGGTGACCTTGCACCTCCTGGGGGGCGAGACGTCCATCGAGGGCGAGAGCCGCCGCCCCTTCCAAGAACTGTGGATCGCCATCGTCGGCCCCCTGACGTCGGCCGCCATCGGCGTCATCGCCCTGGCCATCGGCCGCAGTCTGGAGGGAACGGCGGCGACACTGCTCGCGGCGATCGGGCTGGTCAACCTGCTGGTCGCCGCGTTCAACATGATTCCCGGACTGCCACTGGACGGCGGCCGCGTGCTGCGCGCCCTCATCTGGGCCATCACCGGTCGCGAGATCCTCGGCATTCACGTAGCGGCCTGGATCGGACGACTCACCGCCGTTGCGGCCGTCGTGTGGGCCGGTCTGCGACCGCGCAACGAGACCTACGCCGTCGACCTGATCGTGGCTGCTCTGGTCGCGTGGTTCCTGTGGACCGGGTCGAGCCAGGCCCTGCATCACGCGTCGCGTCGCAGCAGGGTTGACGGACTGGTCGCCCGCGACCTGGCGGCGCCGGTTCCGGCGCCCGCTCATGCCGTGCGACTCGACGCCGACCTGCGTGGCCAGGAGCTGCTGCGCCGCGTCGCCGCCCAACCCGCCGAGGAGTACGCGCTCGTGGACTCCGACGGATCTTTGGTCGGCGTACTCACCCGGGACGCCATCGACGCCGCCTACCGGAGTGCCCGATGAATCAGCTGATCGAGGGGGAGTGGGTCCGGCTCACCGACTCCAAGGGGCGCAAGCACAACTTCCCCCTGAAATCAGGCGCCGAGTTCTCCACCAAGAAGGGCCAGGTCCGGCACGACGACATCCTCGGCCAGCCCGAGGGCATCGTCATCGAATCGTCCATGGGCGGTCAGTACCAGGTGTTCCGTCCGCTGCTGTCGGAGTATGTCGTCTCGATGCCGCGTGGAGCCGCGATCATCTACCCCAAGGACGCGGGCCAGATCCTGATGTGGGCCGACATCGCTCCGGGACTGCGGGTCGTCGAGGCTGGCGCCGGTTCGGGCAGCCTGACCACTTACCTGTTACGCGCCGTCGGACCCACCGGACATCTGGGTTCGTACGAGATCCGCGAGGACTTCGCCGAGATTGCCCGTCGCAACGTCGAACAAGCGATGGGCAGGGCACCGGAGTCCTGGACGCTGACGATCGGCGACGTGCGTGAGGTGATCGCAGAGCCCGAGATCGACCGTCTGATCCTCGACATGGTCGACCCGTGGAGCTGCATCCCGCTCGCGGTGGAACGACTGGTGCCCGGTGGCATCGTCTGCGCCTACGTCGCCACCACCACACAGCTGTCGCGCTTCGTCGAGTCGTTGCGCGAGGACGGCAGCTTCACCGAGCCCGTTGCATGGGAGACCCTGCAGCGCGACTGGCACCTCGAAGGCCTTTCCGTCCGGCCCGATCACCGCATGAACGGCCACACCGCGTACCTGGCGACGGCGCGCCGCATGGCTCCGGGGCAGCACACGCTGGAGCGCTCGCGTCGACCCGCGCCCGGCGCTTACGGCCCGGACTACACCGGACCGCGTCCCTTCGGTTCCCAGATCGACACGTCGTCGTAACCGAACATGACCGGACCGGCGGGGTCTGGGCGGGTAGGGTCATTTCCACGAGCAGGAGGTGGCGATGAACGACGAAACCCACACCAGTGGCCCTGAACAGGAGCTGGCCTACTTGCGCGCCGAGGTCGAGCACCTGCGGCGCCGACTCAGCGGCGAGAGCTCCACTGATGCGCGACTGCGTGATCTCGAGGCCCGTTTGTCAGCCACCACGACGCAGAACGATCGGCTCACATCCACCTTGCGCGAAGCGCGCGATCAGATCGTCGGCCTCAAGGAAGAGGTCGACCGCCTGGCTCAACCGCCCACCGGTTTCGGCACCTTCCTGCAGGTCAACGATGACGAGTCGGTCGACGTGTTCACCGGCGGCCGCAAGCTGCGAGTCAATGTCAGCCCCACTGTCGACCGTGACGAACTGCGCAAGGGCCAGGAGGTCATCCTCAACGAGGCCATGAACGTGGTCCAGGCGCTGGCGTTCGAGGAGGTCGGCGAGGTCGTCTCCTTCAAGGAGGTCCTCGAAGACGGCCTGCGCGCGTTGGTCATGGGCAACGCCGACGAGGAACGCATCGTCCGGATCGCCGAGTCGCTCACCGGCACCAAGCTGCGTCCGGGCGATTCACTGCTGCTGGACTCCCGTTCCGGCTATGTGTATGAGCGCATCCCCAAGAGCGAGGTCGAGGACCTCGTCCTCGAAGAGGTCCCTGACATCGACTACGAGTCGATCGGCGGCCTGCGCGGCCAGATCGAATCGATCCGCGACGCCGTCGAGCTCCCGTACCTCCATCCGGAGATCTTCATCGAGCACGAGCTCAAGCCGCCCAAGGGTGTGCTGCTGTACGGACCGCCCGGTTGCGGCAAGACCATGATCGCCAAGGCGGTCGCGGCGTCCCTGGCCAAGAAGGTGTCGGAGAAGACCGGCGAGGAGGGCCGCTCGTTCTTCCTGAACATCAAGGGCCCCGAGCTGCTCAACAAGTACGTCGGTGAGACCGAGCGCCACATCCGGCTGGTGTTTCAACGCGCTCGTGAGAAGGCCAGCGAGGGCACTCCGGTCATCGTCTTCTTCGACGAGATGGACTCGCTGTTCCGTACCCGGGGCTCGGGCGTCTCCTCCGATGTCGAGAACACCATCGTGCCGCAGCTGCTCAGCGAGATCGACGGCGTCGAGGGCCTGGAGAACGTGCTGGTCATCGGTGCGTCCAACCGTGAGGACATGATCGATCCGGCCATCTTGCGGCCCGGCCGACTCGACGTGAAGATCAAGATCGAACGACCCGACGCGGAGGCGGCCGACGACATCTTCAGCAAGTACCTGACCGCTGGACTTCCGCTGCACGAGGACGATCTGGCCGAGTTTGGCGGAGACCGCCAGGCCTGCGTGACCGGCATGATCCGCAGCACTGTCGAGCGCATGTACACCGAGAGCGAGGACAACCAGTTCCTCGAGGTCACGTACGCCGGCGGCGACAAGGAGATCTTGTACTTCAAGGACTTCAACTCCGGCGCCATGATCCAGAACATCGTCGACCGCGCCAAGAAGATGGCCATCAAGGACTTGCTGGAGCACGGTCAGCGTGGGCTGCGGGTGCAGCACATGCTGCAGGC
>NZ_JBAVCB010000078.1:0-2873 GCF_049586495.1 Aeromicrobium sp. | reverse complement strand
CCCTTGCCGAGCGAGGAGTTGGACCGTGCCAACCGACCACGCAGGCGGACCAGCCGTCCCTGCGACGCTTCGGGACGCTCGATCGCCGGAGCTCCACCCCGCTCGTCGGCCGGGATCTCCTCGAACGGCACCTCTTCGTCATCGGACGCCAGATGTGGTTCAGGGTGCTCGGGATGCTTGATGACCTCGGTGGTGATCTCGTCGAGCACGTCCGGCGGCGGCAACGTTCCATCGCCCCCACGAGTGACCAGGAAGGCGACTCCACCGCCAACCAGGACGACAGCAGCGGCGATGATGAGGACGAGAACAGTGGTGGTCACGACGCCAGCCTAGATTCCGTCCGGCCAGTTCTGTCGTCGACATCCCCTGCGACGGGACTAGAGAAACTCGAGCGGGTCGAACTCGGCGATCGGAATGATGCGGATCCGCGGCAGTCGTTCGTTGAAGGCCTGCACGTCGTATTCCAGGTCGTGAAACTCCAGACCTCGCTCGAACAGCGGCAAGTAGCCGGCGTTGCGGAATTCGCGAAACGCCAGCAGGGCCGTGCGACGTTCGGGGCCGACCAGCGGCTCGAGCTGTTCGATGAAGTCACCGTCGTTGCTGGCGAGCATGACGTCGGCATCGCGGTGAGCCAGCTCGACGAGCGTGCGCTGGATGGCGATGTCGACGACCTTCTCGTCGGCGCCGCCCGACAGCGGCACCGGCCGAAAGCCGATGGCCGTCAGCGCCTGCACGAACGGCATGGGCAGATCTCCATTGGCGGCCAGGAAGAACAAGCCGGTCGCGGGTTGATCCCATGAGCTTTCGGCGAACTGCAGCAGTCGGTCCCAGCGGGGCCGCTCGTGCGGCTGCGGCCGCCGGCCCAGAATCGATGACCCCAGGGTGGCGTCGATGTTCTCGCCGTCGACCAGCACGTAGGTGCTGCGTTCACTCATGAGCAGACCCTAGTACCAGCAACGGTTCCAGCACGGCTCGAATGAGGTCAGGAACCGGCGTGACCGCGCGGTCCTCACCCATGACGTAGACGTGCACGAATCGCCCCACGGCGGCCGGTTCAGACGACTCACCCTGGAACAGACCGATTTCGTACACGACGCTCGACGTGCCGAGCTTGGTGACTCGTAGGCCCGCCTCGACATCACCGGGAAAGCGCAGCTCACGCAGAAACCGGCAGCTCGTCTCGGCGACGATCCCGGAGGCGTCCAGACCACGGATGTCGGTGCCGGTGGCCTCGATCAGATATCCGTTGACCGCGGTGTCGAAGAACGAGTAGTACACGACGTTGTTGACGTGCCCGTAGACGTCCTCGTCCTCCCACCGGGTCGTGATGCGCCGGATGGTGCCGAAGTCATCCCGCCTGAGGTCACCCTGTCTGGGTTCACTCACGCGGTCTCCTCCTCGCGCAGTCGCTGACTGATGACCGCTGAGACGCCGTCACCGCGCATCGAGACTCCGTAGAGCGCGTCGCCGACCTCCATGGTGCGTTTTTGGTGCGTGATGACGATGAGCTGCGAGCTGGCGCGCAGCTCCTCGTAGATGCCGAGCAGACGACCGAGGTTCGTGTCGTCGAGCGCGGCTTCGACCTCGTCAAGGATGTAGAACGGGCTGGGGCGCGCCTTGAACAGCGCCACCAAGAAGGCGACCGCCACGAGCGATCGCTCACCGCCGGACAGCAGCGACAGCCGCTTGACCTTCTTGCCCGGCGGGCGGGCCTCGACGTCGATGCCCGTGGTGAGCATGTTGTCGGGGTCGGTGAGAACCAGCCGCCCCTCGCCACCGGGGAACAGCCGGCTGAAGACATCCCTGAACTCACGCTCCGTGTCGTGCCAGGCCTCGGTGAACACCTTCTCCACCTTGGCGTCGACCTCGTCGACGATCTCGAGCAGATCCTGGCGGGTCTTGCGCAGGTCCTCGACCTGACCGCTGAGGAACTGATGGCGCTCCTCGAGCGCGGAGAACTCCTCGAGCGCGAGCGGGTTGACCTTGCCGAGCATGGCCAGCGAGCGCTCCGCCGAGCGCAGCAGCTTGGTCTGCTCCTCGCGATCGAACGGGCGAGCGGCCTCGGGCTCGCTTGCGACGTCATCCACATCGGCGTCAGCCACCTGCTGGAGGGGCGGCACCAGCTGGTCAGGACCGTACTCACCGACCAGAGCCTCGATGCCCAGACCCAGATCTTCCAGCGCGCGCGTCTCCAGCGATTCAAGGCGCAGGCGCAGCTCGGCCCGGGCCATCTCGTCGCGGTGCACCGAACTGGTCAACGAGTCGAGCTCACTGCTCAGCTCGCGCAGTCGCCCTCGCACGGTGCGGAGCTCGTCCTCCCGACCGGAACGAGAGTGCTCGATCTCGGTACGGCGTTCCGAGGCTCGCTGGATTGAACGGTCGAGGCGCGCGAGCACCTGGTCGGACGCAGTGACGACGGCCCGCGCCGTCTCGGCCTCGTGGCGCTGGCGATCGCGCCGTTCGGCGGCCTTCTGCCGCGCCTCGCGCTCGGCTTCGGCCGCGGCGAACAGCGCCGTGGCCTGGCCCTCGAGCGCGCGCGTGCGCTCTTCATTCGTGCGCAGCACCAGTCGAGCCTCGGTCTCGGCTCGACGCTTGCTCGACGCGACCTCCGAAAGCTCGTCCAGCAATGAGGTGTCGGGATCTTCATCCGGAACCGACTCGGCCTGCTGAAGCCGACTCTCCAGATCGGCCAGACCGGACAGATCGGTGTCGCGAGCCTCTTCGGCCGCCACGATGGCCGCCGCAAGACGATCGGCCTCGCCCTTGGCGGCACGATGTTGGGAGCCAAACGATCCGAGGTCGGCGGCGATGGCGGTCATGGTGGCGTCGGACTCGTGCAGCTTGGCCAGCGCGTCGTCGACCAAGCGCTGGGC
>NZ_JBAVCB010000077.1:0-19008 GCF_049586495.1 Aeromicrobium sp. | reverse complement strand
GAGGGGGCCATGGTGCTGATGTTAAAGACGGACGACCCATGGTGGCGACACGCCACGCCGATCCCGAGGAAACAGATGTCAAGGCTGAGTTCAGGGTTCGCGGGCGACGCAGTCCGCGAGATGGTCGTTGACCATCCCCGTGGCCTGCATCAACGCGTAGGCGGTGGTGGGTCCCACGAATCGAAATCCCCGGCCCTTCAGCTCCCGGGCCATCGCGGTGGACTCCGCCGTGACGGCCGGCACCTCGGCCGGCATCGTCGGGGCAGGTCTCGGCGGGGGCGCGAACGACCACAGCAGATCGCTGAAGCCCCCGTCGAGCTCCAGCACCGCTCTCGCGTTGGCGATGGCCGCGTCGATCTTCTGCCGGTTCCGCACGATGCCCGCGTCGCCGAGCAGACGTTCGATGTCGCCGACACCAAATGCCGCGACCGCCGACGGGTCGAACTGCGCGAAGACCTCGCGGAACCGATCTCGCTTGCGCAGGATGATCAGCCACGACAGACCGGATTGGAAGGCCTCGAGGCACATCCGCTCGAACAGCGCCGCCTCGTCACGGATCTCGCGGCCCCACTCGTGATCGTGGTACTTCACCATGGCCGGATCGTCACCCCACGGGCAGCGCACCCAGAAGTCCTAGACGTCCATGGCGACGACGTGGGCGACCGCGTCGTCAACGTCGTCGGTCACGTGCAGCATGTCGATGTCGTCCGGCCCGATCTTGCCGTCGGCAGCCATCGTCTGGCGCAGCCAGTCGATCAGACCACCCCAGTACTCGCTGCCGAACAGCACGATCGGGAAGGACGTGACCTTGCCGGTCTGGGCGAGGGTCAATGCCTCGAACAGCTCGTCCATCGTGCCGAAGCCGCCCGGCAGCACGACGAAGCCCTGCGAGTACTTGACGAACATGGTCTTGCGGACGAAGAAGTAGCGAAAATTGATGCCGAGGTCGACCCAGTCGTTCATGCCCTGCTCATGCGGCAGCTCGATGCCGAGCCCCACCGACACCCCGCCGCACTCGCTGGCCCCACGATTGGCCGCCTCCATCGCCCCTGGCCCACCGCCGGTGATGACGGCGTAGCCGACCTCGCAGAGCTTCGTGGCCATCGCTGTGGCCGCGGCGTACATCGGGTCGTCGGGCTGGGTGCGCGCCGACCCGAAGACGCTGATGGCGGGCCCCAGCTCGGCAAGCGCTCCAAAGCCTTCGATGAACTCGGCTTGGATGCGAAGGACCCGCCACGGGTCGGTGTGCACCCAGTCAGCCGGTCCTCGAGAATCGAGCAGCCGCTGATCGGTGGTGGATTCTGGGATGCTGCTGCGGCGCAGCTGCACCGGTCCCTTGTGGTGGGACGGTTCTGAAGGCTGCTGCTGCGTCATGAGGTCATCCAGGTGGTGAGCGATGCGAGCACGGAGTGCAGGTGGGCCACCGGCACGTGCTCGTCGGCCTTGTGGGCGAACAGCGGGTTGCCGGGTCCGTAGTTGACCGCAGGGATACCCAGAACCGTGAACTGCGCGACGTCAGTCCAGCCGAACTTGGGTCCCACCTCGGCCCCGACCGCTTCGACGAACGCGGCTGCGGCCGGACGCTGCAGCCCCGGCAGCGCGCCTGGCGCGCTGTCGGTGACGGTGAGCCCGAAGCCTTCGAACACCTCCTGCAGGTGGGTGAAGGCGTCGTTCTCACTGCGATCGGGAGCAAACCGGAAGTTGATGGTCACGACGGCTTCGTCGGGCACCACGTTGCCCGAGACTCCACCGTTGATCCCGACGGCGTTGAGCCCCTCGCGGTAGACGAGGCCATCGATCTCGACCTCGCGCGGTAGGTAGGTGGCCAGGATGTCCAGCACCGGTGCCATCGCGTGGATCGCGTTGGCGCCCATCCACGATCGAGCCGAGTGAGCGCGCTCTCCCGCTGTGCGCAGGTCGACCCGCATGGTGCCCTGGCAGCCAGCCTCGACTCCGGCGTTGGAGGGCTCCATCAAGATCGCGAAGTCGCCGGCCAACAGGTCAGGGCGCTCGCGGGCGATCCGACCGAGACCGTTGAACTCCGCGGCGATCTCTTCGGCGTCGTAGAAGACGTAGGTGACGTCGCGGACGGGGTCGGCGATCGTGGCAGCAAGGATCAGAGCCACGGCGACGCCACCCTTCATGTCGCACGACCCGAGGCCGTGCAGGATGCCGTCAGCGAGGCGCGAGGGGAGGTTGCCGTTCTCCGGAACCGTGTCGAGGTGTCCGGCGATGACGACGCGCTCGGCGCGACCCAGGTCGGTGCGGGCCACCAGCGTGTTGCCGTCCCGCACCACCGTCAGGTGGTCGAGCGCGGACAGAGCGGCTTCGACGTCGTCGGCCAGAGCCTGTTCGTGCAAGCTCTCCGACGGCGCGTCGACGAGCGCGGCCGTGAGCGTCACGACATCGGTGTTCGTCAGGTCGAGGGGCACGCACTCATTTCATCACGTCGCCGCTCAGAGACCCTCGAAGACGCAGAACTCGTTGCCTTCCGGGTCGGCCATGATGGTCCACCGGATCTCGTCGTCGGCCGCTCGCAGCACCGTCGCCCTGGCCGCGACGAGGTCGTCGACGGAGCTCTCGGCGGTCAGCATCACGTCCCAGTGGATGCGGTTCTTGACCGTCTTGGGCTCCGGGACTGTGGCGAAGTCGATCGACTCCAACGTCGAGCCGGGCAGTCTCTGCACGGAGGTGTAGTCGTCGTCCTCGAACAGGGTGCCGCCCAGGACATCGGCCCACCACGCAGCGATTGACCGGTGATGAACCGCGTCGACACCGAGAGCCTTCCACCGCGTTCGTGGAGGGTCGTCATCGATGAAGACGCAGAACTCGCCGCCCTCTGGATCGGCGAGGACGGTCCAGGCCAGCTCGTCCTTGGCCGTCAGCTGCTCGAGCCCAGCGAATCGGTCGAGAGACTCAGCGCGGAGATCCAGATGCACCCGTTGCTTGACCGTGCGAGGTTCCGGAACGCGATTGACCCAGATCTCCTCGCCAGGCCCGCTGCCTCGTAGGACTGAGTCGTTGTCGCCAAGGCGTTCGACCCTCCACTGCAGAACATGAGCCCAGAAACCCTCGACGGCCAACACGTCCGACGCGTCGATGCACAACGCCCTCCAGGTCACCAGAGCAGCCATGCGTTCGAGGCTAGCGCGACTTCGGTGGATGAGCGGGCCGCCGCTGGAGCCCTGCAGAGCGGCTGCGCCGGCACTAGCGTGAGCACGTGACAGTCCACTCCTTCACCGGCCACATCGCTGGCATCGGCACCCGCTCGGGCACCCGCCTCGTCCTCGGTATGTGGGACCGGACGCCGATGGGTGCGTTCGCCGACGCGATGATCGAGGACGCCGACGGGCACCGCACCCTGGTCGCTCCCCGCGAGGACATCGCCGACTTCATCGCGACCACCTACTCCTTCGACGAGATCGTGATCGCGCCGGTGGCCATCGCCCAGGGCCATGACCGGTGGACGATGACCTCCACGAACCTCGAGATCACCTTCGTCCCCGGCCGACGCCTCTGGATGTCGCCCCTGCTGCATGCAGTTCCACCACCCGTTCGCCGTGCGGCCACGTGGGCGCGACTCATCAACCCGGTCGCCGCTCGCCTCATGCCCGGCGTGCAGACCTTCGGCAGCGCCGGCAGCGGACGCACCGAGTGGTACGCCGCCCGTGCGGTGCGTGGCATCGACTCGGCCACGGCTCAGTGGAGCGGAGAGGACCTCGGAGCGCTCGCGTCGCTCACTCCCCCGGTGCGATTCGGCTTCGCTTCCGCGCCGGCGCGTCCGAGCCTGACCGCGCTGACGTCCTACGTGCGGGATTCCTGACGGACGCGAATCAGCGGAAGCCGGAGCCGCCGCCTGGCTGGCGAATCTTCTCGCCCTTGGCGCGGGCGGAGTTTGCGAGATCGGCTTGGAATCGCAGCATCTGATCGGTGAGGTTCGGGTCGCCAGCGGCCAGGATGCGCACGGCGAGCAACCCGGCGTTGCGAGCGTTGCCGATGGACACGGTGGCGACCGGCACCCCCGCTGGCATCTGGACGATCGAGAGCAGCGAGTCCAGGCCGTCTAGGTGCTTGAGCGCCACGGGCACGCCGATGACCGGCAACGGGGTGACCGCGGCCAGCATGCCTGGCAGGTGGGCTGCGCCGCCGGCGCCGGCGATGATGACCTCGAGGCCACGTCCGTGCGCGTCGCGGCCGTACGCCAGCATCTCGTCGGGCATCCGGTGTGCCGACACGACGTCTGCCTCGTGGGAGATGCCGAACTCAGTCAGTGCCTCGGCGGCCGCCTGCATGATGGGCCAGTCCGAGTCCGACCCCATGACGATCCCAACCCGCGGCGCTTGGCTCATGGCTGGATCTTATCCATCGGTGAGCAGGGCCGCGGAGCGACGGGCGCGGGCGCGGGTGTCGTCCAGATCGATGCCGGTGGCCGTGACATGTCCGACCTTGCGGCCCGGCTTGACCGCCTTGCCATACAGGTGGACGTGGACGCCGGGCTCCGCCGCCAGTGCAATGGCGCGCTGGACCAGCAGATCCTCGACCGCACCCCCGAGCACGTTGACCATGACGCTCCACGGCTGGCGAGCGGTGGTGGGCCCGAGCGGGAGGTCGAGCACGGCACGCAGGTGGTTCTCGAACTGACTGGTCTCGGCGCCCTCGATGCTCCAGTGCCCTGTGTTGTGCGGCCGCATGGCGAGCTCGTTGACCAGGATGCGGCCGTCGGTCGTCTCGAACATCTCGACCGCGAGGATTCCGGTGACCTCCAGCTCGGTGGCGATGCGCTCGGCGATCTGGCGAGCTTCTGCAGCGAGGGCTGGGTCCAGATCGGGTGCCGGGGCGATGACCTCCGAGCACACGCCGTCGACCTGGCGAGACTCAACCACCGGGTAGGCCCTCACCTCGCCTGACGGCGACCGGGCGACCAGGGCCGACAGCTCACGGCGGAAGTCGACGAGCTCCTCGGCCATGAGTTCCTGACCGACACTGAACGGCTCCGCAAGATCATCGGCTGAGCGGACCACCCATACGCCCTTGCCGTCATATCCCCCGCGGGTGGTCTTGACGACTGCGGGATATCCGAAGTCATGCATGTCGTCGATCGCGTCGGCGAGGTCCTCTGACAGCAGCTCGAACACTGGGCTGGGAATGCCGAGCAGACTCAGACGCACCCGCATGTCCCCCTTGTCCTGGGCAAACAACAACGCATCAGGGCTGGGCCGGCAGGCGTGGCCCTCGGCGGCGAGAGCCTGCAGATGCTCAGGCGGCACGTGCTCATGGTCGAAGGTGACGACGGGGGCATCACCGACGGCGTCCCGCAGATCGGCCAGGTTCGTGTGGTCACCCACGAGGTGGTCACCGATCACCTGCGCAGCCGACACATCGCCCGCCTCGGCGAGCAGTCGTAGCCGGATGCCGAGCGCCACGGCGGGCGGAGCCATCATGCGGGCGAGCTGGCCGCCGCCGATGACGGCGAGATGAGGAGCAGGCACGCCCGCAGCCTACCGAGATCGGAAACCGCGCCGTTCGCTGACCGTGACCGGCGAGACGTTGCCGAAACCCCTCAACGGTCGCGGCGGCATGACACGGGTCTCGAATTCATCCCCCAGCAGCGCGGCGGTGCGTTCATCGACCAGCACACGGTTGCTCCGGGCCACGTGGGTGAGTCGTGCAGCGAGATTCACGGGCGGCCCGAACACGTCGCCCAGCCGGCTCAGCACCGAACCGGTGGCCAGGCCCACCTTGATGTCAGGCATGTCGGGTCGACGAGCGATCTGACCGACGAGCCCCAGCGCGATGCGGGTCCCGTCAGGCGCGGTGTCGGCCACGAACAGCACAGCATCACCCAAGGTCTTGATGACGCGCCCACCGCCAGCCGTGACGACATCGGTGCAGCGGCTCTCGAAGTCCTCCACGAGATTGCCCAGCGCCAGGCCGTCCAGACCGTTGGACACCGTGGTGAACCGGCTCAGGTCGGCGAAGCCAACCGTCAAGTGAGTCGAGAGCACTTCCTCGTCGGAGGGCCCGAGCGCCTCCATGCGTCCCACGGCGGCCCCAAGGTGGCGGCGCCAGGCGTAGAGCATCAGGCTCTCGAAGCTCGGGGCGGAGTACTGGGCCAGCTCGACGGCGCGATCCAGCCGGCTCTCGGCCTTGCCCGCGGCGACATCGTGATCGACCTGCTCGACCAGGGTGCTGACCTGCCAGTCGGCCAGCCGCGACATCGTGGTTCCCATGGCCCGCGTCATACGGAACACCGTCTCTTCGCCGAGCATGTCGGCGTGGAGCGCCGCGGCCACGAGCCTGACGGCTTGGACGTCCGCGTCAGCGTAGGCAACATCCTCACCGACGTCCGGGAACCCCAACGCTCGCCACAGACGTTGTCCGTTCTCGAGGCTGAGTCCGCCGCGCTCAGCAACCTCCTCGGCCGTGAGCTCGGCGTCGGCGCCGAAGATCAGCCGAACGAGCCGGTCGTGCTGATCAGACCGATTCATCTCTTCCTGCCGCTGTGTCGTGCTGGCCGAAGACCAGGTTGCTCACGGTGCGGTGAAAGGCCGCGATCTTCGGAATGTCGTTGAGCCGTAGACCGGCCTGTTCACTGGCGTCGTGGATGACCAGCGTGCCGCATCCGAGGATGCGATCGTTGAGATTACGCTCGAAGGCGACGTCGTTGACGCGGCTCAAGGGAATGACTCGTCCGGTGCGGGTCAGGATGCCCTTCTGCTCCACGATGCGCTTGTTGGTCAGCGTGTAGGTCCAGGAGAGCCACGTGAGGAAGGGCAGGACCGACCCCCAGAACACGAGAATCACAGCCACCCCGGCCGCCACCCACCGCCACACGGCGTGATCGTCGCCATCGATCATCGACTGCACGTAGCCCTCGGCCGCGGCCACGACGATCAGGATGAGGAAGGGGATGATCAGCACCTTGACGTGGGTGCGAGTGTTCTCGACGACCTGTTCACCGTCGATCATCAACTTGCGCGGCAGACTCATGGGCAAATCATGTCACGGCGCGGCCCGCACGTGCGTGACATCGCCAGCGCTCACCGGATGCCCGTCGACGACCAACCGACCGTGATCATCGATGGCCTCAGCGGCGCCCACGAGGTCAGAGCCATCGGGCATCTGCACGCGGACCGAGGAGCCGATCGTCACGCACCGGCGCAGGTAGGCCTCACGTATGCCGGCGGCAGGATCACCTTCGGTGACGATCCAAGCGCGATACAACGCCTCCAGGTTGCGGAGCAACGACCGGAGGACCACGGTCCGGTCCGTCGACGTCGCGCCCTCCAGAGCCAGGGAGGTGGCCTGCGGGACGGGCAGCTCCTCGCGAGACATCGAGACGTTGAGCCCGATCCCCACCACGGCAGCGGTCCCGATCGGCGTCTGGACTCGCTCGAGCAGGATGCCCGCGATCTTGCGGTCCTCGACGAGCACGTCGTTGGGCCACTTCAATCCGCTGCCGACGCCCAGGTCGCGGACGGTCGCGTCAACCGCCAGACCGACCAGAAGGGGCAGCCACACCCACCGAGCGGGTGAGATGGCGTCGGGGCGCAGCACCACGGACACCGCCAGGCCCGAACCGGGCGCGGAGTCCCACGATCGGTCCAATCTGCCCCGACCCGACGTCTGGGCATGCGTGGTGAAGATCGTTCCCTCAGCTGCTCCCTCGCGAGCGGCGACCGAGGCATCAGCGTTGGTGCTGGCCGTCGCCTGGGTGACGACGACATCGGTCCACATCGAGCCCTCCACCACCAGCGCGGTCCGGAGGGCGGTTCCGTCCAGTGGCGGGCGATCGAGGCGGCTGTAGGGGCCGGGGGGCGTCCCATCGGTGGTCACCCCCTCAGCCTCACACACCGGGGACCACGCGCTTCGTTACAGTGACCCCCGTGAGCGAAGCTGAGATCGAAGAGAACCCCGAGCTGCACACCACCGCCGGCCGGCTGGCCGACTTCCTCGCGCGCCGCGACGCCGCGGAGGTCGAGATGGCAGCCCGTGCCCACGAGAAGCAGAGCGCTCGTGGCCGCCAGAGTGCCCGCGAGCGGATCGAGCAGCTGCTCGACGAGGGGTCGTTCGTCGAGCTCGACGCTCTCGCCCGCCACCGGGCGACCGACTTCGGGTTGGAGAACAACCGGCCGCTCGGCGACGGTGTCATCACGGGCTACGGCACCATTGACGGCCGTCAGGTGTGCGTGTTCAGTCAGGACTTCAGCGTCTTCGGCGGCAGTCTGGGCCAGGTCTATGGCGAGAAGATCGTCAAGGTGATGGACCTCGCGATCAAGTCCGGTTGTCCCATCATCGGCATCAACGAGGGCTCCGGCGCACGTATCCAGGAGGGTGTGGTGTCGCTGGGCCTGTACGGCGAGATCTTCAAGCGCAACGTGCATGCCTCAGGTGTCATCCCGCAGATCAGTCTGATCATGGGCGCCAACGCCGGCGGCCACGTCTACTCCCCCGCTGTCACCGACTTCGTGATCATGGTCGACAAGACATCGAACATGTTCATCACCGGCCCCGACATCATCAAGACCGTGACCGGCGAGGACGTCTCGATGGAGGATCTGGGTGGCGCGCGCACGCACAACACCAAGAGTGGCAATGCGCACTACATGGGTGCCGACGAGGAAGACGCCATCGAATACACCAAGGCGCTCATCTCGTTCCTTCCGCAGAACAACATGGAGGAGCCTGAGCCGTACGACGAGATCGCGGACCTCGAGTTCAACGAGACCGACCTGGCACTGGACATCCTCATCCCGGACTCCACCAATCAGCCCTACGACATCCGTACCGTCATCGAGAGCGTCGTCGACGACGGCGACTTCCTCGAGGTCATGCCGCTGTTCGCGCCCAACCTCGTGATCGGCTACGGCCGGGTCGAGGGCCGCAGCGTGGGCGTCGTGGCCAATCAGCCGATGCAGCTGGCCGGGTGCCTGGACATCGACGCGTCCGAGAAGGCAGCCCGCTTCGTTCGCACGTGCGATGCGTTCAACATCCCCGTCCTCACCTTCGTCGACGTACCCGGCTTCCTCCCCGGCACCGATCAGGAGTGGAATGGCATCATCCGGCGCGGTGCCAAGCTGATCTACGCCTACGCCGAAGCCACCGTGCCGCTGATCACCGTCATCACCCGCAAGGCCTATGGCGGCGCGTACGACGTCATGGGGTCCAAGCACCTCGGTGCCGACATCAACATCGCGTGGCCGTCGGCGCAGATCGCCGTGGTCGGCGCGTCCGGAGCCGTCGGCATCCTGTATCGCAAAGAACTGGCCGCGTCCGATGATCCCGAAGCCCTCCGAGCTCAGCTGATGACGGAGTACGAGGACACGCTGTGCAACCCGTACCTCGCAGCTGAGCGCGGCTACGTCGACCAGGTCATCGCGCCGCACCAGACGCGCGCCGAGGTGGTCAAGGCCCTGCGCCTGTTGAAGACCAAGCGAGAGACCCTCCCGCCCAAGAAGCACGGGAACATCCCGCTGTGAGCTCGGACGAGTCGGTGGACGAGTCACCCGTTCAGGGCACGCCGGTTCTGCGGGTGGTCAGGGGTGACCTGACGCCCGAGGAGCTGGCTGCTCTGGTGGCGGTCGTCGCAGCCCGCAACGCGGCCGCCGCTCACGCCGCAGCACGCGTCATGCAGCAACCGCGCTCCGAGTGGGGCCATCCGGCTCGCATGGCCCGCCGCCCCCACCGATTCGGCGCCGATCAGTGGCGTCGCTCGTCCTGGGCCTGAGGATGCCGACCGTCGGGTGGACCCCATGAGAGTCGTGCTCGCCTCGCAGTCTCCAGCCCGACTCGCCACCCTTCGCTCGGCCGGGATCGAGCCCGAGGTCGTCGTGTCTGGCGTCGACGAAGACACGGTCGCGACCCACAACGCAGCCAATCTGGCCGCGGCGCTCGCCCAGATGAAGTGTCGGGCCGTGGCCGAGCAGATCACCGATGTCGACGCGCTGATCATCGGATGCGATTCGGTCCTTGCCTTCGAGGGCGACGTGCTCGGCAAACCGATCGGTCCCGTCGAGGCCGCCGGACGCTGGCGACGCATGCGCGGCAAGTCAGGCGTGCTGTACACCGGTCATTGCGTGCGACGCGGCGAAGATGAGTTCGTCGAGACCGCCTCCACGATCGTGCACTTCGCGAAGATCACCGATGACGAGATCGACGCCTACGTCGCCACGGGCGAACCACTTCACGTGGCCGGCGCCTTCACGATCGATGGGTTGGGCGGCGCGTTCATTCGCGGGATCGAGGGCGACCACCACAACGTGGTCGGACTGTCATTGCCCTTGCTGCGGGACCTGGTGGGCGATCTGGGCATTGCCTGGCCGACACTCTGGAACCGTTTGCCCTGAGGTCTCAGCCATCTCGCGCAGCACCTCGGCCAGCGTTCATCGGTACCGAGCAGCAGCGTGCGCCCACGTCCCGCTCACTCGACCGGCAGTCCGAGGCCGCGAGCGATCAGGATGCGCTGGACCTCGGACGTGCCCTCACCGATCTCGAGGATCTTGGCATCGCGGTAGAACCGGGCGACTGGGTACTCCTCCATGAAGCCGTATCCGCCGAACACCTGCGTGGCAATCCGCGTGGCGTCAACGGCGGCCTCGGAGGTGTAGAGCTTGGCGATCGAGGCGGCCTGTTTGAAAGCCTTCCCGCCGACGCCGGCGTCCTTCATGGCGGCGGCCTGATAAGTCAGAGCCCGCCCCGCCTGCGCCTTGACCGCGAGATCGGCGATCTGAAAGGCGACACCCTGCTTGGCGCCGATCGGAACACCGAAGGTGGTGCGCTCCCCCGCGTACCGCACGCATGCGTCAAGACATCCCTGGATCAGGCCGACGGCCAGGGCAGCGATGGCAACCCTCCCGTCGTCGAGCGTGGCCAAGAATTGTGCGTACCCACGTCCGCGCTCGCCGAGCAGGTGGTCCGCGGGCACGCGAGCATCGTCGAAGGTCAAGGGGTGGGTGTCCGAGATGTGCCAACCGAGCTTGTCGTAAGGCGGTTCGGCCGCGAATCCAGGGGTGTTGGCCGGCACGACGATCGCGGAGATCTCGGGGCGGCCGCGCTCGGTCTGGCCCGTGCGGGCTGCAACCGTGATCAGCGAGGTGATCTCGCTGCCGGAGTTGGTGATGAACTCCTTCGATCCGTTCACGACCCATTCGTCCCCGTCGAGCTCAGCCTTGGTGCGCATGGCCGACGCATCGGACCCCGACCCTGACTCCGTCAGGCCGAAGCCCGCGAGGCTGCGGCCGGCCACCAGGTCAGGCAACCACCGCTCCTTCTGTTCGGTCGTGCCGAAGGTGAGGATCGGGTTGATGCCCAGACCCACTGCTGCCTCCAGCGTGATGCCTATCGACTGATCGACTCGGCCGAGCTCCTCGATCGCGACGCACAGGCTGGTGAAATCGCCGCCGGCTCCGCCGAGCTCCTCGGGCGCCGTGAGCCCGAACAACCCCAGATCGCCCATCTGATGGATCAGATCGACCGGGAAGTGGTGGTCGCGATCCCACTGCGCGACGTGCGGGGAGATCTCGCCCTCGGCGAATTCGCGGACGCTGCGTCGGAAGGTCTCGTGCTCGTCAGACAGCTGGAAGCTCATGACACCACCCTAGCAAGCCGGGTTAACGTTCGTTAACCAACGCCCACGCCCTAGACTGCGGCAGGCAAACCCGGTGCACGAGGAGTGAGTCTGTGAGCAAGCCCCTGTCAAAGGTCCTGATCGCCAACCGCGGAGAGATCGCGGTCCGCGTGGTGCGGGCCTGCAAGGACGCCGCCATCGCCTCCGTCGCGGTGTACGCCGAACCCGATCGCGACGCACTGTTCGTGCGACTGGCTGATGAGGCCTTCTCGCTGGACGGCTCGACCCCCGGTGACTCGTACCTGTCGATCGAGAAGATCCTTGCGGTCGCTGAGAAGAGCGGCGCCGACAGCGTGCATCCCGGATACGGCTTCCTGGCCGAGAACGCCGACTTCGCCCAGGCCGTCATCGACGCCGGGTTGATCTGGATCGGACCCCCGCCGAGCGCCATCGAGAACTTGGGCGACAAGGCCAAGGCCAAGCAGATCGCGCAGAAGGCCGACGCACCTCTCGCTCCTGGGACCAAGGACGCGGTCAAGGATGCCGACGAGGTCATCGAGTTCGCGAAGGCCAACGGACTTCCGGTGGCCATCAAGGCTGTCTTCGGCGGCGGCGGCCGCGGCCTCAAGGTCGCCACCACGATCGAGGAGATCCCCGAGCTGTTCGAGTCGGCCGTGCGTGAGGCCGTCAGCGCCTTCGGTCGTGGCGAGTGCCTCGTCGAGAAGTTTCTCGATCGGCCCCGCCACGTCGAGACCCAGTGCCTCGCCGACAGTCACGGCAATGTCGTCGTCGTGTCGACCCGCGACTGCTCCTTGCAGCGTCGCCACCAAAAGCTCGTCGAGGAGGCGCCCGCGCCGTATCTGACCGACGACCAGATCGAGCGGCTCTACTCCTCCTCCAAGGCGATCCTCAAGGAAGCTGGCTACGTCGGCGCTGGCACGTGCGAGTTTCTGGTGGCCCGCGACGGGACCATCAGCTTTCTGGAGGTCAACACCCGCCTCCAGGTCGAGCACTGCGTGTCCGAGGAGGTCACGGGCATCGACCTCGTGCGCGAGATGTTCCGCATCGCTGCTGGCGAAGAGCTCGGCTACGACGATCCCGACGTGCGCGGACACTCCATCGAGTTCCGCATCAACGCCGAGGACGGCGGAAAAGGCTTCCTGCCCGCCCCCGGCACCCTGACCAGGTGGTCGCCCCCGTCCGGTCCCGGCGTCCGCCTCGACGGCGGCTACGAGGAAGGCGAAACGATCCCTGGGTCGTTCGACTCCCTGGTCGCCAAGCTGATCGTCACTGGCACGAGCCGAGAGCAGGCTCTGGCGCGGTCACGCCGCGCCCTCGACGAATTCGTCGTGGACGGCATGCCCACCGTGATCCCCTTCCACCGCTCGGTCGTTGACGACCCGGCCTTCACCGCGGCCGACGGCGAATTCACCGTCTACACCACGTGGATCGAAACGGACTACGACAACCAGCTGGAGCCGTACGCCGGTGCGTCAGAGACCGAGGAGCCCGCCGAACGTGAGCGCGTCGTGGTCGAGGTCGGCGGCAAGCGGGTCGAGGTCGTGCTGCCTGGCGGTCTGGGTGCTGCGGGACCCCCGGCCGGCGCCAAGAAGCCCAAGCGCAAGGCAGGCGGGGGTGGCGGGTCAGCAGCAAGCGGCGACTCTCTCACTGCGCCGATGCAGGGCACCATCGTCAAGGTCGCCGTCACCGAGGGTCAGGACGTCGCTGCGGGCGACCAGATCTTCGTCATCGAGGCCATGAAGATGGAACAGCCGATCAATGCCCACAAAGCCGGCACCATTGCGGGTCTGGCCGTCGAGGTCGGGGCTGCAGTCGGTTCCGGCGACCTGCTGGCCGAGATCAAGGACGCGGCGGCGGCCGAGTAGCAGTCAGCGTCGTACGGGGGGCACCTCGGGCGGCGCGTGCTGGTCGACCTCGCCGTAGGCGATGCCGGCCGACCACACCATCACCGTGACGCCGAGCCAGGTTCCCCATCCGTGCAGGGAGAAACCGCCCTCTGGGGTGACTCCGTCGGTGATCACCAGCGCTACGTACGTCAGAACGAGCCCGCCGACGATGGTGTAGGTCCGGATAAATCGGCTGACCAGGGCCAGCACGATCCCGCGCAGCAGCAGGGTCAGCACCGTCACCAGCACGACGGCAAAGACGAACCACCCCGCAGTGATGACGAATGCGTCGAGCACCGCAGCCGCGACCAACAGAGACAGCGCGTTCGCCGCACCTGCCAGAGCCGCTGATCGCAGCACGGAACTCGCCCTCACCTCACCCATCAGACCAGTGTGGCCTAGAAACCAAACCAGTCTGAACGCAGTCCGAACGCCCAGCGTGCGTTCACGCCGCTGATCGTCTTGGTCCCCTTCGATCCCACCAGCTTCAGCGCGGACACCCGTCCGCCCATCTCGCCGTAACCGTTGCGCTGAGTGACCTGCATCGACTTGAGGGTGCCGATCGAGGGATAGGCCCTCTCGATCGTGGAGGCCTTCACCGTCAGGGTCCAGTTGTGGTTCTTGTTGCCGGACCACCCGTCGTATGGGTCGTTGACCGCCTTCAGGTAGGGCTGGCTCCCGGTGTTGGTGTAGCCGCCCGATGACGAAGAGAACTGCGCCAGCGCCGGCGCACCCTTGTAGGTCAAGACCTTGCCGGCCGTGGCCTTGATCGCCGAGTCTGTGCTTGCTGTCTCACGAGACGCACCGCCATACACCTGGCATGCGGTGGTGCTGCAGATGTCGTAGTAGCGGCTCGTGCCCAGGCTCCGGACGCCGTAGGTACGCGCTGCCACCGACTGCGCCTTGAGCGCTTCAGCACTCCAGCTCGACGGCATCTCGGCCGCCACGACACCCCGCACGTAATTCTCCAGCGAGAGCACGTTGACGGTGTCGCGCTTTCCTGAACCCGATGAGGGCTTGGCCGATCGCACCTGTTCGCGCAGCTTCGTGACACTGCCGTTGGGCAGGACCAGGCTGATGCTGTCAGGACCGTAGAAGTAGCTGTCACCGCTCCACGAGAGGGTCTTCCCCTCGTGCTGGTACGAGACGTAGCCGCCCGTCGTGCGGTAGAACAGCTTCGACGAGGACGATCCACTCGAGGTCGCCGCGATCATCCAGCGCACCACGGCCTTGCCGCCGACGGTGGTCGGCAGCGACACCGTCCGAGCACCCGCGATGTCTCGCACCTTCAGCCCCGACTGTGCGTTGACGAGAACGCCATCGGTGGTGTCCTGAGAGATCAGCACCCTGATGTCGCCGGTCTTCGTCGACAGATCGGTGCCGGGGTAGTACAGGTCAAGGATCTGCGAGTAGGTCCGTCCTGCGCGGGCGGCACCCTCAGCGCCGTACTGGCTCATGCCGATTCCGTGCCCGTATCCATGCCCTTCAAAGGTCACGGTGCGCGAGCTGGGAACAGTCACCGCGGACTCCGCCGTGGACGGCTTCTGCAGGTCGATGGCCCGCAGCTCGGACCAGTCGCCAGCGGTGGCGCCATTGCGGGCGCGGACCTTGCCGTACCAATCAGTTCCCTGCGTCGGACCCAGATCCTTGAAGACCTTCGACAACGCCGACGTGCTCTCCGTCTTGGTGCACGAGGTCGAGGTGCCACCGGTCTGCAGGCACACGTCGTACGTTGCGGCGCCAGACACGGCCGACCACGAGAAGGTCACCGAGTCAGTCGTCGAGGTGGCCGAGGGTTGACCCACGCGACCCAACGACGTGGACGCCGACTCAGCCGACGCGAGATCCACGCCCCGCAGCTCGGACCAATCACCCACCGTCGAGCCGTCACGCGCCCGCACCTTGCCGTACCAGTCAGTGCCCTTGGTCGGACCCAGATCCTCGAACACCAACGAAAGGGCCGCGGTCCGCACCGTCTTGGTGCAGGAGGTTGACGTTCCACCGGTCTGCAGGCACACGTCATATGACGCGGCACCAGACACGGCCGACCACGAGAAGGTCACCGAATCAGCCGTCGACGTCGCCGACGGTTGACCCACGCGACCCAACGACGTGGACGCCGACCCAGCCGACGCAAGATCCACGCCCCGCAGCTCAGACCAAGCGCCGGACCTGGAGCCGTCACGCGCCCGCACCTTGCCGTACCAGTCAGTGCCCTTGGTCGGTCCCAGATCGTTGAAGGTTCTTGACAACGCCGACGTGCTCTCGGTCTTGGTGCACGATGTCGAGGTTCCGCCCGTCTGCAGGCACACGTCGTACGACGTGGCACCAGAGACAGCCGACCACGAGAACGTCACCGAATCAGCCGTCGACGTCGCCGACGGCTGACCCACCCGGCCCAACGCGTAGGAGGAATTGGCGAGCTTCGCGGCGACCATCTGGCGCAGCCCCGAGGAGCTCGACGACGTCACCCACGAGTAGGCCCCTGCTCCCGGGCACGCCGTGCTCACCACGTTGCGGTGTCCGGCGATCCGATCGAGCGTCTTGCCGCCCAGCGTGTAGGTACCCTTCGCCGGAATGCCGTGTAGGGCCATCTTCCAGGCTGCGAGGTCCGCGGTGGCGGACTTCATCGCCGAGGAGGGTGCCGCATCGGTGAAGGTGCCCATCAGCGAGATGCCGACGGTCCCTTCGTTGACCGCGCCGTTGCCCGAGTGAGCAGCGCGCACACCCTTGTCGATGCCGCCCCTACGTCCCTCGAAGATCTGTCCGTACTTGTCGACCAGGAAGTTGTAGCCGATGTCGCACCACTTGCGACTACCGGTGTGATACGCCTGCGTGGCCTTGACGATGGACGCGGACTGGGACTTGGAGTAGCTGTTCGAGCCCGCCGTGTGATGGATGATCACGCCCTTGGTGGAGCTTCCATAGATGGGGCTGTCGCACGAGCCGGAGTTGCTGGCGCCCCATGCGGAGCGACTGATGATGCTGGGCTGCGGAACCCCTGCCGCGGACGCCGCCGCGAACGAGGCCGCCGACGTGACGGTCGGCATCTTGCCAGGATCGATCGTGGAGAGCTCCACGTCCCGCGGTGCCGCCCCCGACGTGGAGATCACTCTCACCGCAGCCGCGTCGGCCTGGTCGACCCACATCGGCTCCGTTCCGGGTGTCCCTTGTTCCGACGGCTCGATGTGGAGGTCAGTCCACGCTGTCCACGTGCCCTGCGTGCGCCACTTGGCCTGAACGCGGGTGTCTTCCAGCACCAATCCGCTCTTCCAGGTGACGCCGAGCATCGCGAAGGTCTCAAGTTCGACCTCGGGAAGCTCAGCCACCACCGTGTCCGCGGACACCGGGGCGTCGAGATGATCAGCCTCGTCGTCGTGGGTCTCGTCATGGTCCAGCTCCGGAACCGCCGGGGCCGGCACACGATCGACACGATCGAGCGCCGGAACGCCGACATCGCGAACAGTCGCGGGCGTTCCCGCCACGTCCTCCTCGTGACTTGCCGAGGCAAGAACGATCGCGGTCCCGAAGACCGCGAACGCGGTCAGGGGGATCAGGCCACGGGTGACAACGCGTCCAATGGTCATGACGAGGCAAATCCGATCAAGTCGACGAGCGAGCGGGGAAGAAACTCACTGTTGGTCCCGACCAGTAGACACGAATTTCGTCCCAATAACCACATCAGTCACATAAGTACACGGCTGTAATTTGCTGCGCTCCCCGTCAGACCGATCGGTGCAGGCGCCGCGCAGCCTCTCCGATCGACCCAGACAGTGAGGGGTACACCGTGAACGCGTTGGCCACCTGATCGACCGTCAGCGAGGCGGAGACCGCCAAGGCGATGACGTGGATCAGCTCGCTGGCGCGGGGGCCCACCACCACTCCCCCGATGATCGTGCCGGCGTCGGGGCGGGCGAACAGCTTGACGAATCCGTCGTGCACCCCCTGCATCTTGGCCCGGGCGTTCGATCCGAGCGGCAACACAGCGACTTCGGCGACGATCTCGGCCTCGTCGACCTGCCTCTGCGTGACACCGACCGTCGCGATCTCCGGTGACGTGAACACATTGCTGGAGGCGGTGCTCAGATCCAGCGGCCGGACGGCGTCCCCGAGCAGATGTGAGATCGCGATCCGTCCCTGGTGGGCGGCGACCGAAGCGAGCATCAGCACCCCGGTGCAGTCGCCAGCAGCGTAGATCCCCCGCACCGACGTGCGCGAGACGCGGTCGACCTCGATGAAACCGCCGTCGTCCAGGACGACGCCGACGTCCTCAAGCCCCAGGTCGGTGGTGTTGGGGATGGACCCCAAGGCCAACAGGCAGTGCGAGCCCTCGACGGTGCGGCCATCAGTCAGCGTCACGACGACGGTGTCGCCCGTGCGCTGCACCGATTCCATCCGCGAATGACCCAGCACGGTCATGCCGCGTCGGGTGAAGACGTTCTCGATCACGGTCGCCGCGTCGCCATCCTCGCCGGGAAGCACCCGGTCGCGACTCGACACCAGGGTCACGTGGGCACCGAGACCGTTGTAGGCGCTGGCGAACTCCGCTCCGGTGACACCGGAACCGACCACGATCATGTGTTCAGGCACCGCGGTCAGCCCGTAGACCTGCTCCCACGTGAGGATGCGCTCGCCGTCCGGCTGCGCGTCTGCGCTGATTCGTGGGTGCGCACCGGTGGCGACGAGGATGGCATCGCTGACGATCGTACGGTTTTCTCCGTCGGACAAGGTCGCGACGACGGTCGACGCGTCCGTCAGGCGCGCAGTGCCGATCAGCACTGTGACCCCGCTGGCCTCCAGCCGCTGGGCAATGTCAGCCGATTGAGCCTGAGCGAGCAGCAGCACCCGCCGGTTGACCGCGTCCAGATCCGGCCGCACCGCGGCCGGGACCTTCACTCCCAGCTCGGCGGACGCGCCGACATCGGTCATCAGGTCTGATGTGGCGATCAGGGTCTTGCTGGGGACACAGTCCGTCAGCACGGTCGACCCGCCCATGCCATCGCGCTCGATGAGGGTGACGGACCCGCCCAACCGCGCAGCCACCAACGCTGCCTCGTATCCTCCGGGTCCACCGCCGATGATCGTCACCTGTTGGGTCACGGCACCAGTCTCCCGCATCCGGGCCCACGTAATGTACGGCGGGTGGACACCACTGCAGCAGCACAGGAGGCAGCCGCCGCGCTGCGCACCGCCATCGGCGAACCGGACGCGTCGTGGGACGTCGCTCTGGTCATGGGCTCCGGCTGGCTCCCTGCCGCCGACGCCCTCGGAGCCCCCGAGCACGAGATCCCGCTCGGCGACCTGCCGGGGTTCAGCGCTCCGGCCGTCGCGGGCCACGGCGGAACCCTCCGATCACTGCGGGTCGGTGGCAAGCGAGTCCTGGTGTTTCTCGGTCGCACTCACTACTACGAGGGCAAGGGCGTGGCGGCGGTCGTGCACGGCGTGCGCACCGCAGCGGCGGCGGGCGTGTCCACTCTGGTGCTCACCAACGGCTGCGGGGGTCTGAACCCGGCGTGGAGTCCGGGCACGCCGGTT
>NZ_JBAVCB010000076.1:0-6794 GCF_049586495.1 Aeromicrobium sp. | reverse complement strand
GTCCTCGACGCCGCGGCCACCCAGGGCGGGCGCGGCGAGATCGTGCCTGACACAGCTCGAGTGCTGGGCTCGATGACCAGCGCCATCGTGTGGCGCACGTACTCTCAGTTCGGTCTCGAGCAGATGGCCGAACACGCTGGCGTGCCAGTCATCAACGCGCTCAGCGACGAATTCCACCCGTGCCAGATCTTGGCCGACTGGCAGACGATCATCGAGCGCAAGGGCCAGCTGGCCGGGCTCACGGTGGCCTATCTGGGAGACGGCGCCAACAACATGGCGCACTCGTACCTGCTCGGCGGGGCCACCGCCGGCATGCACGTGCGCGTCGGCGCCCCGCCCAGCCACCAGCCTGATCCCACGGTCTTCGCCGATGCCGAGAAGATCTCGGCCACGACGGGTGGCTCGGTGCGCGCCACCACGGACCCCGCCGCAGCGATGGCCGGCGCTGATGTCGTCATCACCGACACCTGGGTGTCGATGGGCCAGGAAACGGAGAAGGAGGCGCGGCTCGCGCTGTTCGGTCCGTACTCGATCACGGCCGAAGCGATGGCGTTGGCCGATCCAGAGGCCATCGTCATGCACTGCCTGCCCGCGTATCGCGGCCTCGAGATCGCCGCCGAGGTCCTCGACGGTCCGCAGAGCGTGGTCTGGGACGAAGCGGAGAATCGGCTGCACGCCCAGAAGGCGCTGTTGGTGTGGCTGCTGGAGAAGGCAGCTGATCGGGAGACTGGCACGTGAGCATTCCTGCGACGAAGGCCGATCGGCAGCAGCTGATCAGCGCCGGCCTCGGGCGAATTCAGGACGGCAGATGATGAGCATTCCCGCGACGAAGGCCGCTCGGCAGCAGCTCATCATCGACCTGTTGGGTCGACACACGGTGCGCTCGCAAGGTGACCTCACCGTGCTGCTGGACCAGCACGGTGTGACCGCCACGGCATCGACCGTGTCGCGTGACCTGGTCGAGCTCGACGCTGTCCGCGTGCGGCACAGCGACGGATCGTTGGTCTACGCCGTGCCTGCTGAGGGCGGTGATCGCACGCCTCGTTCGGCAGAGTCCACGGAGGCAGCGCAGCACCGGCTGCAGCGCATCGCCCGCGACGTGCTGGTGTCGGCGGAGGCATCGGCCAACCTGGTGATTCTCCGCACCCCTCCGGGGGCGGCACAGTTCTTGGCGTCGACGATCGATCACACGGCCCAGCCCGATCTGTTGGGCACGATTGCCGGCGATGACACGGTGATGCTGATCGCCCGCGATCCGGCGGGCGGCGAGGCCATGGCTCGTCGTTTCCTCGCGCTGGCCGACCTGCCCACCGAACCAACTGACAGGGTATGAGCGTGACATCTCCTTCTGACGCCGACGGTGCGAAGACCAGCCTGTGGGGTGGGCGATTCGCATCCGGCCCATCGCCCGAGCTGGTCGAGCTGTCCCGCTCCACTCACTTTGACTGGCGGCTCGCACCGTACGACCTGGACGGCTCGAGGGCCCACGCCCGCGTCCTGGCTGCCGCGGGGTTGCTCGGGCCGGACGATCTCACCACCCTGATCGCGGGCATCGACGCGCTCGCTGGTGACGTGTCGACCGGCGACTTTCTGCCCGAACCCGACGACGAAGACGTCCACACGGCCCTCGAGCGAGGCCTGATCGAACGGCTCGGCCCTGAGCTCGGCGGCCGGCTGCGGGCGGGACGGTCTCGCAACGACCAGGTCGCCACCTTGTTCAAGGTCTACCTGCGCGACCACGCCCGGGTCCTCGACACCTTCGTGCGGGATCTGGTCGGTGCGATCGCCGACCAGGCTCAGGCGCACCTGACCGACCCGATGCCAGGACGAACCCACCTGCAGCACGCGCAGCCCGTGCTGTTGTCGCACCACCTGATGGCGCATGCGTGGCCGCTGGTACGCGACCTGGACCGCCTCGCCGACTGGGACGCCCGCGTGGCGGCCGATTCACCGTACGGTTCCGGTGCGCTGGCCGGAACGTCACTGGGGCTCGATCCCCGCGCGGTGGCGGCCGATCTCGGGTTCACCGACTCCACGCCCAACTCCATCGACGGCACTGCCGCCCGCGACTTCGTCGCTGAGTTCGCCTTCGTCACAGCCCAGATCGGCATTGACCTCTCCCGGTTCGCTGAGGAGATCATTCTCTGGAACACCAAGGAGTTCGACTTCGTCACGCTGCACGACGGGTACTCGACCGGGTCGAGCATCATGCCGCAGAAGAAGAATCCCGACATCGCCGAGCTTGCGCGCGGCAAGGCCGGTCGTCTGATCGGCAACTTGTCAGGGTTGCTCGCCACGCTCAAGGCGCTCCCGTTGGCGTACAACCGCGACCTGCAGGAGGACAAGGAGCCGGTGTTCGACTCGATCGACACCCTTGAGGTCCTGCTGCCCGCCTTCACCGGCATGGTGGCCACCCTGACCTTTCACACAGAGCGCATGGCCGCGCTCGCGCCACAAGGATTCGCGCTGGCCACCGACATTGCCGAGTGGCTGGTCAGGCAGGGTGTGCCGTTCCGGATCGCCCATGAGCTGTCGGGCGCCTGCGTGCAGACCTGCGAACAGCGCGGCATCGAGCTGTGGGACTTGTCAGACGAGGACTTCGCCGCCATCTCGCCGCTGCTCACACCCGGGGGCGAGGGGCAGAGCGTGCGGGAGGTCCTGACCGTCGAGGGCTCGTTGGCTTCTCGCGACGCCCGCGGCGGCACCGCCCCCGGCCGGGTAGCCGAGCAGCTGGCCGAGCTGCGCGCCCGCCTGGGCTGACCCCGGCTTCGGCCGGATCGTTAGGCTGCGTGGCATGCGTCCTCGCCTCCCCGCCCTCGCGGCGCCCTTGGTTCTGCTGTCCGTGCTGACCGCCTGCGGTTCTGACTCCGATGAGGCGGCCGGTGCAGCGTCGTCCAGTGGGGCCTGCAAGTACACGTCGACCGGCGATGCGGTCAAGGAGGCGAAGCTGCCTCCGGGTGATCCGAAGTCCGCTGACACGCTGACGATTGCCACGAACCGAGGCGACATCAAGGCCACTTTCACCCCGGACACGGCGCCGTGCGCCGTCGGATCATTCGTCTCCCTGGCCGAACAGGGCTACTTCGCGGACACGGCCTGCCACCGACTGGTTCCCGGCTTCGTGCTGCAGTGCGGCGATCCCTCGGCCAGCGGCACCGGTGGCCCGGGCTACACCTTCGACGACGAGCTCAGTGGATCTGAGACCTATCCGGCCGGCACTCTCGCCATGGCGAACTCTGGCCCAGACACGAATGGGTCGCAGTTCTTCATCGTGCTGGCTGATGCCCAGCTGCCGCCGGCCTACACCGTGTTCGGCAGCGTCGATGCGGCTGGCCTGAAGGTGGCGCAGGAGATCGAGGCCGACGGGAACGGCCCCGACGGCGTTGCTCCGGCCGAGGACGTCATCCTCGAGTCCGTCAGCTGACCAAAGCGGTGTCGCGACTCGGAGGGCCGGCGGTGAGGGACCGGGATGATCAGCCGGTCGATCAGCGTGCCCGGTCGCTGCTCGGACGGGTCCTGCGAGGTCACGACGTGGCGGTGCGCATCACCGAGGTGGAGGCCTACGGCGGCATCCACGATCCGGCGTCCCACGCCTTCACACGGACCCTGAGGTCTGAGCCCATGTACGGCCCCGCATGGCACCTGTACGTGTATCGCGCGTACGGCATGCACTGGTGCGCCAATGTGGTCACGGGACCGACCGACGAGGCAGCCGCCGTGCTGATCAGGGCCGGTGAGGTCATCGAGGGGATGCCGCTCGCTCGCGAGCGCAGGGGAAGAGTGCCGGACCATCAGCTGGCCCGCGGCCCCGGCAATCTTGCCCGGGCACTCGACATCACTCGGGTCGACCTCGGTACCGATCTGTTCGCACCGGGGGGAGTCACCTTGGGACCCGCGGTGGCAGCCGCCGGCAAGATCAGCTCCGGCCCCCGGGTGGGTGTGTCCAAGGCCGCGGACGTGCCGTGGCGCTTCTGGCTCACCGACGATCGGACCGTCTCGGCCTATCGACGAAGCCCCCGCGCCCAGCGAGCGCCTACCGTGGAGTCATGACTGCCACCTACGGGCCCGCGACCGCCGACGAGGTCTACTCGTCCGCCTTCGAACCGCCGGTGCGTGGACCGGTGCGAAAGATCGTGTTCTCGGCGCTCGACCTGTGGTGTGCGATGACCGGTGGACTGCTGGAGATGACCACCAGTGGGGACGTCGTGGTGCGTCGCCGCAGTGACGATGCCGAAGAGCTGCGGATCGCCGGGGGAGCATCGGCGGCTTCTCTTCCGCTGCTGGAGCGGGTACGCAACGACCTCGCGTCCATGAGCCCCGATCAGTTCCGGGCCGAGTGGGAGATCGGCTAGTCCGACCATCGGTGTCAGCCGTCGGAGGCGGGCCTTGTGGCCGCGGCCTTGCGAAGCGCCTCTGCGAAGACCGCCGGATCCTGCGCCCCTGACACCGCGTACCGCGCGTCGATCACGTAGAACGGCACTCCGCCGATGCCGTAGTCAACCGCTCGTTCGCGGTCAGCTTCGACGTCGTGGGCGAAGGTGCCGCTGGTCAGAGCCTGCACGACCTCGTCGCGGTCCAGATCTACCTCAGCGGCCAGATCGGCCAGGTCGTCGATCCGCCCCACGTGGCGGCCTTCTTGGAAGTACGCCGACAGCAGCCGTTCCTTCATGTCCAGCTGGCAGCCGTGCTTCTTGGCCAGGTGCAGCAGTTGGTGGGCCAGGGCGGTGTTGGTGTGCTGCAGCGCGTCGAAGTCGTACGCAAGCCCCTCGGCTGCGGCCAGGTTGGTCATCTGCCCGAGCATCTGGCTGACCTGTCGGGCCGGCATGTGCTTGTGCTGCACGAGAAAGTCGACCTCAGTGCCTGCGAAGTCGACGGGGGTGTCGGGTGCCAGCTCGAAGGAGTGGTACTCCACCTCCACCTGCCCGCCAGCCTCTTCGAACGCTGCGACCGCCTGCTCGAAGCGGCGCTTGCCCACAAAACACCAAGGGCAGGCGATGTCGGACCAGATGTCGACCTTGACGGGACGGTTCACGGCAGTCACAACGTCACCCACGAGGTGGTTCATTCCGGCGCTCCCGGACCCGCGGGCACTAGAGTTCACGGCATGACCATCGCCGTCGCCTACCGGCCGGACGAATTCGGGCGGGCGGCTCTTGACTGGGCCGCTGCACACGCTCGCGCCACGCTCGAATCCTTGGTGATCATCACCGTGAATCGTCCGGGGGAGGGACTCGCCGCCGACGTGGCGCCCGCCGAGGTTGCGTACGAGGTGCGCCAGGTCGACGGCGCCGACGTCTCCGAGGCCGTGCTGTTCGAGGTCGAGCAGTCGGGATCCACGATGGTCGTCATCGGCGTCCGACATCGCAGTCCCGTCGGCAAGCTGATCCTCGGCAGCGTCGCGCAGTCGATCCTGCTCGACTCCGACGTCCCCGTCGTGGCGGTCAAGGCCTGACTGCTCGGGCTCCCCCGGGCGATAGGGTCGCCGGTGTGACACACGTCCTCGACGACCTGGAAGCGCGGGGTCTCATCGCGCACTCGACCGATCCCGACGCCCTGCGAGCGGCGCTCTCTGAGGGTCCGATCACGTACTACGTCGGTTTCGACCCCACAGCGCCCAGCCTGCACATCGGCAATCTGCTGCAGATCCTCACGGCGCGACGTCTGCAGATCGCTGGCCATCGCCCGTTGATGCTGGTCGGCGGCTCCACCGGCATGATCGGCGACCCCAAGGAAGCGGGGGAGCGGGTCATGAACACGCCCGAGATCGTGGGCGAGTGGGTGGCGCGCATCCAAGCTCAGGTCTCAGCCTTCGTCGATTTCGATGGCGCCAACGCGGCGATCATGGTCAACAACCTCGACTGGACCGCAGGCCTCGGCACCATCGATTTCCTGCGCGACATCGGGAAGCATTTCCCGGTCAATCGGATGCTCGCACGCGATGTCGTCAGCAGCCGTCTCGAGTCCGGCATCAGCTACGCCGAGTTCAGCTACGTGCTGCTGCAGTCGATGGACTACCTCGAGCTGCACCGCCGGCACGGGTGTGTGCTGCAGACCGGCGGCAGCGACCAGTGGGGCAACATCACCGCCGGCGTCGAGTTGATTCGCCGCGCCGACGGCCATCGAGTGCATGCGCTGGCCACGCCGCTCATCACCAAGGCCGACGGCACCAAGTTCGGCAAGACCGAGAGCGGCACGGTGTGGCTCGATCCCGCACGCACGAGCGCGTACGCCTTCCACCAGTCCTGGATCCAGGCCGAGGACGCCAAGGTCGGTGAGTACCTCAAGCAGTTCACCTTCGTCCCGGTGGACGAGATCGACGCCTTGATGCTGCAACACGCCGAGAGTCCGGGGCAACGCCTCGCGCAGCGCCGGCTGGCCGCCGAGGTCACGACCCTCGTGCACGGGGCGGACGAGACGGCAGCGGCCGAGCTCGCGGCTCAGGCATTGTTCGGGCGTGGCGAGCTGGGCGACCTGCCTGAACCCACGTTGGCGGCGGCGCTGCGCGAAGCAGGCACCGTCGAATTTTCCGAACCCCCCACGGTGGTCGACGCCCTGGTGGCGAGCGGCTTGGTCGACAGCAAGTCCGCTGCGCGGCGGGCCATCGCTGACGGCGGCGCCTACGTCAACAATCAGCGCATGAGCGATCCTGATGCCGTCATTGCAGGCGCGTTGTTGCTGCATGGGCACTGGGCGGTGCTCCGCAAGGGCAAACGCTCCGTGTCGGGCGTCGAAATTCGCTGAACTCGTCAAAATATTGCTCTGACCTGCGATTTCAGCGCATAACGCTCGTGGCA
>NZ_JBAVCB010000075.1:0-4338 GCF_049586495.1 Aeromicrobium sp. | reverse complement strand
TCAGGGGGGTCTGCTTGGTGCGGTCCTGCCCGATGACCACGCACGGCTGGCCGTCCAGCCGGGCGAACGCCACGAGCATGGCGCTGTCACGCTCGCCCTTCTCGGTGCCCTGCAGTCGGACCGTCGCATCGCTGCCGTAGCGCAGCACCTCGCGCACCCCGGGCCGATGCGCTGTCCGGGTGATCTGGATGGACTCCCACGCGGTGCGCACCCGGTCGGTGGTGCTGGCGCGGGGCGGACGTGTCTGGGCGGTCGGCGGATCGACGAGGATGCTCAAGGCGCGATCGACCAGCATCGGCAGCTCGTCGGGGATGGCAACGGCATCGATGATGCCGCGGTTCGCGAGGTTCTCCGAGGTCTGCACGTTCGGCGGGAATGGCTTGCCCTGCAGCAGCTCGTAGACCTTGGGACCGAGAAAACCGATCAGCGCGCCCGGTTCGCCCAGCGTGATGTGACCCAACGATCCCCACGAAGCGAAGACGCCTCCGGTGGTGGGGTGGCGCAGGTAGATCAGGTACGGCAGTCCGGCCGCACGATGCGCCATCAGCGCGCGTGAGATGTCGATCATGTGCACAAAGGCCGGTGTGCCCTCCTGCATGCGAGTGCCACCAGACGCCGTGGTGGCCAGCACCGGGATGCCTTCGGCAGTGGCGCGCTGCACGGCCGACACGATGCGGCGAGCCGCATCCTGTCCGATGGACCCCGCGAGGAATCGGAACTCGCTCGCGACGACCGCCACTGGGCGTCCGCGCATCAAACCGCGGCCTGTGACCACCGACTCGTCGGTGCCCGCCCGCTCGGCGGCGGCGATCAGCTCAGCGCGGTACTTCCGATCGTGCCGAGAGATGTCGACCGGCTCGTCCCACGACGTGAAGGACCCTTGGTCGAGCACCAGGTCCAGCAGTGCCTGGACGGTGAGCGTGGCCATGGGTCAGGACGATACTGCGGCCTCGCGCGCCGGCTCGGTCTTGGTGGCGACGAAGCGATAGCCGACGTTGCGCACCGTGCCGATGAGCGTCTCGTTGTCGGTACCCAGCTTGGCGCGCAGCCGACGCACGTGGACGTCAACGGTGCGGGTGCCGCCGAAGTAGTCGTAGCCCCAGACCTCCTGCAGCAGCTGCTGGCGGGTGAAGACCCGGCCGGGGTGCTGTGCGAGGAACTTGATCAACTCGAATTCCTTGAACGTGAGGTCGAGCGTGCGCTTCTCCAGCTTGGCGGTGTACGTGGTCTCGTCGATGACCAGACCGCTGGAGGCGATGACGTGGTGGTCGTGGTCGCCTGCGATGCCGGCGGCGAGACGACCGATGCCCAGGCGCAGGCGGGCCTCGAGCTCGGCAGGGCCAGCGGTGGTGAGGATGACGTCGTCCATGCCCCAGTCCGATGCTGCGACGGCGAGGCCGCCCTCCGTCAGGACGAGGATGAGCGGGCAGTCGATCCCGGTGCTGCGGATGATGCGCGTGAGACTGCGCACCTGTGCGAGATCGAGGCGGCCATCGACCAGGACGGCATCGCAGGGCGGAGCGTCAATCAGAGCGCTGGCTTCAGCGGGAAGAATCCTGACGTGATGCGGCAGGAGGGCGAGCGCAGGGAGCACCTCGACCGAGGACTGCGAGCTCGTGGTCAACAGCAACAGGTGGGACACAGCGATTCCTCCCGGAACGGGGTCATGGCCCACAATACGTCATGTGTCTGATCAGCCTCCAGAAGATGTCGGGAATGAGAACGACGTCACAGTCCGCTACTGGGCCGCGGCGCGGGCTGCTGCTGGCATCGAGAGCGAGCAGGTGAGCGCCTCCTCGCTGGCCGCGGTGCTGACCGAGATTTCCCGTCGACACCAGGACCGCGACCGGTTCGACGCCGTGATCGACTCCTGCTCGATCTTGCACGGCGAGATCCCGGTAGGCGCCCGTGACCCGAAGGACGTCGCTGTGGCCCCCGGCGACTCCATTGAGTTCCTACCTCCCTTCGCGGGCGGCTGAGTGCTGACATCATGCAGACCATGTCGCGACTGAGATCCACCCTGCTGTCGGCCGTGCTCGCCGGAGTGCTCGTGCTGGCGGCGTACGCCAACGTGTATCTGGTCGCCGCGGCGATCGTCGTGGTGCAGGTGCTCATCGCCTCGGCGCCGAGCCTCGCTGACGCGCGCGGTCGCAGCGTGCCCACTCCGCGGTTCGCGCCAGCACTGCTCGGAGGCCTGGTCGCGACCACGCTGGCTCTCTTCCCCCGCGCCATCCCGGCCGCCGACGGTGCGCAGGACGTGTTGGGGGTTGCCGACAGCGGGCTGCTCGCCGGCATCATTCCTGCGGTCGCGGTGACTTTGTTCGCAGCTCTGATCACCCAGATGCTGCGCACGGACGGACGGCGCGAGCTCACCGCGTCCACGTCCTACGCGGTGTCTCTCGGTGTCACGGCAGCCATCGCCTCGGGCTGGATCGGCGCAGCCAAGTCGTTCGGCGGCGCGCCAGTCGTCGCGATCGCTGCCGCCGGTGTCGTGGTCGGTCTGCTGGTCTGGCTCATGCCGTACGACCGCGTCGTCATGGTGTCCGCTGCGGTCGTGGCTGGGGCCGGCGCCGGCGCCGGCGTCGCCTACCTCGTCGACTCGTTCGTCACGGTGCTGTTCGGTGTGGCGGTCGGTTCGGCCGCGGCGCTGTTCGCCGTGCTGGGTCAGGTCTTCGGTCGAGCCTGGGTCAGCGGCCGGCTGCACGCATCGGTGGGGTGGGGCTTCCCCGGAGCGATGTCGATCGCCCTGGTCGCCCCAGTCGTCTACGTCGGCGGTCAGCTGGTGGCTGCGTAACGGCAGCAACAGTGCTGCTGGCATGCCGGCAGTACGCTCGACACCATGGTCGGCCTCATCGTTCTCGTGGCCGCGCTGGTGTTCAGCGCGGTCGCTGCGCTCGTGATGAAGTGGCGCAATGGCCGGTTCAGCTCTGCGGCTGCCCCCGGGCCGGGTGACACGGTGCTCTCGGCCCAGATCATCGGCGCACCACTTGGCCGCGATGCCACGCTGGTGCAGTTCTCCAGCGCGTTCTGCGCCCCGTGCCGAGCCACGCGGGTGCTGCTCGCCGACATCGCGTCGAAGACCGACGGTGTCGTGACGGTCGAGATCGACGCCGAGGACAATCTCGAGCTGGTGCGCGACTTGAGCATCATGCGAACCCCGACGGTGCTGGTGCTGGACCACCGAGGCGTCGTGCGCACCAGGGCATCGGGGCTTCCTCGTCGTGAGCAGGTCATGGCCGCGTTGACTGCAGCTCGCGCTGGCTAGTCCACGATACGAGACGGCGTCTCGTTATGTGAGACATCCCGCCCACGGTTCGGACGGAGTACGTACTGTAATGATCATGTTCCGGACGACATATCTCACGAGGCGCCGCGCGGTGGACAACTGCCGCACTGGCTCGGCCTTGTGTCGTCTTCGCTGATCTGACCTCATCCCTCAGTTCGCCCACCCCGCCTCAGTGGGGTGTCTCTCAGCGCAGGAGCATGCATGTCCACCCTTACAGCCACGTCCACCGCCCGTCAGGTCGATCCGCGCGGTCTGCGAGTCTCTGCAGGCATCACGGCCGCGGTCCTCGCCATGATCCTCATTCTCCCCGCGACGATCGGCCTGCCGCTGCTGGCCGCTCAGGTCGTCGTCTTCGCCCTGGCCGCGCTGGTCGGTCTGCCGTACTCGCCGTATTCGCAGTTCTTCGCCCGCGTGGTGCGTCCCCGCATTGGCGCTCCACTGGAGACCGAGGACGCGCGTCCGCCGCGTTTCGCGCAGGTCGTCGGCCTGGCCTTCACCGCCAGTGGGCTCCTCGCGCTACTCGCCGGGGCGACCGCCGCCGGTCTGGTGCTGGTGGCATTCGCGTTGGTCGCGGCGCTGCTCAATGCCACCACGGGCTTCTGCCTCGGCTGCGAGATGTACCTGATGTTCAAGCGGTTCGCACCGCTGCGGACTGCCTGACCGTCTCGCTCAGCCACCCACCTCACACCACTCACATACTCGCCCGCTCAGGGCAGACCTTTGGAGGTCATCATGAGCCGCAATTCCGCACTCGTCACCGCAGACTGGGTCCAGGACAACCTCGCCGACCCGAGCATCGTGCTCATCGAGGTCGATGAGGACACCGAGGCCTACGACAAGGGCCACATCCCCGGCGCCATCAAGCTGGACTGGAAGACCGACCTGCAGGACGGTGTCCGCCACGACTTCATCAGCAAGGACCGCCTTGAGGCGCTTCTGTCCGCCAAGGGCGTCGGCAACGACGACACCATCGTCTTCTACGGCGGTAACAACAACTGGTTTGCGGCCTACGCCTACTGGTACCTGGCGTACTACGGCCACACCAACCTGCG
>NZ_JBAVCB010000074.1:0-2236 GCF_049586495.1 Aeromicrobium sp. | reverse complement strand
GCGCTGTACTGGGCGCAGGAGCTGGCGCAGCAGAGCGACGACGCCGAGCTGGCGTCGACGTTCGGCGCGCTGGCCGCGAAGCTGGCCGGCGAGGAGGATGCGATCGTGGCCGAGATGCTCGCGGTGCAGGGCGAACCTGCCGACATCGGCGGCTACTTCCAGCCTGACGTCGAGAAGGCCACCGCCATCATGCGTCCCTCGACCACTTTGACCGAGGCGCTCGCGACCCTGGGCTGACTCAGTCGTCGCCCAGGCCACGGGCCTGGAGCGCCTCGCCGGTGGCGTGGGCGTGGGCGACGGTGCGGATGGCCAGCGGGGTCAGGTAGGCCCGCGGTGACCGCTCGAGACCTCGGGCGCGGGCGGCGTCGCGGGTCTCGGCGGCGATGTCGGCGATGCGGGGTATGGCGGCGATCATCAGTGAGAACGCCAGCGCCACCTTCTCCGGTCGTATGCCGAATCGGCGGAACGGCTCGAGTCCGCGGGTGATCGCGTCGAGAAGCCGGTCGGTCGGGGTGGTGGCCGTGAAGGTCGTGGCGGCGACGACCAGCGCCAGCACGGTGGCCGCAACCTCGACAGCGGCCGGCCAGCCGCGCTGCCAGGCCTGGAACCCGGCGAGCACGCCGACGATCAGCAGCATCGGACGCAGGCCCCGCCACAGGTCCCGCAGCGGCACCCGCGCTGACATGGCGAGCAGCAGCGAGAAGCCCACCGCAGCGGTCGGCGGCCATGGTCCGCTCAGCGCCACGACGACGATGCCGTAGCCGAACAGCAAGGTGAGCTTCGGGCCGGCCGGGATCCGGTGCAGCGGCGTGGTGCCCGGATGATGCACGCCCAGGCTCACGGCCCTCACGTCGACTCCTGCGCGCGATAGAACGACACGGCCTCGGCGGCGGGTCCATCGAAGGCGATGCGGCCGTCGGCGATCACCAGGGCACGGTCGCATCGAGCGGCGAGATCGAGGTCGTGCGTCGCCAGCACGACCTGCTGGTCGAGACCGAGCAGCAGATCGCCGATCAGTCTGGTGTTCGCGAGGTCGAGCAGGGTGGTGGGTTCGTCCGCGACGATCACATCGGGTCTGGTGGCCAGCACGCCGGCAACGGCGAGCAGCTGCTGCTGTCCGCCGGAGAGGGCGTGCACGCTGGTGTCGGCGCGATGGCCGAGGCCGAACTCCTCGAGCACGGCGCGCGCCCGCGCCTCGCGTTCGTCCGGGTGCTTGATGTCGCGCCGCAGGGAGAGCGCCACGTCCTCGACGGCGGTCGGCATGACCAGCTGCGATGTGGGATTCGTGAAGACGAAGCCGACCCGGCGCCGGATGGCCGAGCCGTGCTCGGCGACGTCGACGCCGTCGATCCGCACGTGGCCTGCAGTCGCAGTCACCAGTCCGTTGAGTAGCCGGGCCAGCGTGGACTTGCCCGATCCGTTGGCGCCGATCAGGGCGACGCGCTGCTCCGTGAGGGTGGCGGTGACGTCGCGCAGGATCGTGACATCGGCGGCGGTGGTGGCCGCCGTGACCTCGACCCGGTCGAGCTCGATGTGCGCCACCCCGGCAGCCTACGGGCGGCGCGTGAGCAGCTGGGGGAACGCTCGGTGCACCGCTGCGGCGATGACCGCGGCGATGGCCAGCTTGGCGAGGTCGGCCGGCACGTACGGCAGCGCGAAGCCGACGCCTTTGGCGTAGGACACGTCAGCGGTGATCGCGATGCTGGCGGCACCGGCCAGCGTCACCACGGCCTCGCCCAGCACACCACCCACGATCACGACGAGCGCCGTCACGGCGATGCCGCGCGCGGCGAATCGCTCGACGACGAACCCAGTGATCAGCGCGGCCACCGGGAAGGCCAGCAGGTAGCCCGACGTCGGGCCACTGAACGGGGCCAGTCCTGCTTGACCGCCAGCGAAGATCGGCAGCCCGGCAGCGCCGACGACCACGTAAAGGGTCACGGCCAGGAATCCTCGCACCGCACCAAGGACAGCGCCGGCCAGGAAGATCGCCAGCATCTGCAGCGTGATCGGCACGCCGTTCACGCCAAAGGGCAGTGCGGCCGACACCGCGCACACCGCGATGAGGGCGGCAAACGTGGCGATCAGCGCCAGGTCCGTGGTGCTCATGCCGCTGCGGGCGGTGCCGGTGGGAGTCGAGGTCGACGTCATGGGGTTTCTCCTGGTCAAGCACCTGAACGGTGATCAGGTGAACGCTGTTCAGGTTAGTCGATAGGCTAGGCGCATGGCCAACAAC
>NZ_JBAVCB010000073.1:0-14284 GCF_049586495.1 Aeromicrobium sp. | reverse complement strand
TACGACCGCGACGGCGACCAGCACTACGACGTCATCAGCGCCTTCATCAAGTCGATCCGAGGTTCCGACGTCGATGCGGCGCTGCACTACCTGGCCCGGATGATCGAAGCGGGGGAGGACCCGCGCTTCATCGCCCGCCGCCTCATGATTCACGCCAGCGAGGACATCGGCATGGCCGATCCGACGGCTCTGCCGCTGGCGACGGCCACCGCACAGGCGGTCGCGATGATCGGCTTCCCCGAGGCCCGCATCCCGTTGGCGCAGGCGGTCATCCACCTCGCGGCGGCGCCGAAGTCCAATGCCGTGGTGGTAGCGATCGACCGGGCCCAGGCTGATGTGCGCGCCGGCAAGGTCGGCCCGGTACCTCCCGCGCTCCGCGACGCGCACTACGCAGGCGCCAAGAAGCTCGGCCACGGGCACGACTACGTCTATCCGCACGGCGTCGCTGGAGGCGTCGTGGGCCAGCAGTACGCCCCGGACGATGTCGATGGAGCCACGTACTACGAGCCGACTGAGCGCGGCTTCGAGGCGCGTCTCGGGGAGCGGCTGGCGACGATCCGCAGGATTCTCCGCGACCGCTCGCGATAGGCTCGCCGTCATGTCGTTCGAGGCGGTGCTCTTGCTCGCGACGGCCTTGCTGGCCGTCGTCGCGGTGATCGCTGCCGTCGTGGCCGTGCGTGCGGTGCGACGTCTCGATCACTCAGCCGTCACCACTGCTGACCGGCCCACTCACACATCTGCGCCGCTGCCTGAGAATTCAGTGCGTGTGCACACTCCGCTTCCGGTGCGAATCGTTGAAGGACGGGTCATGGCGACGCCGACCGAAGAGCAGGTCATCGCGACCGCCCTCGGGCGCCCCGCAGCACGTCTGTCGATCTACACCTCCGGACTGGCCCACGCGTTGCGCCCCGAAAGTCGCGACCGCATCGTGGCCCTGATGCGCCGCGAGTACCGACACCGACGCCGGGTACGCCAGCGCATCGCTCGCCGCGCGGCACGCGAGGTTCCGGCGCAGGCACTGCATCGCGACGCCACCTGGCTTGGCGAGTCGGGCGCCGTGTCCGAGGCTCCTCCTCGCCCCTGGCCGCGGGCGGTGAACGAATGATGTCGCGCATGGTGTGGCTCGCCGCCGGTGCCGCCGCCGGCGCGTACGCCACCGTCAAGGCGCGCCACGCTGCCTACCGACTGTCCGTGCCCGGGATGGTGGATCAGGCGGCCGCGCTCGGCACCGGCTGGCGTGAATTCGCCGGCGAGATGGCCACTGGCATGGCGTCGCGCGAGGCGCAGCTCAAGACTCATCTGCTCGACCCGCCACAGGCGACACCTGCTCGACGACCCGCCCTCGAGTCCGACCACCCAAAGGACCACGGAACCTCATGAAGACTGCGGAGATCCGCCGCCGATTCCTCGATCACTTCGAGAAGGCGGGCCACACCGTCGTGCCCTCGGCCCCGCTGCTGTTCGACGACCCCAACCTGTTGTTCGTCAACGCCGGCATGGTGCCGTTCAAGCCGTACTTTCTCGGCCAGGAGACCCCGCCATGGGATCGCGCCGTCAGCGTGCAGAAGTGCGTGCGCACCCAGGACATCGAGGAAGTCGGCAAGACCACCCGCCACGGCACGTTCTTCCAGATGAACGGAAACTTCGCCTTCGGCGACTACTTCAAGGCCGGCGCCATCGAATTCGCCTGGACTCTGATCACCGGCTCGGTGGACGACGGCGGGTACGGCTTCGACCCAGAGAAGATCTGGGTCACCGTCCTGCACACCGATGACGAGGCGCGCGAGCTCTGGAAGCAGATCGCTGGACTGCCGGAGGAACGCATTCAGAGCCGCGGCCTGCTCGACAACTACTGGCAGATGGGAGTGCCCGGGCCAGGAGGGCCGGCGAGCGAGATCTACATCGATCGCGGACCGGAATTCGGGCCCGAGGGCGGACCCGTCGTCGACGAAGACCGGTTCCTGGAGATCTGGAACCTGGTGTTCATGCAGGAGGAGATCACCAACGTCATCGCGAAGGACCAGTTCGACGTGGTCGGACCGCTTCCGCAGCAGAACATCGACACCGGCATGGGCCTTGAGCGGGTGGCCTACCTGTTGCAGGGCAAGACCAACATGTACGAGATCGACGAGATCTTTCCCGTCATCGAACGTGCCGCTGAGCTGTCGGGACGCTCCTATGGCGCCACTCACGAGGACGACGTGCGGTTCCGTGTGGTGGCCGACCACGTGCGCAGCGGTCTGATGCTGATGGGCGACGGCGTCACCCCCGGCAACGAGGCCCGCGGCTACGTGTTGCGACGCCTCCTGCGCCGTGCTGTCCGCTCGATGCGGCTGCTCGGCTATGACGACCCTGCCTTGCCGCAGCTGCTGCCGGTCAGCCTGGCCCAGATGAAGGCGTCCTACCCCGAGCTGGAGGCCGACTTCGCCCGAATTTCGCAGATTGCCTACGCCGAGGAGGAGGCCTTCCGCCAGACCCTCGGCAAGGGCACCCAGATCTTCGAGACGGCCGCAGCAGGTGTCAAACAGTCCGGCGGCACCTCGCTCGGTGGCGCACAGGCCTTCGCCCTGCACGACACCTACGGCTTTCCGATCGACCTCACGCTCGAGATGGCGTCCGAGCAGGGCCTGTCCGTCGACGAGGACGGTTTCCGTGCGCTGATGGCCGAGCAACGTTCGCGTGCCAAGGCCGATGCCAAGTCCAAGAAGGGCAGCCACGCCGACACCACGGTGTACCGCAGCGTGCTCGACGCTGGCGGTCCCACCGACTGGCAGGCGTACACGACGCTCGACACCGAGTCCCGCGCTCTGGCTCTGATCCAGCAAGGGCGGGGCGTCCCGGCCATCGGCGCGGGCGCGGTGGGCGAGGTCGTGCTCGACCGCACCCCGTTCTACGCCGAGTCCGGTGGCCAGCACGCCGACGCCGGACACCTGAGCTGGGACGGCGGGCGCGCTGAGGTGCTTGACGTCCAGCGACCGGTCAAAGGGTTGGTCGTGCACCAGGTGCGGGTGCTCGAGGGTGAGCTCACTGTCGACACCTCGCTGCATGCCGCCGTCGACCCGCAGTGGCGCCGCGGCGCCCGCCAGGCGCACTCCGGCACGCACGTCGTGCACGCAGCCCTGCGCGAGGTGCTCGGACCCACGGCTTTGCAGTCCGGCTCGTTCAACCGACCGGGCTACCTGCGCCTCGACTTCGGCTGGGGTGGAGCCCTGTCGCCCACCCAGCTGCACGACGTCGAGGTGGCCTCCAACCGTGCATTGCGTGAGGACCTCGAGGTGACGGCCCACACCATGTCCCTGCCCGAGGCCCGCGACTTCGGCGCCCTGGCGTTGTTCGGCGAGACCTACGGCGAGGACGTCCGCGTCATCGAAATTGGTGGGCCTTGGTCACGCGAGCTGTGCGGCGGTACCCACGTCGAGCGGTCCTCGCAGATCGGCACCGTCGTCGTCACGTCCGATAGTTCGGTCGGTGCCGGCAACCGCCGCATCGAGGCCGTGGTCGGGCTCGAGGGCTTTGAGTACCTCGCTCGTGAGCGCGATGTCGTGCGCCAGCTCACCGAGCTGCTCAAAGCCCAGCCGGGCGACGTCCCGGCCCGCGTGCAGGACTTGGTTGATCGGCTCAGGGCCGCCGAGAAGGAGTCCGAGAAGCTCAAGGCGGCGCAGCTGCTCGGTGCAGCCGCGGACATCGCGGCTGCAGCGCGCGACATCAACGGCGTCGCCTATGTCGGGCACCACGCTGCCGGTTCAGGCGGCGGCGACGTCCGGTCGCTGGCCCTCGACATTCGCGCTCGTCTGAAAGACCGTCCGGTCGTGGTGGTGGTCATTGGCGACGCCGGAGACAAGCCCGCCGCAGTGGTGGCGCTGAATCAGGCCGCCCAGGACCGAGGACTGAGCGCCAACGAACTGATCGGCGTGTTGGGTCCGGTGATCGGCGGTCGCGGCGGGGGCAAAGCCGATGTCGCCCAAGGTGGCGGCACCGACACCGCCGCGATCCCGGCAGCGCTCGAAGCCGTGGCATCGGCGCTCTGATCCATGACGGACCACGAGGGCCCCGCAACGGGCATGAGGCGGGGACGGCGGGTCGGCATCGATCTGGGAGACGTGCGGATCGGCGTCGCCGTCTGCGATCCGGACGGCATCCTGGCCACCCCGTACGAAACGGTTCCGGCTGGCACGGGGGCCTTGCCGCGCATCGCGGCGATTGCCGCCGAGCTCCAAGCGATCGAGTGTGTCGTGGGCATGCCGATCGGGCTGTCCGGTCGCGAGGGTCCGGCTGCCATCAAGGTGCGGGAAATCTGTGACCAGCTGTCACCTCTGATCGACCCCGTGCTCATCCGGCTCGTCGACGAGAGGATGTCTACGATGACTGCAGATGCCCTCCTGCGCCAGCAGGGGAAAAGATCAGGTGCCGACCGTCGACAGGTCATCGATCAGGCCGCGGCCACGGTGATACTTCAGACAGCCCTCGATGCCGAGCGGACCCGCGGGACCCCACCGGGCGAGACGTACGTCATGACCAACCCACCCAGCAGCAATGGAGAGTGCCGATGAGCCACGGTCTCGATCTGATGACCGGCGGAGGCGACCACGAAGGTGGCGACTCCCGAAGCCGCGACTCAGCCGGTGCCGGCCGCCGCCGCGCCGAGAAGTCTCCTCGCTCGCCGTGGGGACGTCGCATCCTGGTCGTCGTGGTCATCCTCGGGCTGCTGTTCGGCGGCTACACCGCCTACGGCAAGGTGCAGAGCTACCTCAACGGTCCCGAGGACTACAGCGGGCAGGGTGCCGGCAGCGTCACGGTCGAGATCCCGGAGGGTGCCACGGGCCAGCAGATCGCGAATCTGCTCAAGAAGGAAGGCGTGGTCAAGAGCGCCGAGGCGTTCTACCAGCTCAGCCTCACCGACGCACGGTTCCAGGCCATCCAGGCAGGGTTCTACCAGCTGCGGTTCAAGATGTCGTCGGACTGGGCGATGCGCGAGCTCGCCGATCGGGGCAACCGAGTCGAGGGCAAAGTCACGATTCCCGAAGGGGCGCGGGTGGACCAGGTGGTCAAGATCATCAGCGCCAACAGCGAGATCACCAGCAAGGACCTCGAAGCCGCGCTGGAGGACTCCGGCGAGCTGGATCTGCCCGATGTCGCCCAGGGCAATCCGGAGGGATATCTGTATCCCGCCACGTACACCGTGGAACCGGGTGAGACGGCGGTTGGTCTGCTGAAGCAGATGGTCGCCAAGACGGTGTCGGTCGCGAAGGATCTCGACATCGGGACCCGTGCGAAGGCGCTGGGGTACACCGGTGAGGAGATCCTGACGGTCGCCAGCATCTTGGAGTACGAGGCCAAGGCCGACGAGGACTACGCCAAGGTCGCTCGGGTGCTCTACAACCGCCTCGACGAGGGCATGCCGCTACAGCTGGACTCCACGGTCTCCTACGTGAGCGGGCGCAAGGGAGACGTCTTCACGACGGAGGAGGAGCGCAACGCCGAATCGGCCTACAACACGTATCAGAACGCTGGGCTGCCTCCCGGACCCATTGGCTCGCCAGGTGAGAAGACGATCGAGGCGGCACTGAATCCCGCCGACGGAAGCTGGCTGTTCTTCGTGGCGGTGAACCTCGAGACCGGCGAGACGGTCTTCTCCGACACCTTCGCCGAGCACAACAAGGCCGTTGCGCAGCTGCAGGCCTACTGCAAGACCGCTCCCGAGGGCGTCTGCGGGTGAGATGCGCGGTCCTGGGCTCACCGGTCAAGCACTCGCTGTCCCCGGTGATGCACCGGGCCGCCTATGCCGAGCTGGGTCTGGACTGGACCTATGAACCGGTGGAGATCCGCTCAGGCGGACTGGCCGAGTTCCTCGGGGCTCTCGGCGACGACGTTCGGGGATTGTCGGTCACCGCCCCACTCAAGCGGGAGGCGGCAGCGGCGGCGCACGACCGCAGCCAGGTGGTCGAGCTGCTCGGCATCGCCAACACGCTGATTCGCGAGGATGACCGGATCTTCGCCGACAACACCGATGTCCCGGGGGCTGTCAACGCGTTGGCTGAGAGCGGGATCACCCACCTCGCCTCGGCACGCATCCTCGGCGCGGGTGCCACCGCGGCCTCGATGGCCCACGCCTTCGGCAGGATCGGTCTGCGGCATCTTGAGCTGGTCGTGCGGAATCCCGATCGCGCTGTCGACACGATGGAGATCGCGCGCGGCAGCGGCATCGAGGTCGAGGTGCACACGATGGACAACTCGCCCACCGGCCCCGTGGATCTCCTGGTCTCCACGATCCCCGTCGGTGCCGTCGATGGTCGGGCCGAGACATGGGTGGCAGGCGCATCTGCGGTGTTCGACGTGGTCTACGAACCGTGGCCAACCGCCCTCGCTGCAGCGGCGCAGGCCGCCGGAACCACCGTGGTGTCCGGACTCGACCTGCTGGCCCATCAGGGGGCGCTCCAAGTCCTCGCGATGACGGGCCGTGACGTTGCTCCACAGGTCCTGCGCGCCGCGGCACTGGCCCACCTGGCGCCCTACTAGTCTCGTCGCGTGGATCCGCTGCTTCTCGTCGCCGTCGCCGCCCTCGCGGCCTCGGCTGTGGCCGCCGTGGGGCCGGCGGCCATCGCCGAGCTGCCCGAGCCGAGTGAGCCTGCCGGAGACAAGATCTCTTACGCGCAGGTGGCTCGTCTGCCCGGCATCCGCTGGCAACTGATCATCCCGGCAGCAGTCGCAGCGGCCGTGGTGGCATGGCGCATCGACGTGCCCGAACTGGTCCCGGTGTGGGTAGCCGTCTGCGGCATCGGCGCATGGCTGGCCTATGTCGACTGGCACACGCGATATCTGCCGTTCGTGCTCACGTCGCTGCTGTACCTCGTCGTGCTGCTCCTGGTGGTGGTGGCGGCGATCTGGGCGGGGGATCGCGACATCGTGGTGCACGCGCTCATCGGCAACGTGACGCTCTACCTTCTCTATCGAATCATGTACTGGCTGGCCCGGCGATTCTTCGGCGGTGCGTTCGGCTACGGCGACGTTCGGTTGTCTGCCTCACTCGGCCTCGCGCTGGGAGCCCTCGGGTACGCGGAGGTGGTGGCTGGCGGCTATGGCGGTTTCCTGCTCGGGGGCGTGGTGGCCCCCGTTCTGGTCAGGCTGCGCGTCATAGATCGCGACGGATTCGCGTTCGGCCCCTTCATGCTCGTTGGCGCAGTCCTGGGCGCTGCCTTCGGTGCTGCCGTCCAGAGCCAGTGACGTCAGCGCCTGACGGCACACCCGGCGTGGGAGAATCGTTGCCATGCTTCGTTGGTTGACCGCAGGTGAGTCGCACGGCCCCGCACTCGTGGCCGTGCTCGAGGGCCTGCCGGCCGGGGTGCACGTGACCAGCAAGGACATCCAGGCCGCGCTGGCTCGTCGCCGTCTTGGCTATGGCAGAGGGGCCCGCATGGCCTTCGAGGCCGACGAGCTCGAGATCATCGGCGGTCTGCGCCACGGTGTGTCGATGGGGAGCCCGGTCGCTCTGCGCATTGGCAACAGCGAGTGGCCCAAGTGGGACCAGGTCATGTCTGCCGATCCTGTTGAGCCCGACGTGCTGGACGGCCTGAAGCGCAACGCGCCGCTGACTCGGCCTCGGCCAGGTCACGCCGACCTCGCTGGCATGCAGAAGTACGACTTCGACGAGGCCCGCCCGGTGCTCGAGCGGGCCAGCGCGCGCGAGACGGCGGCACGCGTCGCCCTCGGCGAGGTTGCCGTCCAGTTCATCGCGCAGACGACCGGTGCCAGTGTGCTGTCGCACGTCGTCGAGCTGGGCACCGTGCGCGCGCCCGCCGGAGCCATCCCGAGTCATGCGGATGTCGAGGCACTCGACGCCGACCCGGTGCGCTGCTTTGACGCCACCACCAGCGCGGCCATGATCGTGGAGATCGACCAGGCCCACAAGGACGGCGACACGCTCGGCGGCATCGTCGAAGTCGTGGTCGACGGCCTGCCGCCCGGCCTCGGCTCCTACACGCACTGGGACCGCCGGCTCGACGGTCGGCTGGCCGCAGCGCTCATGGGCATCCAAGCGATCAAGGGAGTCGAGGTGGGTGACGGTTTCGAGCTGGCGCGCACCCGCGGCTCCCTGGCGCACGACGAGATCGTGCCGACCGACCAGGGGATCCGGCGCACGTCGGGGCGTTCCGGCGGCACCGAGGGCGGCATGTCCACCGGTGAGCGGTTGCGGGTCCGTGCCGCCATGAAGCCCATCGCGACCGTCCCGCGCGCGCTGCGCACCGTCGACGTGGCGACAGGGCAGGAGGCCACGGCACACCACCAGCGATCCGATGTGTGCGCCGTCCCGGCCGCCGGCATCGTGGCCGAGGCCATGGTGGCGCTCGTGGTCGCCGACGCGATCCTCGAAAAGTTCGGCGGTGACTCGGTGGACCAGACCCGCCGCAATGTTGAGGCCTACCTGTCGAACCTGAGGTTCGCGTGATCGCTGGTCGGCCGCTCGTCGTGCTGGTCGGTCCGCCCGGAGCCGGCAAGACGACGGTCGCCGAGGAGCTCGCCCGCCGCTGGGACGCTGCAGTGCGCGACACCGACCGCGACATCGAGACGGCCCACGGTGCCACGGTCCAAGAGATCTTCATCGACCATGGCGAACAACACTTCCGCGGTCTGGAGGAGCACGCCGTCGCCACGGCACTGGCCGAGCACGACGGCGTGCTCGCCCTGGGAGGGGGTGCCGTTCTGAGCGCCGCCACGCGGACCGCCTTGGTCGGACATCAGGTCGTGTTCCTTGACGTGGGCCTCAGCGCCGCCGCTTCGCGGGTCGGGCTCGGCGCGGGGCGACCGCTGCTGCTGGGCAACGTCCGCTCGCAGCTCAAATCGTTGATGGACGCCCGGAGACCGCTCTACACCGCGGTCGCCACCTACACGGTGGTCACTGACGAGCTCGACGCGATTCAGGTCGCGGACCGGATTGCGGACCTGGTCGGAGCTCGGCGATGACCCGCCGCATCAGGATCGGCACCGATCACCCGTACGACGTCGTGATCGGCCGCGGCGTGCACGAGGAGCTGCGCGCTCTCGTCGGCGACACGGCCGTTCGAGCAGCGATCATCCATCCGCCGACCATGGCCGACCGCGCCGATGGGCTGCACGCCTCGCTCACGGCCGACGGCGTGCGTGTGCAGCTGATCGAGGTCCCTGACAGCGAGGCAGCGAAGACTGCCGAGGTGCTGACCCGTTGCTGGCGCATCCTGGGCGAGAGCGGCTTCACCCGTTCGGACGTCGTCATCGGTCTCGGCGGCGGAGCCACCACTGATCTGGCGGGGTTCGTGGCGGCCACGTGGTTGCGCGGAGTGCGGTTCGTCAACGTGCCCACCAGCGTCCTGGGCATGGTTGATGCGGCCGTCGGTGGCAAGACCGGAATCAACACTGATCACGGCAAGAACCTGGTCGGCGCCTTCCACGAACCGGCCGGGGTGCTGTGCGATCTCGATGTGCTCTCTGGGTTGCCTGAAGCCGAGCTGCGCAGCGGCATGGCTGAGGTGCTCAAGTGCGGGTTCATCGCCGATCCGGTGATCCTGGATCTGTTCAGCCGCGACCCGGCGTCGGCCCTCGATGCCGCTTCGCCCGTGCTCGCCGAGCTGATCGAACGTGGGATCGAGGTCAAGGCCGCCGCCGTCAGCGGCGACCTCCGCGAGACCAGCGGAAGCTCTGCTGGATTGGTGCCGAGCCTGCACCGTGCTCATGGCATCGGCCGCGAGGCGGTCAACTACGGCCACACCCTCGGCCACGCGATCGAGAAGCTGGCTCTCCATCAGATGCGAAGCGCGGACTCGGCGCCGATGGGGCACAGCGCGGACTCGGCGCCCATGAGACACGGTGAGGCGATCTCGATTGGCATGGTGTTCGTGGCCGAGCTGGCGCACCGCACCGGACGCATTGATGCGGCGCTGCTCGAGCAGCACCGCACCGTGCTGGCCGCGGCGGGGCTTCCGACCACCTACGACGGGGCAGCGGGGTGGGAGGAGGTGCTGGCCACGATGCGACTGGACAAGAAGTCCCGCGGCAACGAGCTGCGCTTCGTGGTGCTCGACGCACTGGCCAAGCCAACGATCCTCGCGGGCCCCGACGAGTCGGTCCTGCACGACAGCTTTCGGGCCATCAGCGCATGAGCACGACGGATCGGCGGGCCCGACTCGTCGATGAGCTGACCGCTCAGGGTGTTGCCGGATTGTTGGTCACGACGCTGGTGAACGTGCGCTATCTGAGCGGATTCACCGGCTCGAACGGTGCGTTGCTGGTGCCGGTCGAGGGCGAAGCCGTGCTCTTCACCGATGGCCGTTATCGCGACCAGGCCGCTGCGGAGTCGCCGGATCTGGAGATCGTGGTCGGAAGGGACGTGCTGGGCGGCATGGCGGCGCGCGTCGTCGGAGCCGATCCCTGGGCCGCAGAGACGCACTCGCTCAGCGTCGATGACCATGCGCGTCTGGTCGAAGCCGCGGCGGCCACCGTCGTCTCTGCGGGCACCGTGGTCGAACGACTGCGCGAGGTGAAGGACGAGCACGAGGTCGACTCGCTGCGCCGTGCCTGCTTGGTGTCGACCGACGCGTTGACATGGCTGTACGAGCAACCGCTCGTGGGCGCGACAGAGCGGGACATCGCCCGTCGTCTGGAGTTCCGCATGCTCGACACCGGTGCCGAGGCGATCGCGTTCTCGACCATCGTGGCCGCGGGCGAGAACTCCGCGATTCCGCATCACCAGCCGACCGACCGTGTCATCGGCACCGGTGAGCTGCTGAAGATCGACTTCGGAGCGCGCGTCGAGGGTTATCACGCTGACTGCACGCGAACGGTGGTCATGGGCTCGGCCGATGAGTGGCAGCGTGAGGTGCACGGCGCCGTCCTCGAGTCTCAGCAGGCCGGTGTCCGAGCCTGTGTCGACGGTGCTGCCGTGGTGGATGTCGACCGCGCTTCCCGGTCGTCGCTGGACGCATCGGGGTGGCTGAATCGGTTCACCACGGGCCTCGGTCACGGCGTCGGACTCCAGATTCATGAGGACCCGTTCGTAGGGGCCACGCACGCCGGTAGACTCGTCCCTCGCACCGTCCTCACGGTCGAGCCCGGCATCTATGTCCCCGGACGTGGGGGAGTGCGCATCGAAGACACCGTCGTCGTGACGAGCGGTCCGGGCCAGCCCGAGATCCTCACCGACATGACCACCGAACTCCTGGAGATTGCCTGATGGCTACCACGAACGATCTGAAGAACGGCATGGTGCTGGTCATCGAGAAGCAGCTGTGGGCTGTGACCGATTTCCAGCACGTCAAGCCGGGCAAGGGTCCCGCCTTCGTCCGTACCAAGCTGAAGAACGTCGAGTCCGGCAAGGTCGTTGATCGTACGTTCAACGCCGGCATGAAGGTCGAGACGGCCACGGTCGACAAGCGCACGATGCAGTACCTGTACAACGACGGCACCAGTTATGTGTTCATGGACACCGCCACCTTCGAGCAGACCGAGGTGTCGCCCGCCATCATGGGCGACGCCGTGGGATTTCTGCTGGAGAATCAGGAGGCTGTCGTGGCCACCAATGACGGTCGCGTGCTCTATGTCGAGCTGCCCCCGACGGTTGAGCTGCTGGTCGAGTACACCGAACCCGGTCTGCAGGGCGATCGCTCCAGCGGTGGCACCAAGCCGGCGAAGCTGGAGACCGGCAAGGAGATCCAGGTCCCGCTGTTCATCGTCAATGGCGAGAAGATCAAGGTCGACACCCGTGACGCCAGCTATCAGGGCCGAGTCCAGGGCTGATGTCGGCCCGTACCAAGTCCCGCAAGCGTGCGCTGGACGTGTTGTTCGAGTCAGAGCTGCAGGATCTTCCGTTGGGTGGCTCGCTGGCTGAACGCCGGTCCGCCCATCACGAGTATCCGGCCAACGACTACGCCGCTGCCCTGGTGGAGGGCGTCGTGGCGCATCATGAGCGTCTCGATGAGCTGATCGCCGAGCACGCCGTCGGCTGGACGATGGAGCGCATGCCCGGCGTCGACCGCAACTTGCTGCGCATCGGCGCCTACGAGATCCTCTACCGCGACGATGTTCCGGACGCCGTAGCGGTCAGCGAGGCGGTTGACCTAGCCGGCGAGTTCTCCACCGATGAGTCGCCGAAGTTCGTCGCAGGGCTGCTGGGCCGTCTGGTCGAGCTCAAGCCCTCCTTGGCCACCTAGTCCAAGACGTGTGTGGGTGATCTTCGGCACGGGTCCCGGTCCGCAGCGCCGTTCCGACCCTGATCAGTGGTTTCACCGCGTCGCTTGGCGACGTGGCGCCTCCCACCGAACGCCAGCCCCACCTCCCGGGGGTGGCGTCCGGCCGTCCCGGCGCTGCTAGGGTGAGGGCCGATCGACATCCTTTAACGGCCGTCCCGTGAGGCGGAGAAGGAGGTCACTCGTGACGACGCCCATCGGTGCCGATTCGAGTGCTGCGCCCGCACGTACTGTCCTCGACGAACAGGACATCTCCCGTGCGTTGACCCGCATCACCCACGAGATCCTCGAACGCAATCGAGACGCTGACGGCCTGGTGATCCTCGGGATCCCCACGCGTGGCGTCGACCTGGCCCGCCGCATCGCCGAGCGCATGTCGGACGTGGAGGGCCGCGCTATCACTGCGGGCGCTCTCGACACCACGATGTACCGCGACGACCTGCGCCTGAAGCCCGCCCGGGCACTGGAGCACACCGACATCCCTGACGACGTCGACGGCAAGGTCGTCGTCCTGGTCGATGACGTGCTGTTCTCCGGCCGCACCATCCGTGCGGCGCTCGACGCGCTGGCCGACATCGGCCGGCCGCAGGCGGTGCAGCTCGCGGTGCTGATCGACCGAGGCCACCGCCAGCTGCCCATCCGCGCCGACTTTGTTGGCAAGAACCTGCCGACCTCGCTGTCCGAGAGCGTCAAGGTCGCCCTGGCTGAGACTGATGGACGCGATGACGTCTCGATCGTGCAGGGGAGCGGAGCATGATCAGGCACCTGCTGAGCGCCGGCGATCTCAACCGTGCCGACGCCGTGCGCATCCTCGACACCGCCGAGGAGTTGCTCGGAGTGGCGAGCCGGCCGATCAAGAAGCTGCCCACCCTGCGCGGCCGCACCGTGGTCAACCTGTTCTTCGAGGACTCCACCCGCACGCGCATCTCGTTCGAGGCTGCGGCCAAGCGACTCAGCGCCGACGTCATCAACTTCTCTGCCAAGGGATCGAGCGTCTCCAAGGGCGAGAGCCTGAAGGACACCGCACTGACGCTGCAGGCCATGGGCGCCGATGCCGTGATCGTGCGCCATCAGCACTCCGGAGCGCCGCACCGCCTCGCGCACATGCAGTGGACCAACGGCGCGGTCATCAACGCTGGCGACGGTACCCACGAGCATCCCACCCAGGCTCTGCTCGACGCCTTCACGATGCGGAGGCATCTGGCGGCTGAGGGCGACGATGGGCTGGAGGGCAAGAACGTCACGATCGTCGGCGACGTGCTGCACAGCCGGGTGGCACGGTCCAATGCGCTGCTCCTGCACACGCTGGGGGCGAAGGTCACGCTGGTCGCGCCGCCGACGCTGCTGCCGGTCGGCGTCGAGAGCTGGCCGGTCGAGACCTCGTACGACCTCGACGCCTCGCTGGAGAAGGCCGACGCGGTCATGATGCTGCGCGTGCAGGCCGAGCGCATGAATGCCTCGTACTTCCCGAGCGCACGGGAGTACAGCCGCCGCTACGGGCTGGACACGGCACGCATGAAACGGTTGCCCGATCATGCGATCGTGATGCATCCGGGCCCGATGAACCGCGGCATGGAGATCACCGCCGACGTCGCCGATCACGTCAGATCGGTCATCGTCGAGCAGGTCACCAACGGGGTCGCGGTGCGCATGGCCGTCCTGTACCTGTTGGTCGGCGGAGCACCGGCCGACGACACCTCAGATCCAGCAGAAGGAACTGCATGAGCGACCTGATCATCCGCCGGGTCTCCATCCTCGGCGCCGAGCCCACCGACATCGAGATCACGGACGGCACGATCGCTCAGATCGGCGCCGACGTGTCCGGCGAGGGCACCGAGATCGACGGTGCGGGACTGATCGCACTACCGGGTCTGGTCGACCTGCACACCCACCTGCGTGAGCCGGGCCGCGAGGACGCCGAGACCGTCTTCACGGGTTCTCGGGCGGCCGCACGCGGCGGCTTCACGTGCGTGCACGCCATGGCGAACACCGATCCGGTCGCCGACACCGCCGGCGTCGTCGAGCAGGTCTGGCGGCTGGGCCGTGAGGGCGAATACTGCGACGTGCAGCCC
>NZ_JBAVCB010000072.1:0-5937 GCF_049586495.1 Aeromicrobium sp. | reverse complement strand
TGCGTCGCGTCACCGTGATCGAGCAGGGCGCTGCCAAGCTCATCCCGGGTGATCTGGTCGACCGCGCGGTCTTCGAGGAGGAGAACCGTCGCGTCGTCGCCGAAGGTGGCACCCCCGCCTCCGGCCGACCGGTCCTGATGGGCATCACGAAGGCCTCGCTGGCTGTCGAGTCGTGGCTGTCGGCCGCCTCCTTCCAGGAGACGACCCGCGTCCTCACCGATGCTGCGATCCACGGCAAGTCCGACTCGCTGCGTGGTCTGAAGGAAAACATCATCATCGGCAAGCTGATCCCGGCCGGCACCGGTCTGGATCGCTACCGCAACATCAAGGTGGAGCCCACCGAAGAGGCTCGTCAGGCCGCCTACGCCGTCACCGGCTATGGCGACTACGACTACGGTTTCGGCGGCGACCAGGCACCGGTGATGCTCGACGACAGCGACTTCTCCTTCGAGAACAGCTGACCGTCGGCTTCAGTCGACCGCAGGCCCCTCACCCGTGTGGGTGGGGGGCCTGTTTCGTCGTCCGCCGACGAGTCACACCGAACGGGTGGGGCTCACGGCCGGTGACTCTGCAGCGGGTGTCCGTGACTGGTCGGAGGAGGTGGCGACCTCGCGAAACAGCCAGGTCAGATTGGGTTCGAAGAGCGGTCGGAAGACTCGCCTGACCACCTCGAGCATCAGCAGGTTGGCCAGCGCGATGGCCGCGATGATGGCGCCGATGACGGCCACGACGCCGTAAGCCTCCAGCGTGTCGAACAGACCGAACTGCTGGTTGAGGATCAAGATGATGTACCCGTGCAGCAGGTAGCAGTAGAACGTGCGCTGACCGAGGCGAGTGGTCCATGAGCGCCGCCGGGGTATCAGCGCGAGCGCAGCGAACGACAGGGTGAAACCGATGACCAGCAGCTCGGCACGCTGCGTGATCCCCTCCAGCGGGGTCGAGTTCAGGGGCGATTCGTCGTAGCGGGCCTTGTACAGCAACCAATCGGTCGTCCAGTTGCGTGAGTACAGGTAGCACAGGACGAACGCCACGGTGAGAATGATTGCTGACGCGATCCGTACCGGGGTGCGAGACAACGTCAGGAAGCGCTCGCGGGTCATGTGCAAGCCCACGACGTAGAACGGCAGAAAGCCGAGGATCTTGGGCAGGGCCAGCACATTGGGCACCTCGATCAGACCCACCAGCAACGAGATGACGATCGACGTGGTGATCGGGTACTTCAACGCGCGCCAGATGGGGGTGGTCAGGCGCCACACGAACAGTGCGGCGAGGAACCACCCGAGCCATTGCGGGGACAGCAGCGCCAACGGATCCGGTCGACCGGTGTAGTGCCGCATGAGCAGCTGCAGCGTGGTCTCCACGAGCAGATACGGCACGACCAGCGTGCTGATGATGCGTTTCACCTGGCGCGCATCGCCCATGTAGCGGCGGGCCGTGTAGCCGGAGATCACGATGAAGAAGGGCATGTGGAAGGCGTAGATCCACACGTACACCGCCCGCGCTGAGTCCATGGCCACGAACTGGGTCAGCGAGTGACCAATGACGACCAGCAGCATGACCCAGTAGCGGGCGTTGTCGAGATAGGCCACTCGCTCCTTGGGAGCTGCAGTGACGACCGGTAGTGATTCCAGGGCGCTCATGATCTGCGATTCTAGGGGGGAACCGCACGCCGACTGGAAGGCACTGATGAACGACGCCCACTGCACCCAACGACTGGGCGCGTACGCGATCGTCTTCCGCACCGACCACGGGGACGAACGGGTGTTGCTGACGCGGATCTCGCCAGTCGGATTCCCGCCCGGCGCGTGGACGCTGCCCGGCGGGGGAGTGGACCACGGAGAGTCGCCGCGCCTGGCGGTCGAACGCGAGCTCTATGAGGAAACCGGACTACGTGCCGTGACGGTCCGGCTCGTGGACGTGCATGACGTGCACGTGGTCGACATCGGTCGCGACGACCGGTACGAGGACTATCACGGGGTCCATCTGCTGTTCGCGGTCACTGTCGATGCAGACGTGCCACTGCAGGTGATCGACGTGGGAGGCAGCACGGATCTGGCGCAATGGGTCCGGCTGGAAGATGTCGGCGACCTGCGCGTGCTTCCCATGGTCACCCACGTCCTGGAGCGTCGGGAGCAGTTCTCGGAGTGAGGGCGGGGCGGCCGGACGTCAGGAGGTGCTGTCGGGCGGGTACACCATCAGCAGCACGTAGTTGCCGCGGGCCGACAGCACGTAGGTCGCACGGTAGAAGGTGTCGCCCTTGGTGCCGCTGTAGGTCGTGCTGACCTCGTTGAGCTCGACGGCCACGTCCTTGGCGATCGGACCGTCGGCACGGTCGGCGACCCACTTCTCGGCCAGGCTGTCGGCCGACGCAGCCTTGTCGGTCGTCAGCTCCACGAATGACGGCTTGAACCCGCTGAGCAGGATCGTCGCGTCGTCGGGAGCAACGAAGTCGTCAGCCAGAGGAGTGGAGCGGGGGGCGTCCAGATCCATGCTCGGCCAGAGCAGACCCGAGGGGTCCGGCGTGTCCTGCACCTCCCGCACGTCGCCGATGTCGCCAGACTCTCGTTCGACCTGACCGATGCGGGGATCGCCGACGTACTTGAGCTGCAGCGTCATGACGGGACGGCGCAACGCCGACGGTGCTGCCGTGCGAGTCTTGACGTTGCCAGGATCCACCGTCACGATGACGTTGACCTCGCGTTGGTCCGACGTGGTCCCGCTGACGTCAAGTCGACATGCGGAGATGCGTTTCTTCGTCGACTCGCACCATGAGTCCAGATCGGTCGGCACGTCGGCCTTCGGCAGCATGGCCTCCAGCTGCGCCAGCATGCGACCCACCACCTGGGTCGGATCACCGTCGATCCGCATCACCGAGATGACCGTGTCGGGAAGTGGCTCGTCCTCCAAGGTGGTGAAGGTGTCGTCGCTCGGCCGGTCGTCAGGAGCCGGGGTGGGGGCGGTGGCGGTGGGATCTTCGGACTGGCGCTCGGCCAGCTTGGCACGCGCGTCAGCGGCCTCTTGTGCCTCGGCGGCCTGCAGGTCGGGGGCGTAGGTGGCGATGAGCTGTTCGCTGCGGATGCGGGTCAACGGGCCGAGCTGGGTGGCGCCGTCGGGGACCTGCAGGCCGTACCCGAGCGGGCTCTCCGGCCCGGACTCAAAAGGTGCAAGATCGGAGTCATCGGCCGTCGGGGCGGGCGTGGGAGCGCTCGACGAGGCAGTCGACGGGGTCGGATCGGGGTCGCCGGTCGAGGCCTGACAGCCGGACGCCACGATCGCGAGGGCGGCCGCCGAGGCAGCGATGCGGTGGGACTTGCTCATGAACACGCGGTCTCCTTCGAGCCCCAGCCTAGATTCCTCCACCCAGCGGCTCTCGCGCAGGAGGTCGTTTGCGTAGGGTGCTGAGCATCACGACACAGGAGGTTCACCCGTGAACCAGTTCGCACCCGAGCGTCCCGAGACCGTATTCACCTACGGAGCGCCCGGGCTGAAGTTCGGTGTCGGAGCACGATTCGAGCTCGGTCACGACCTGGCCCAGCTCGGCGCGCAGCGGGTGCTGGTCGTCACCGACCCGGGCGTCGCCGCCACCGGCTCGCCCGCCGAGATCATCCAGACCTTGGCGCGCAGCGGCATGGAGGCGGTGCTGTTCGACCGCGCCCGGGTCGAGCCGACCGATGGAAGCCTCGAGGAGGCGATCGCCTTCGGTCGCGCCGAGGGGCCGTTCGACGTCATCGTCGCGATCGGTGGAGGCAGCAGCATCGACACCGCCAAGGCAGTCAATCTGCTCGTGACCAACGAGGGCGAGCTGATGGACTATGTCAACGCCCCCGTCGGCGGCGGCCGGGCGCCCGCGAAGCCCCTTCTGCCGCTGGTGGCGATCCCCACCACCACCGGCACGGGAAGCGAGAGCACGACGATCTGCGTGCTGGACGTGGTGAGTCAGCACGTCAAGACCGGCATCTCGCACTCTCGTCTGCGCCCGACGCTTGCTGTGGTCGACCCTCAGCTGACCCTCACTCAGCCCGATGGCGTGACAGCCGCGTCCGGCCTTGACATCTTGTGTCACGCACTGGAGAGCTACACGGCGCGACCCTTCACGTCCTATGAGCACAAGCAAGCCAATCAGCGCGTGCCGTACTGCGGCGCGAATCCGATCGCCGACATGTGGTCAGAGAAGGCGTTGAGCCTGATGGCCACGTCGTTTCGGACAGCCGTGCGCCACGGCGACGATCTCGAGGCTCGGACGCAGATGGCGATGGCTGCCACGTTTGCCGGTCTCGGATTCGGCAATGCAGGTGTCCACATCCCGCACGCCAACGCTTATCCGATTGCCGGCCAGGTCAAGAACTTCCGCCCCGCAGGTTATGACGCCGATCACGCCATGGTGCCGCACGGCATGGCCGTCTCGCTCAGTGCGCCGGCCGCCTTTCGTTTCACCTTTGACGCGGCTCCTGACCGCCACGTGCGCGCTGCCGAGCTGCTGGCGCCTGCGGCGCTTCGCCCTGACGACGCGGCCGAGTTCCTGCCGTCCGTGCTGGCGGCCGTGATGCGTGACGTCGGGATCCCGTCCGGTCTGGCCGAGGTCGGGTTCGACAGCTCTGACATCGGCGGGCTGGTCGAGGGCACGATGATGCAGCAGCGGCTGTTGGCCACGGCGCCGCGCGAGGTGCGCGCGGACGACATCGCCACGATCCTTCAGCAGTCGATCGAGCTCTGGTGACCAACGCTCCCGACCGCAGGTCGACGACCGATGACGTGTTCGTGCGGCTGCGGCAGCAAATTCTCACCGGCGAGCTCGGTCCGGGCAGTCGTCATTCGGTCTACCGGCTGTCCGACGAGCTCGGCGTGTCGCGCACGCCAGTGCGTGAGGCGGTGCTGCGGCTGGCCGATCTGGGACTGGTGACGATCGAGCGCAATCGCGGCATCACGATCCGAGGCGTCCGCGCCGAGGATGTCCGTGACGTGTTCGAGCTGCGGCTGATGTTGGAGGTTCCGGCCGCTGCTGGAGCTGCCGAGTCCGCCGACGACATCCTGGTGGGCCGGTTGAGCACGGAGTTGGAGGCCATGCGGTCGGCAGCGCGAACCGGTGACGAGGTGGCGTTCACCTGGCACGATCGCGCCCTGCACGCCGCGTTGGGAGAGGCGCTCGGCAACGTGCTGCTGACCCGCGAAGTCGATCGCCTGCGCGACTCCATCCAGGTGCGAGGCGTGTCGACGATGGGCCGCTCGCGCACGATGGCAGATGTCGCCGAGGAGCACGCCCCCATCGTCGAAGCGGTCGCCGCTGGCGACGCGGCCGCCGCTGCGACGGCCATGCGCGAGCACCTCGAGCACACCGCGGCGCTGCTGCTCGACGAGGTCGGCGCACAACTCGCCGTGCGCACGTGGGCATCGCGCTCGTGAAGTAGCATGCTACCCATGTCCGCACGATCGCCCGCAGGTGTCATCGCAGCTCGCGATGTTGCGGCCACCATGCGGCGTCTTGGCGTCCGCGACGTCGACGATTCGACCTTGGCCCGCGCCCTCTACAGCACCGACGCCTCGCTGTACCGCGTCGAGCCTGCCGTGGTGGTGCATCCACGCAGTGTTGAGGACGTGCTGGCGGTCGTCACTGCTTGCGCCGAGACGGGCGTGCCGCTCACGTCACGCGGAGCGGGCACCTCGATCGCCGGCAATGCCATCGGTGCGGGGGTCGTGATGGACTTCAGCCGACACCTCAACCGGGTGCACGAGGTCGATCTCGAGGCACGGACCGCCCGGGTCGACCCGGGCGTGGTCCACGCCGCCCTGCAGCGATCTGCTGCGCCACACGGTCTGCGGTACGGCCCCGATCCATCGACCCACACCCGGTGCACCGTCGGGGGCATGATCGGAAACAACGCGTGCGGCAACCGAGCCCTGGGATACGGCCGAAGCGCTGACAACGTCGCCGGCTTGCAT
>NZ_JBAVCB010000071.1:0-7819 GCF_049586495.1 Aeromicrobium sp. | reverse complement strand
GGCGCGATCCGTCCGGCGAGGTCCGCCTTGACACCGCCTACGCCCCGTTGTCGTGGGTGGGCAGACGGATCGACACCTTCGAAGCACAGACCGGCGGCCGCGTCGCCTACCTGACCAGACTCGGGTCCGGTCTGATTCCCCAGCAGAACACGGTCATCCAGGAGGGTGACTTCCTGAGCATCATCATGCGCGAGGACGGTGCCGACAAGGCGCATCGTGTGCTCGACGGCGGACCGGAGGCCGACTGATGCGCGTCGTCATCGCCGGAGCAGGCGCCGTGGGTCGTTCCATCGCCCAGGAGTTGGTCGGCAACGGTCATCACGTGCTCCTGATCGACAAGGCTCCCAGCGCCATCCGCTCCGATCTGGTCCCCGAAGCGCAGTGGCTGTTGGCCGACTCCTGCGAGCTGTCCTCCCTGGAGGAGGCTCAGCTCGAGTCGTGCGACGTGGTCATCTCGGCAACCGGGGACGACAAGGTCAACTTGGTCACGTCGTTGCTGGCGAAGACCGAGTTCGCCGTGCCGCGCACCGTCGGCCGCGTCAACCACCCCAGCAACGAGTGGCTGTTCGGCGAGTCGTGGGGGGTCGATGTCTCGGTGTCGACGCCACGCCTGATGTCGGCCCTGGTCGAGGAGGCCGTCACGGTCGGCGATCTGGTGCGCCTGTTCACGTTCCGACAGAGCAACACCAACCTGGTCGAGCTGACGATGCCCGAGGGGTCACCGTTCGTGGGTCGACGAGTCAGCGACGTGCCGTGGCCCGCCGATGCCGTGCTCGTCGCAATTTTGCGCGACAACACGATCCAGACCCCCGAACCGGACCGTTCGCTTGAGGCCGGTGACGAGCTGTTGATCGTCACACCCGAGCAGGCCGAGAGCGACATCGCGCAGCTGCTCAGCCCCAAGAACTGAGCGATCAGGCCTGTTCGGCCTCGGGCTCCGATGGAATTGAGTCGCGACTGAGCAGCCAGCCAATGGCCGCGAAGGCCGCCACCTGCAACGGCCAGCCCATGGCGATCTTGGTGGCGCCCAGCAGGCCGATCTGACTGTCGAGCCACAACGGCAGCTGCACGGCAACGCGCAGGATGCACGGAGCGGCCAGCACCAAGGTGAGGCGCGAGCACAGACGCACGACGGCGGGGTCGTCGTGCCACGCTGTGGCGTCGCCGGTGACGCTGCCCACGAGGAAGCCCACCAGCGGCCAACCGATCAGCACGGTGAGCACCAGCACGATGCCGTAGACGCCGTTGTAGATCAAGCCGGGTGTGAAGAACGCCCGAGCGGCGTCCTCAGGAGTGCCACCGGCCGACGAAGCGCGAAGCGCGAAGGCGGCGGCAATGCCGATGCCGAACAGCGCATTGAACGCGAACTGGACGGTGGAGCGCTGGACCAGGCGCACCACGACGGCGAGAACAGCCAGACTGAGACCAGCGATCAGGGCTGGTCGAAGCTGGTTGGTGACGACAAAGATCGAGGTGAAGACGATCGTGGGCACTGCGCCCTCGATGATGCCGCGACGACCGCCCAGCGCCTTGGCAAGCTGGGCGCGCACGACATGCTCGACGGTCGCGTGGACGTCGCTGGAGCGGTCTGACGCGCTCACTTACGCGTCGAGCTCGTAGCGCGGGTTGTAGATGATTCGCTCGCCGTTGCGGCGGCCGATCCGGCCGTGCGCCGTGAGTCGACGTCCCGCCGCGACGCCTTCGATGCGACGTCGGCCAAGCCACACCAAGATGACTGCTGCCGAACCGTCGTAGATCTCCGCCTCGAGCGCCGGAACACCGTCCACCGGGCGCAGGGTGACCGATCGCAGCTCCCCGTGGATCGTGACGACGGCACGGTTGTTGCAGCTGGAGATCGGGCCACATCCGGCCTTCACCGAGTCCTGCTGCAACTCATCGGCATCACGTTGATCGGACGAGCGACGATCGAGCACTCGACTCATAATTCCAGCCATGTGGTCAGGCTACTCCGCACCTGTGTCTGCGTCGGGATCAACCACGAGCGCGTTGTTCGGAAGGGTGAGAAACAGCGGATCGCGCGATGCCATCGCCTCGGTGCCCCGGGTGACAACCACGTCGCGGAACGCGCGGAACAGCAGCCCATCGTCGTCCGGCGTCAACGCGGCTTGGCCGAGGAAGGTGCCGCGCAACATCCACCGAGGGCCCTCGACGACGACGATGCGGCTCGGCTGGAATCCTGAATCGCCATCTTCCATCGTGATCGGGATGCGCAGGTGCAGCTCGGGGCCAAAGGCTCCCTCGATGGTCTCGTGGGTGCCGTCCAACCGCTCGACCTCGGCGATCAGCTCGGCGCGCACCTCGTCCCAGAGTCCGCCGGTCCGCGAGGAGGCGAACGCCCTCAGCTCGAGGGCGGAGTCCTCCGTGACGAGCACCGCAGAACCGACGTCCTCGGAGTCGCCGTCTGCCTGCACGCGAATCTCGAAACCGACACGGCCGCGCACCTTCAGCGCGCCGAAGTCCACGTAAGCCGATTCGCCTTCGGTGGACTTCTCCGAGGAGTCGAAGGGGCCATCGGCCCGTGGAGCGGGCGGCGCGACGACGGTCTCGGGGGCGTCATCGCCGGGCTCGGTCGTAATCTTGTTCTTCGTGCGGCGCAAGATGGCCATGTGGTCCTCAGCTCGTGGTGGTGGTGCGGCCGGTGGATCCGTACCCACCCATGCCGCGCGGGGATTCGGGCAGGGCGTCGGTCTCGACGAAGTCGACGATCTCGACGCGCTGGATGACCAGCTGGGCGATGCGATCGCCGCGCGTGATCGTCACCGGCTCCGTGCGGTCGTGATTGATCAACAGGACCTTGACCTCGCCGCGGTAACCGGCGTCGATCGTGCCCGGGGTGTTCACGATGGACAATCCGTGCCGCAGCGCCAGTCCCGACCGGGGATGCACGAATGCGGCGAGCCCGTCCGGCAGGGCCACCGCGATGCCAGTGGGCACCAGCACGCGCGCACCCGGTTCGATCACGGCGTCGATGGTGCTGACCAGATCGGCTCCGGCGTCGCCAGGATGCGCATACTGCGGCAGCGGCACCTCTGGATCGAGCCGCCTGATCGTCACCTCGGACATGAATCCGACCCTACCGGCGAGGCAATGGTCGCCTCGATGAGGCAGGCTGGGTACGTGCCGACTGATCACACCGAACGACTGACGGCCCCACCCTCGTGGTGGGTGGCCGCGACCGCGTTCGCCCTCACGTGCGGCTGGCTCGTGCTGGTCGTCGGCACCACGACGGCCGCTCTCGTGACGACGGGACTGATCGGCGCACTGTGCGGCGCGATGGTGCTGACGTACGGCGGACTACGGGTCGCCGCCACTGACCAGGGTCTGCGCGTAGGACCGGCTCACCTCTCCATTGGCTCCGTTGGCGCCGCCGAGCCCTTGCATCGCGCTGAGTACCGGGCCCGCCTGGGCGTCGACGCCGACGCGCGAGCCCATCTGGTCACCCGGCCGTATCTCGATCGCGGTGTGCTGGTGCACGTCGACGACCCCACGGACCCGACTCCTTACTGGCTGATCTCCAGCCGGTACCCCGACGATCTCGCCGCTGCCATCAACGCTCATCGCACGACCCCCCACGAAGGGACCGCCCGTGGCCAAGAAGTCTGACAAGCCCACGATCGACACCGCCCCGCCGCCGAAGGCATCGGTCGGGAGCAAGAGCTCATGGAAGATGCTGGACCGCGGGTCCACCATTGTCAGCGGTCTGCTCGCCCAGCGCGTCGCCATGGTCGCGTGGCGCGGGGTCACCGGCCGCAAACCACCCGTCAACGGACGGCACCCCGATGTCGGCAGCGGCGAGGCCATCGCCTGGGCGATGGTGGGCGGCGCGCTCGTGGAGGTCGTGAAGATCGGCGTGCGGCGCGGCGCCTCGACCTACTGGATCAGATCGACCGGGCACCTGCCGCCCGGCATGAAGCCGCTCAAGCAGGAGCCGTCGAAGAAGAAGTAGTGGTGGTGGGTGCGGGGCTCAGCCGTCGCAGTCGCGACAGACGAGCACGCCCTTCTTGTCCGAGGCCAGCTGGCTGCGGTGGTGCACCAGGAAGCAGGACGAGCAGGTGAACTCGTCGTTCTGACGGGGAACGACCTGGACGGCGAGCTCCTCGTGCGAGAGGTCGGCTCCGGGCAGCTCGAAGGACTCAGCCGCTTCGGTCTCGTCCTCGTCGACCTTGCCCGAGTTCTTCTCGTGACGACGCGCCTTCAACTCCTCGAGGCTGTCCTCGGACTGGTCCTCGTCGGTCTTGCGTGGGGCATCGTAATCGGTTGCCATCAACCCTCCAGGTCTGCATCCTCGTCGGCGCGATTGTGCCACATGGCCACCGCGAGCACTTCGGCGCCCAGACGGACGCCCACGGGATCTACGCCGCTAGAAGCCACAAGCGCGAATCAGGGCGAAATATTCCTCAGCGATCGACGGATGAGCGGCCATGACCATGCGGCGGTCCGGCGGACCGTCCAGGCCCGACAGCACCAGGCCGGCCTCCGAGGCCACGAGGCCGCCGGCGGCAAGGTCCCACGGGTGCAGACCCTCCTCGACGTAGGCGTCGTAACGCCCCTCCGCCAGACCACACAGGTCGAGTGCGGCCGAGCCGATCCGGCGGATGTCACGCACCTGTGGAATGAACAGGGCCATCGCGGCCGCCTGCCTGGTCCGGATGTCGGGCTGATAGCTGAACCCGGTGGCCACCAGGGCGTGGGCCACACTCTCAGGGCGCGGCGCCGTGATCCCAACGCGCTGGTCGCCGTCATACCGCCACGAGCCCTCCCCTCGCACCGCGCCGTAGGACTCACCGGTGGGCACCGACACGACATAGCCAGCCACGACCTCGCCGTTGACCCGCACGGCGATCGAGACGGCGTACGCGCCGATGCCGTAGACAAAGTTGACGGTGCCGTCGATCGGGTCCACGACCCAATCGACGCCGGACGTGCCGATCAGATCTTCACCCTCCTCGCCGACGAAGCCGTCATCGGGACGAGCGTCAAGGATGCGAGAACGGATCAGATCCTCGGTGGCCCGGTCGATCTGCGTGACCACGTCGGTCGGGCTCGACTTCGTCGCCGCGACGTCGACTCGTCCGGTTGGGCGGGAGCGTCGCACGAAGGCCGCCGCCTCCAGGCCCACGGCGCGGGCCAGACTGAGCAGATCGCCGGGGACGGGCAACCGGCTCACACGCCGCCGACGGTGGGCAGCGGAGCGCGCACGTTGGGGCAGCAATCCATCGGGCAGCGATCGTGGGAAGCGGCGAACTCCCCCAACGCGATGTGATCTGGCGCCTCGCCGCGCTCGGCCGCGGCCCGCTCGAGCAGCAGGTCGCCGACCATCGAGACGAAAGCGGCGCTCGATCCTGGGGTGTCGACGCGGTCGAACTGCATGCCAAGACGCTCGGCCGTAGCCATCGCCTCGGTGTCGAGATCGTAGATGACCTCCATGTGGTCGGAGATGAAGCCGATCGGCACGACGACGACTGACTCGACGCCCTGCTCGGACAGGTGTGCCATGTGGTCGTTGATGTCCGGCTCCAGCCACGGCACGTGCGGGGAGCCGGACCGCGAGCAGTAGGCCAACGACCATGCCTGGGCTCCCGCACCGTCGGCCACCAGCGCTGCGACGCTCTCGTGCTGGCGCTCGTAGGCATGCTGGTCGGGACCGCCGCTGTCAGTGTTCATGCTGGTGGGGATCGAGTGGGTCACGAACACGACATGGGTGCCCGCGGGCGCCCCTGCCAGCGCTGCCCGGGTGGCGTCGGTGAAGGGTCCGACGAAACCGGGGTGGTTGAAGTAGTGCCGCAGGCGATCCATGCCGATGGTCAGACCGGTCGAGGCATCGTGCAGGTCCTCGCGGTACTGACGGCATCCGGAGTACGAGGAATAGGCACTGGTGAGGAAGCACGCCACGCGTTCAATTCCATCGGCGGCCATCTCGCGGGCTGCGTCGCGCAGGTACGGATCCCAGTTGCGGTTGCCCCAGTAGACCGGCAGATCGATGCCCCGGTCCGCGAGGTCCTTGCGGATCGCGTCGAGCAGCGCGCGGTTCAGGTCGTTGATCGGCGACTTGCCCCCGAAGAGGTGATAGTGCTCACCCACCTCGGCCAGTCGCTCGCGTGGGATGCCGCGCCCGGACGTGACGTTCTCCAGGAACGGGATCACGTCGTCGGGGTGCTCCGGTCCTCCGAACGAGACCAGCAAGAGCGCGTCGTACGGGCGAACATCCATGCTCCAAGTTTGGCACGCGATCTTCTCTGCGTCTTGCGAGCACACGAGCAGGTAGATGGCTCCGACGTCTGGCAGGATCAGCAGATGTTGCTCATGCTGATCACCGGAGTTCTCGCGGGCACTGCACTCGGCTACGTCCTGCAGCGGGCGGGTCTGTGCTTCCACTCGATGTTCGCCACGGCGTGGACCGGCTCCACCCGCCTGCTCCGCGGCTGGTTGCTCGGGGTGGCGATCGCTGCGGTCGGCTTGTCGCTGCTCTACGCGTCCTCGGCCTTCGACCAGCTGAACGAGGGCCTGGCCTTCCGCCCCGTGCGCAACATCGTCGGTGGCCTGCTGATCGGCGCGGGTATGGCCATCGGGCGCACCTGCGCCTCGGGACTGTTCTACAAGCTTGGCGCCGGCATGCTCGGCTCGATGGTTGGCATCGCCGGCTGGATCGCCGGAGAGCTGGTGGCCACCCGCGTCGACCTCCCGGGACCGACGGTGCTTGGCGGGGGCACCGAGGCAACGATCACAGGGGTGCTGGGCGTGCCTCGCCTGCTGGGAGCGGTCGTGCTGCTGGTCGTGGTGCTGGTCATCTGTCGAGCCTTGGCACGCCGCGAGGAGGAGCCCAGCTCGACCCGCGGCGCATTCGATGGCTCGCAGCCGTCGACGACCTGGACCTGGCAGCGCACGGGGATCGCGCTGGGCGCGGTGGCCGTGTTCGGATGGGTGCTTGCGGGCGCCAGCGACGCCACCTTCGGCCTCAGCACCGTCGGCGCATCGGCGAGCATCGAAGCTGGCCAGCCGATGTGGTGGTTGATCGCCTTCCTGCTCGGCCTGGTTCCCGGCGCCCACCTGGCAGCGCGGCACACCGGGGACTGGCGGGCTCGCGGCGAGACCCGCGTGCGGTACGGACAGCTGGCCGCGGGTGGCTTCCTTCTCGGCGCGGGTGGATGGATCGCCGGCGGGTGCAACCTGGGCCACGGAGTGTCCGGTGCCGCCCAGCTCAACGTCTCGTCCTGGGTTGCCGTGGCCGCCATGGCCGTCGGCGTCGGCCTCACCCGGCGTCTGCTGGACTCCAACGTCAGCAACACGCGCTGACCCCGCCGGGCGCTGAGCGGCGACCCGTCCCGTACCCGGAGGGGTCGCCACGTCACCGACGTCGACGTCGATGGGGCGCCAGGTCACGCCCGCTGCTCATGGGCTGACACAGTGACGCCATGACTCCACGAGGACTGGTCCTGGGCGGCGGCGGAATTACGGGGATCGCCTGGGAGACCGGTCTGCTGTGGGGGCTGGCCGAGGTTGGACTCGACCTGACCGACGCTGATCGCATCGTCGGCACGTCGGCCGGATCGATCGTGGGTGCGCAGGTCACCAGCGACATCGGGCTCGAGGAGCTCTACCGGCGTCAGCTGCTGCCGCCCGCCGACGATGCACCGCTTTCGTCGATCGGACCAGGTGTCGCTGCCCAATTCGTGGTGTCGTTGCTACGGGCACGCGGTGACGTGACCCGGTTCGGCCGCCTCCTGGGAGCAGCGTCGGTCTGGACCGCCGCTCAGGGCAGGACGCCCACCGTTGACGACCGCTACGCGCAGGTGGGCCC
>NZ_JBAVCB010000070.1:0-10138 GCF_049586495.1 Aeromicrobium sp. | reverse complement strand
GTACGAGATCGAACGCCTCTACCGCGAGTCGGCCTTCATGCTGATCGGTGAGGGTACGTCCGACATCCAGAAGATGATCATCGGTCGAGCCCTCCTGAAGGACTACCAGGCCTGATCCAGCCTCGTCCTCGCGGGACGACAGCAGATCAGTAGGAGATCGTCCGGTAGCCGGTCATCTTCACCGTCACGGTGGCGGTCGAGGTCATGCGGATCCTGAGGCGCCCACCGTCGCCCGGCGAGGCGTACACGGTGTAGGTCTTGGTGCCGTTCGGGATCTTGGTGCGGACGCCATCGATGCCTGATCGGCTTCCCGCCGGTGCCAGCTCGAACTCCCCAGATCCCTTTCCGGTGACGGTGACGGAGAACCGAGCGCCGTCCAGCAGCGTCATGGCGCGATCGTTCAGCAGTCCGGTGCCGCCAGCCACCCGGATGAACGTCTTGGTGTCCTTCTTCAGCGATCGTTTTGCGAGCACGGTCTTGGGTGATGTCGAGGTGGTGGTGTGGGTACGCGTCAGCGGTGCTTCCTCGAGGTCGGCGAGCAGTCGATCCAGATGCCGCCGTCTGGCCACGGGGTCATCGGCGCCGAAGGCCCAGGATCGGTGGGCCAGTGCGTAGCGCACCTGCTTGTCGCCCTGCAGGTAGATGAGCCCTGCCGTCATGCGTCCGTGATCCGCGATGAACTGTGACAGCTGCTCATTGGTGTCGGATGCGTTGATGGTGAACGACGTCGCTCCCACATCCTTCGCGAGACGAACGGCTGTGTAGACGTACGCGGTGGTGGGCTTGGAGCTTGTCGATGTCTCGAAGGCGACGAGGGCTCGGCCCGGGCTGTACTGGCGAATGGTCGTCGCGTAGTCACGCCAGTAGAACGTCGAGTAACCCACCTGGTCGCGCGGCAGATTGGCGGTGTTGACCGTGGTGGTCACGGCCTTGGCAAAGGCCTTCAGCTCTGACGAGGTCTGCCCGCTGTCACGCTTCAGCTCGATGTTCAGGTCCACGTCCGTGCCGCGGACGACGTCCAGCAGGTCGACCAGGCGGGGTACTGGCTCACCCGAGCAGCGCACCAGGCTCAGCTCGGCCCAGGTCATCTCACGCACCCGGCGGCCGGATCTGGTGCAGGTGGACGGCAGGGTGGCATCGTGCACCAGGACGGGAACCCGATCCTTGGTCCACCGGACGTCGCTCTCGATCCGGTCGACGACGGGTTCTCGCACGGCCTTCTCGAACAACGCCACCGAGTTCTCCGGCGCTCCCAAGGCCGGTCCGCCGCGGTGCGCCTCCACGATGAGGTCGTCGGGGCCGGGTGTCGAGGGAGGTGCGGCCACGGCAGCCGCCGGGACGACCAGCACGGCCAGAGCGAACGCGATCCTGAGCAGCTGCCGAGGCAAGGGGTGCACCGGGGATCCCGTCCAGGTCGATGGCGTGTCGAGATGATGGTGACACGCCGGACGCCGTTGACTGGGCATTTCGAACCGACCGAATGGATCGCGTCCTCGCGCGGGTCGATATCGTAGGTGTCATGTCGTCCTCGCAGCCACAGATCTTCAGCCTCCAGTACCCGCAGTCGCTTGGCGTCTACGACGACTATGCGGCCGCGCAGAAGGCTGTGGACTATCTGTCCGACGAAGAATTCCCGGTTCACGACGTGCTGATCGTCGGTACCGACCTCAAGCAGGTCGAGCGGGTCACCGGACGCCTCACCTGGGCCCGGGTCCTGATGGCTGGCGCCGGGTCTGGCGCGTGGCTGGGTCTGCTGATCGGCCTGCTGCTGAGCGTCTTCACTGAGGGCAGCGCGTCGGCCCTGGCGACAGTGCTCGGGGGCGTCGGCTTCGGCGTCGTCTTTGGCGTGGTGTGGGGGGCCCTCGGGTACGCTGCCACGCGTGGTCAGCGCGACTTCAGCTCGGTGCAAAAGGTCGTGGCCACCAAGTACGAGGTTCTGGTCGAGCACAAGTTCTTGGCGCAGGGACAAGAACTGCTGGCCCGGATGCCCGGGCGACCGGTCAACCTGTGAGCAAGACCAACGCCGGCAACTTCTTCGAGGACTTTGCCGTCGGACAGGTCATCGATCACGCCACTCCCCGCACGATCACCGAGGGTGATCGCGCGGTGTACGGCGCGATCTACCCGACGCGATTCGCCGTGCCGTCGTCGGCAGCCTTCGCTGCCTCGGTCGGACTCGACCCCGCCCCGGTCGAGGAGCTGATGGCCTTCCACGTCGCCTTCGGCAAGACCGTGCCGGACGTGTCGCTGAACGCCGTGGCGAATCTGGGCTACGCCGAGTGCCGCTTCCGCCGGCCGGTCGTTCCCGGCGACACGTTGCGGACTTCGTCTGAGGTCATCGGACTGAAGCAGAACTCCCATGGCAGGACGGGCGTCGTGTACGTGCGATCGACCGCCACCAACCAGCGCGGTGAGATCGCTCTGGACTGGGTGCGCTGGGTCATGGTGCGCAAGCGAGACGTCGAGGCGGCTGCGCCCGACGCTGTCGTGCCGACGCTGGCCGACGTCGTGTCGGCCGAGGATCTTCCGATTCCCTCCGGCCTGGACTTCACCGACTACGACTTCGCTGCAGCGGGTGAGCCGCATCGCTTCGGCGACTACGCGATCGGCGAGAAGATCGATCACGTTGACGGCGTCACGCTGACTGATCCTGAGCACATGATGGCCACCCGGCTGTGGCAGAACACCGCCAAGGTGCACTTCAACACCGAGGCGCGTCCTGACGGCACCCGGCTGGTCTACGGCGGACACGTCATCTCGATGGCACGGGCGTTGTCGTTCAACGGCCTGGCCAACGCCCAGCTGATTGCGGCGATCAACGCTGGCGCGCACACGGCACCGGCGCTGGCCGGCGACACGATCTACGCGTGGTCCGAAGTGTTGGACACCGCCGAGACCTCCGCTCCTGGCGTGGGTGCGCTGCGGTTGCGGTTGGTGGCCACCAAGGGGCGCGACGAGTCGATGAACCTGCGCGATGACGCCGGCAAGCACGCTCCGGGCGTGCTGCTCGACCTCGACTACTGGGCTCTCGTTCCCCGATGAGTGCCGAGCTGTGGCTGGTCAGGCACGGCGAGACCGAGTGGAGCGCCGTCGGGCGGCACACGTCGATCACCGACCTGCCGCTCACGGCCGCCGGCGAGGCCGAGGCTGTGACCCTGCGCCCGGTGCTCGCGAAGGTCGAGTTCACCCAGGTGCTGACCAGCCCGCGGCGACGCGCGAGCCACACCGCCGAGCTGGCCGGCTTCGGCGAGGCCGGGGTCGACGAGGACCTGGTCGAGTGGGCCTACGGCGAGTACGAAGGCATCACGACGCCGGACATCAGGCTGACCGACCCGGGCTGGAGTGTGTGGACGCACCCGACGCCCGGCGGCGAGACTGCGCAGCAGGTAGCCGAGCGTCTCGACCGGGTGGTGGCGCGGACTCGGATGATCGAGGGCCGCACCTTGGTCTTCGCCCACGGGCACTCGCTGCGTGCGTTGGCCGCCCGCTGGCTGGGTCTCGACGTCGTCGTGGGGCGCCACCTCGGCCTCGACACGTCGACCGTCTCAGTGCTCGGCGACGACCGCGGAACACCCGTCATCCAGCGGTGGAACGTCAGCGAAATGGTCAGTGGCGCGCACTAGTCTCGGGGCATGCGCATCGACCTGCACACTCACTCCAACCGCTCCGACGGAACCGATGATCCAGCGGTTCTGATCGAGAACGCGGTCAGGGCGGGGCTCGATGTCGTTGCGCTCACCGATCACGACGCCACGACGGGCTGGGACGAAGCGCAGGTGGCTGCAGACCGACTAGGTATTCGGCTGATCCGCGGCATCGAGATCTCCACCACGTTCCACGGCGCCAGCGTGCACCTCCTGGGTTACGAGTTCGATCCGCATGACCCCGCGCTCAACGCCGAGCTCGACCGCGTCCTGGCCGGGCGTGACCGACGACTCCCGCGGGTGCTTGAGCTGCTGGCCGAGCACGGCATGCCCCTCACCGAGGCTGATGTCGCTGCGCAGTCGGGCAACGCCGCCGCCTCAGGGCGTCCTCACATTGCTGACGCCATGGTGGACAAGGGCTACGTCGATCATCGCGACGACGCCTTCGACGGATGGCTCGACACGGGTGGCAAGGCGTACGTCGCGCGGTACTCCGCACCTCTGGAAACCGCCATCGCGCTGGTCAAGGCGGCGGGCGGACGCACCGTGATCGCGCATCCGTGGTCCAGAGACAGCCAGCGTGTACTGAGCGCCGAGGCCCTCGCCGACCTTGCCGGCATGGGGCTCGACGGCATCGAGGTCGACCACAACGACCACTCGGCTGAGGCCCGCGAGGCACTGCGCACGATCGCCGCTGACCTGAACCTGGTGGTCACGGGCTCCAGCGATCACCACGGAGCCGGCAAGATCGACTTCGACCTGGGCTGCAACACCACGGCGCCCGATCAGCTGGAGCGGCTGCTCGGCTGAGTGGTCGCGGGTCAGCCGGTGGCCCCGAACTGCTCGACCCGCACGGTGTCGGCACGGACACCGGACTCAGCGAGCAGCCGACTGGCGTAGCCGACGAAGCCGACCGATCCGCACACGTAGGCCCGCCGGGTCCCGTCGACCAGCGGTGCCACTTCGTCGGGGTACGGCGGAGCCGAGACCCGTTCGGTGCCGTGGTCGTCGATGCGGTTCTCCTGGGTCAGGGCGATGAAGGCGCCGTAGGCCGCCAGCTCATCGGCGTACGGCAGCAGCTCCCAGGTGCGTCCGACCGCAATCACGCGCAGGTCGTCGCCACGATCGTGGAGCGTGGCCCAGCGCATCATCGAGATGATCGGCACGAGCCCGGACCCGCCCGCCATAGCGACGGCCGGTTCCTCGCCGCGCCAGGTGAACCACCGTCCGATGGGCCCTCGCACCTCGAGCTGGTCACCGAACTCCAGCACGTCGTGCAGGTGCCCCGACACCTCGCCGTCCGGCATCTGCTCGACCAGCAGCTCGATCTGTGGATCTCCCGGATCAGAGGCGACCGAGTAGGACCGTTGCGCTGTGTAGCCGTCCTCGGCTCGGAGTCGCACCACGTAGTGCTGACCCGGCAGGCTGGGCAGTCGGTCGGGCACGTCGAGCCGGATGCGCACGAACCCGGGTGCGGGGTGCGCGATCTCGGCGACGGTGGCGACCTGCCAGGCCGTCGGTCCGACGGTCGTCACGGATCACCCACGTAGCGCTGCTCGAGCCATGGGTCGCCACGATCGTGGTACCCGTTGGTCTCCCAGAAGCCGGGGCGATCATGCTCGACGACCTCGAGTCGCTCAAGCCACTTGGCCGACTTCCAGAAGTACAGGTGCGGCACCAGCAGCCGGACGGGGCCGCCATGATCGGGGGTGAGGGCCTTGCCCTCGGCCTCCCACACGACCCACGCCTTGGCGCCGCGGAGATCCTCCAGCGGCAGGTTGGTGGTGTATCCGCTCGCTGTGTGCGCGATGACGTAGGCGGCCTCGTCGGTGGGGTCCGCGGCCTCGAGCAGCGTGTCGACACTGACCCCGGTGAAGTCCATGTCGAACTTCGACCAGGTCGTGACGCAGTGGATGTCCCGCGTGATGGTCTCGCTTGGCAGCGCGTGCAGGTCGTCCCACGACCAGGTGCTCGTGGTGCCCACCGACCCATCGATCGTCAGCGTCCAGTCGTCGGTCCGTACCGTCGGCGTCGGCTCGGCCGACAGCACCGGCCAGTTCTCGCCGACGTCATACTGCCCCGGCGGCAGGGTGCCCGGGTCGGCAGCGCGACGGCGTCCGATGAAGCCGCGGGTGATGGGTACGTCGGTCATGAGTGCATCTCCAGGAAGGGCAGCCAGGCCGCCAGCAGGCCTGGGGTGTTCTCGATGGCAGGGGAGTGCGCCGAGCCTGCCACGACCTGGATCGACGTTCCAAGGCGTTCTGCCATGTGAGACTGCTGCTCGTGCGGCCACGCGTCGTCATCGGCCCCGCGACCGACCCAGCACGGCACCCCGGTGTCCAGCACGGCGTCGATGACGTCGGGTGCGTCGATCAGGTGCTGGGTCATGGCTCGGAGCGATGCCTCGCTGTTGCTGGTGAATCGGCGCAGCAGGAAGTCAGCGATGTCATCTGGCCGCGACTCGCCCTGCTCGCGCATCGCGTGCAGCTGGTCGAGTGGGACTGAGCCGATCGCCCGCACGATCTGGTGCAGTGGGCGCTGCGGGGAGTCGCCCAAGGCCCCGGGGCCGGTGGACAACAGGCTCAGAGACGTCCAGCGCGCCGGGTCGTCGACGACGGCCCGCTGCACCACGAGCCCGCCGAAGGAATGACCGAGCAGGTGAGACGTGGAGAACCCGGCTGCGCTGGTCACCGCGGCAGCGTCTGCCGCCAGCGCTGCCAGCGAGTAGGAGGCCGCATCCGCATCGCCGGGAGTCTCGAATTGTCCGCGCTGGTCGTAGGCCGTCGCCGCGAATCCAGCCGCCGCCAGCGCCGGCAGCAGCGGAGTGAAATCCTCCTTCGAACCGGTCCATCCGGGGACCAGCAGCACATGGGCCCGTGCGCGCGAGGCCGGGGAGACGCGGTGCGCGGCGAACGGTCCGCGGTCCGTGTCGACCGTCGAGACGACGACCTCCGGCGGAAGCTGCACACTCCGGGGAACGCTCATCGGCCGCGCTTGGCCATCCGACTGACCAGCGGCTTGGGCATGTACTGGGCCAAGGTGGCGAGCACCTTGTAGCGGACGGAAGGGACCGACAGCGCTTTGTCCTTCTCCAGGTCTTGCAGCGACTTCTTGACGACGTAGTCGGGCTTGAGCCACATCCACCGCGGTACGCCGCTGATGTCCATCTGGCCGCGCTGATGGAACTCGGTGCGCACGAAGCCGGGACACAGGGCCTGCACCGTGATGTTGACGTCGTCGTAGTGCAGATCGGCCCAGCGCGACAGGTTGACCAGCCACGCCTTGTGCGCGGAGTAGGCGCCCCGCGGGGTGAAGGCAGCCACGCTCGCGACGTTGATGATCTTGCCGCCGCCGCGTCCCGCCATCGCCTTGATCGCCGCGTCCATCAGGTGCATGGGCGCGCGGACGAGCAGATCCAGCTGGCTGTCCTCGTCGGCGATGTCAGTGGTGCCGAACCAGCCGGCCATCGACGAGCCGGCGTTGTTGACCAGCAGCTCGATGGGGTGGGACGTGTCAGTCAGCCGAGTGGCAACGGTGTCCATGCCGGCGGAGGTGCTGAGATCGGCAGTGATGACCTCGACGCCGACATGGTGCTTGGCGCGAAGATCGGCGGCCACCTGCTCCAGCCGGTCGGTGGTGCGGGCCACGATCACCAGGTCGTGGCCGTGCGCAGCGAGGGTGCGCGCGAAGGAGTTGCCGATTCCGGAGGTGGCACCCGTGACCAGTGCGCGACGCGTCATGGGATCAGCATGCCAAACAGGGGACCGTGGGCCCGCACCGACTGGGACAACGAATTGCGTGAGACGGTGTCACTCGCCGCCGGCGGGCGGTGGCACAATGGCGCACGTGACGACGACGATCGCGGTGGCGAATCAAAAGGGCGGGGTCGCGAAGACCACCACGGTCGCATCCCTGGGGGCTGCCTTGGTCGAGCTGGGCCAGCGCGTGCTGCTGGTCGATCTCGATCCGCAGGGCAGCCTGACGTTCTCGCTGGGCATCGACCCCGAGGAGCTCGACCTCACGGTGGGGGAGGTGCTGCTGGGTACCAGCCAGCCCGCTGACGCGATCTTGGTCACCGACGACGGCATGGACCTGATCCCGGCCAGCATCACGTTGACCCAGATCGAGGAGACGCTGATGTCGCGCACCGGCCGCGAGCAGCGGCTGCGGGTCGCGATCGACAAGATTGCCTCCGAGTACGACATGATCCTGATCGACTGCCCGCCCAGCCTCGGGGTGCTCACGGTCGGCGCCCTCTCGGCAGCCCACCACGTGCTGATCCCATTGCAGGCTGAGACGCTGTCGCACCGGGGCGTCGGCCAGCTGCTCGACACGATCTATGACGTCAAGCAGTCGATCAACTCGACGCTGACGATTCTCGGGGTGCTGCCGACGATGTACGACGGTCGCACCCGGCACGCCCAGAACGTGCTGGCTGCCATCTCCGAGACCTATGACCTGAACGTCATCGAGCCGGCGATCCCCAAGTCCATCCGGTTCGCCGAGGCTCCGGCGGTCGGTCGAACCGTGTTGTCCACGGCCAGCAGGCACAAGGGCGCTGAGGCCTACCGCGAAGTCGCGAAGGTGCTGATCGCAGCCACCGCGAAGAAGAAGGTTCACCCCAGCGAGGCCAGTCAGACGTAGACTGCGGCCGTGCCCCAACCCACCCACCGAGCCCGTCGATCTCGCGCGCCCCGGCGCCTGGGCGTGATGATGGGTGTGCTCGTGGTGAGTGCATCGACTGCCGTGGCCGCGGTGGCGGTGGCTCCTCAGTTCACCGAGGCGTCGACGTCGACGGTCTCCTCACCCTCCTCGCTGGAGCAGGTGAGTCTGCCGCCTGTGCCCGATCCGGTCGCGAGGATCAAGGAGGCCGAGCCCGTCGACATCGAGCCGGTGAGCGTCGAGGAATCCACTGCGCTGCCTGCCGGGTCCGGCTCGGGTCGGCGCATCGTGTTCGATCAGAGCGATCAGCGGGTGTGGCTGGTCGGTGACGACGGTCAGGTCGCTCGCACGTACGCGGTGTCGGGCAGCCGGTTCGACAATCTGCAACCCGGCAGCTACCGGGTGCAGTCCAGAAATCGGCACGCCACGGCCTTCGATGCCAGCGGAAGCATGGAGTACTTCGTGCGGTTCGCCACCGGCCCCAACGCGGCGATCGGCTTCCACTCGGTGCCGGTCGACAATGCCGGGGTCCTGGAGCAGACCAAGGCTCAGCTCGGCACGCCGCTGTCGGCTGGCTGTGTACGACAGTGGAAGCCAGACGCGATCGCCCTGTGGGAGTTCGCGCCCGTCGGCACCGCCGTGGTCGTCACGGCGTAGCCCCGCGAAGGGTCGCTCAGTCTCAGCGGCTCATCGGCGGGGTCGCTTACTCGGACTTGGCGACCGTCTCGCCGGAGCGAGTGCGGTTGCGGCGGCGCCGGTTGCGGTTGTTGCCGCCGCCGTCGGCACGAGGGCCGTCGCTCTTGACGCTGGAGTCTGACGATCCGGAGCTCTGACGCGGGCGTCCGCCGCTCTGACCGCTCTGACCGCCACGGCCGCCACGATTGCCACCGCGGTCGTTGTCGCGTGGCTCCTTGGGGCTCGGGGGCTTGAGACGGCCCTTGACTGCACGGTCGATGGCCATGTCGTGAAACAGGTGATCGGACGTGGAGTAGGTCTCGACCGGCTCCTCGAAGGGCAGGTCCAGCGCCTTGTTGATCAGCTTCCAGCGGGTCAGATCCGCCCAGTCGACGAACGTCACGGCGATGCCGGACTTGCCGGCGCGACCCGTGCGTCCGATGCGGTGGACGTAGGTCTTGTCGTCCTCGGGGCAGTTGTAGTTGATCACGTGGCTGACATCCGTGACGTCGATGCCACGAGCTGCGACGTCGGTGGCCACGAGCGTGTTGACCTTGCCCTCGCGGAACCGGTTGAGCGCCTTCTCGCGTGCCGGCTGGGCCATGTCGCCATGCAGCGGCGCGGCGGGAAAGCCGCGGTCGATCAGGTCATCGGCGACGCGCTGCGCGGTGCGCTTGGTGCGCGTGAAGATGATGACGCGTGCGACGTCGTCGGCCTGCAAGATGCGGGCGAGGACCTCGGCCTTGTCCATCTCGTGGGCCTGCCACACGAACTGCGACGTGGTGGGCACGGTCTGTCCGGCGTCCTGGCTCTCGGCCCGGATGTTCATGGGGTGGCGCATGTGCTTGCGCGCCAGCGAGACGATGGCCGACGGCATGGTGGCAGAGAACAGCATGGTCTGGCGGGTCTCGGGAGTGCGGGACAGCAGCGACTCGACGTCGGGCAGGAAGCCCAGATCCAGCATCTCGTCGGCCTCGTCCAGCACGACTGACTTGACGTGCGACAGGTCCAGAGCGCCGCGGTTGGCCAGGTCGAGCAGACGGCCCGGCGTGCCGATGACGATGTCCACGCCCTCGGCCAGTGCGTCCAGCTGCGGGTCATATCCGACGCCGCCGTAGATCAGCAGGCTGCGGGTACCGCGCTTGGCAGCGGCGGTG
>NZ_JBAVCB010000069.1:0-3247 GCF_049586495.1 Aeromicrobium sp. | reverse complement strand
GTCGTTGCGCACGTACGGGCGAACGGACTTCAAGAGGGCAGACTCGCCGTGGATGAAAGCCTGGGCGCGCCCAGGCCACCAGGTCCACGCGCGCACCGCATCGTCGAGCAGAGTCGTGGATCCGGCGTCAGCATCGCCGCGATGCAGCCAGTGCGTCTCGACATCTGCTTGCGTCTTCCACGGCAACTCATCGGCTGGACCGTCGATCTCGACGAACGCCACGGCCCGCGCGCCGGCGGGCAACGCCTCGATGGCCGAGGAGATGGCCGGAAGACCGGCTTCGTCGCCCACGAACAAGTGCCAGTCGGCTTCAGGATCCGGTGCGTAGGCACCGCCGGGGCCGCGCAGATGTATCGAGTCTCCCGGCTCGACAGCAGCCGCCCACGGGCCGGCAACTCCCGCATCGCCGTGCACCACGAAGTCGATCGCCACCTCGCGGGCCACCGGGTCAATCCAACGAATCGTGTACGTGCGCAGCACCGGAGCGGCTTCTGAGGGCATCTGGTCGCGCACCACGTCGAGGTCGAGTGGCTCCGGGTAGTCCCATCCCTCGCGCAGGAAGACCAGCTTGACGTACATGTCGGTGAGCTGGCCCGCGCCGTGGGCCATGTGACGCTCCAGGTAGGTGTCGAAGCCGTCGCCGCCGAACACCACGCGCCGCAAGGTCGGAGCGATCTGCTCGACGCGCAGGACTGTCAGGCGGACGGGGCGCGACTTGCTCACGCGGTTAGCCTATCCACGTGACCCACGGTATCGACATCTCGCAGCTCGACCCTCAGATCCGCGTGCAGGACGATCTGTTCCGCCACGTGAACGGACCATGGCTGCGGACAGCCCAGATCAAGCCCGACCGGGCCACAGCCGGCTCCTTCGTCGAGCTCGTCGACGCCGCCGAGCTGGCGGTGCGTCGCATCATCGAGACCGCCGCCGCCGAGCCCGGAGACGACCCCGATGCGCGTCGGATCGGGGATCTCTACGCCAGCTTCATGGACGAGGACCGCATCGAGAAGCTCGGCGCCACTCCCCTGGCCGACGATCTGGCCAGGGTCGACGCCATCGTCGACGTCGCCGGACTGATCGGCACCCTCGGCGTGCTTGACCGTCAGGGCACCGGCGGGGTCTTCGGCCTCTACATCGCGCCAGACCGTGGCCAGCCCGACCGGTACGTCACTCACCTGGTGCAGAGCGGCATCGGTCTGCCGGACGAGTCGTACTACCGCGAGGAGCAGTTCGCCCCGATCCGCGAAGCGTACGTCGGCCACCTCGCCACGATGCTCGGGCTCGCCGGTCTGGACGACGCGGCCGGACGGGCCGAGCGCATCATGACGCTGGAGACGCACATCGCCTCGCACCACTGGGACCGGGTCGCGTGCCGCGACGCCCAGAAGACCTACAACCTGCTGGACCTGGCTGCTGTTCAGGACTTGACGCCGGCCTTCGACTGGACCGCCTGGGCGACCGCCGGGCAGGTACCGGACGCGGTGCTCGCTGAAGTCGTGGTGTCACAGCCCTCGTTCCTGCAGGGTGTGCAGACCCTGCTGACCGACGATCAGCTCGAGTCCTGGAAGGACTGGCTCCGATGGAGCATCGTGCACGCAGCGTCGCCCTACCTGTCCTCGGCCTTCGTGACGGCGAACTTCGAGTTCTACGGTCGCACGCTGTCAGGCACCGACGAGATGCGTCCCCGCTGGAAGCGCGGCGTCGGCTTCGTGGAGGGCGCCGTCGGCGAGGCGGTCGGCCAGATCTACGTGGCGTCGGAGTTCCCGCCAGCGGCCAAGGTGCGGATGACCGAGCTGATCGACAACCTCCTCGCCGCCTACCGCGACAGCATCGCAAGCCTGCCGTGGATGAGCGACGAGACCAAGAAGCGGGCCCACGACAAGCTTGACACCTTCACCCCCAAGATCGGGCATCCCGACCGCTTCAAGGACTACTCGGCGCTCAAGACCGATCCCACGGACCTGATCGGCAACGTGCGGCGCAGCATCGCGGTCGAGACCGACCGCGAGCTGAGCAAGATCGGGGCGCCCATCGACCGCGACGAGTGGTACATGACACCGCAGACGGTCAACGCCTACTACAACCCGACGATGAACGAGATCGTCTTCCCCGCCGCAATTTTGCAGCACCCGTTCTTCCACGCCGAGGCCGACGACGCCGTCAACTACGGGGCGATCGGCGCGGTGATTGGCCACGAGATCGGCCACGGCTTCGACGACCAGGGCTCGCAGTACGACGGCTCGGGTGCGCTGCAGAACTGGTGGACCGATGAGGACCGGGCGGCGTTCGACGCACTGACCAGTGCACTGGTGGCTCAGTACGACGACCTTTCGCCCGAAGGTGCCGACGGCCAGACCATCAACGGATCGCTGACGATCGGCGAGAACATCGGCGACCTGGGCGGACTGGGCATCGCGTACCGGGCCTTCCGGCTCAGCGAGCCCGGGGACGACCTCATCGATGGGTTCACCCCGGACCAGCGATTCTTCCTGTCCTGGGCCCAGGCCTGGCAGGGCAAGGTCCGTCCCGCCGAGACCGTGCGCCGTCTGACCGTCGACCCGCACTCGCCCCCGGAGTTCCGGTGCAATCAGGTGGTCCGCAACATCGACGCGTTCTACCAGGCGTTCTCAGTGACCGCCGACGACGCCCTCTGGCTGGCGCCTGAGGACCGCGTCACGATCTGGTGAACGGCCGCGGAAGACGGTCGACGACGGGGTCGACGATGTCCCAGAACAGGTCCGAAACGGGCCGCAGCCGATCACGCGTCCAGCCGTCGACCGCCGCAAGGGTCGCAGTGCTGACCCATACTGCGTCGAACGCGATCATCGACAGCGAGAACCACGGCAGGGCCATGACGACAGCGATCGACAGGTGAAACAAGATCACGAGGGCGATCGCGATGCGGCGTGTCACCGTCTGGAGCAGCATCAGAGGGAAGAACAGCTGTGTGAACACCACTACGTACGTCGCCAGACCCACGAAGAGACCGAAGTGGGTCATCGCATCGGTCAGGATCGGGAATGGCCTGTACTCCTGTAGCTGGAGAGGGTAGTAGAGCGCCGTGCCGTGCTGCCAGAGCGCGCCCTGCGTCTTGAACATGCCAGCTGAGATGTAGATCAGGATCAGCTGGAACATCAGGGCGGCCAGAAAGATGTTGTGGACACCGTTCGACAACCATCTCGGCAGGACCGGGTGACTGTTCCATGCGTTACGCAACGCTGTCCGTATCCGGGCGACGGGGTCGCGC
>NZ_JBAVCB010000068.1:0-3147 GCF_049586495.1 Aeromicrobium sp. | reverse complement strand
GCGGCGGCTTTCTCGGCCTCGTCGGCAGCGGCCGTGACGGCCTCGTCCATGGCTGACAGCGGCGGACGCTCAGCGTCGCGAGACACGTCAGCACCCTCGTCGACGGCTACGGCGGCCATGGCTGGCTGGCCCTCGACGGCGAGGCCTGAGGACGCGACGGCAGCGCTGCTGGACAGCAGCACGGCGACCGTCGCGGCTGTCAGGGTTCTTGCCGACGGCAGTGGTCGGTGTGCGCGGGGTCCTCGATGGCTGGCCACTCGGTGGCGCTGAGTCACGTGCGTCATGCGTGCGTTCCTCGGAGTTGACGAAAAGTGGTGGCCCTGCGTGGGGCAACCATCAAATCTACGAATGCACCCTGAGAAGACAGGGGATTGCACTCTCAGGAAGGGCGTGGGATCGCCCACGTGGCCTGTGTCACACCCGGCGACTGACGGGCGTCGTGCTAGCTGGTGCGAGGCCACCCTGCGGGGAACTACCCCATGCGGCGGTCGTCGATCACGTAGTCGTGGTGCCCGGCCTGCTGCGCGCTGCACTGTGCACGGTGTCGGGTGGAACCGCTCGCCATCAGCCACGCTCGTGAAGCGATTCTTGGCTCACGTGCGGACATTCATCGGGATCGGTGCCTACAGTGGCGGAGTGGACGACACACCTCGGGGACTGGATCTCGGCCGACTGATCGAGCAGGTCGAGCCAGGTGGCGACCTGCACCAGGTCCGTCAGGACTTCACCCGATTCATGATGCGGTACCGGTTCGGCATGGACGAGGTGGTGACCAAGTTGTCGATCCTGCGCGACGAGTACGCCCACCTGCACGAGGAGAATCCGATCGAGAACATCTCCTCACGGCTCAAGCGACCCGAGAGCATCGTGGAGAAGATGTCCCGCAAGGGCACCGAGCCGTCGTTCGACTCGATCGAGAAGACCATCACTGACATCGCTGGCGTGCGAGTCACCTGCAGCTTCGTCTCCGACGTGCGGCGGGTCTTCGACCAGCTCTGCAGCCAGGCCGACGTCACCGTGGTGGACGTGCGCGACTACATCCAGACTCCGAAACCGAACGGCTATCGCAGCCTGCACGCGCTGCTCGAGGTACCGGTCTTCCTCACTGACGGGCCCGCGCCGGTCGTGGTGGAGGTGCAGATGCGCACCATCGCGATGGATTTTTGGGCCAGCACCGAGCACAAGATCTTCTACAAGTACCGCGACGACGTGCCGCCATCACTGCTCGAGGGGCTGAAGGAAGCGGCGGAGTCTGCCGCTGTGCTCGACACGCGCATGGAGCAGCTGCACACCCAGATGCGCACCGTCGGCCAGCTTCCTCCTGAGATCGAGGACGAGCTGCGGCACAGCGAGGCCCTCGTGCCGGACGAGACCTTCCTGCGCCGTCTGCACCAGATGGGCGAGGTCTGACCAATCACGTCACGATCGCGTCGAGGTCGTACCGCGCGACCTCCTCCAGCTGTGCATACGTGCACGACTCGGGCTCACGGTCGTCGCGCCACCGCTTGAACTGGGCGGTGTGCCGGAAGCGGGTGCCTTCCATGTGCTCGTAGCCGACCTCGGCCACCAACGTCGGGGCGATCGTGGCGAATGACAGGTCCTTGGTGCCGCTCCATCGGCTCTGTCCACCGGGCAATCGGTCACTCGCCTGAGCGTCGGGCTGCTGCCACTCCCCCCACGGATGTTCCGACAGCGGCACGCGCATGGCGTCGAGCTGGTCGAAGAGCTCGGCGCGGCGGGCCTCGGTGAACGACGCCGCCACGCCCACGTGCTGCAGCTTCCCTTCCTCGTTGTGCAGCCCCAGCAGCATCGACCCGAGCAGCGGCCGTTCGGCCGTCGAGGTCTTGTGCAGCCGGAATCCGGCCACCACCACGTCTGCGGTGCGAGCGTGCTTGATCTTCAGCATGGTCCTGCCGTTGGGCGCGTAGGGCTTGGCCAGCGCCTTGGCGACCACGCCATCGAGCCCGGCTCCCTCAAACACGCCGAACCACTCTTCGGCCACGGCGACGTCCGTGGTGGTGCGGGTGACGTGCACGGGGTCGCTGACGCCGGCGAGCGCCTCCTCCAGGGCTGCGCGGCGCTCCCCGAACGGCCGGTCCATCCACGATTCATCGCCCAGCGCGAGCAGATCGAAGGCCACGAAGGATGCGGGCGTGGTCTCAGCCAACATGTCAACGCGTGACGCAGCGGGATGGATGCGCTGCGACAGGACGTCGAACTCCAGCCGGCCGTCCACGGCCAGATAGATCTCTCCATCGACCACGATCCGCTCGGGCAGCTCGCGACGGAACGCCTCGACCAGCTCGGGGAAGTAGCGCGCCAGATCCTTGGTGGACCGGCTGCCGAGAACCACCTCGGCGCCGTCGCGGAACACCACGCAGCGGAAGCCGTCCCACTTGGGTTCAAACGACAAGCCGCCCGCCACGGAGTCAGCCGCCGGCACTCCCTTGACCGACTTGGCGAGCATCGGGCGAAGCGGCGGCATCACGGGCAGATCCATGGCGCCAGTGTTCCCGATCGATCATCTGTGGGCCAGCACGTTGATGACGTGTCCGTCCGGGTCCCTGAGGAAGAACCGGCGCACGCCCCACGGCTCGTCGGTGAGCGGATGCACGATCTCAGCATCCTGCTGTAGCGCTGCGGCATGCACCGCATCGACGTCGTCGACCTCAATCGACACGTCGGGACTCACCGGCGCGGATGCGTCGTGGGACATGACACTGAGCTGGAGTCCACGGTCATCGGGGTCGGCGACGGTGGCGATCCAGCCGTGGTCCATGACGACCTCGAGCCCGAGCACCCCTTGGTAGAATTCGACCGCCTCGGCGGTGGATCGCGATGACAGGTTGGCCACGATGCGACGCACACTCATCATCGAATGATCGACCCCCCGGCCCGCAAGGGCAAGGATGGCGTCGCCGCCTACACTGAACAGGTGAATCAGCCCGCCGTCGAGGTGACCGACCTCGTCATGCGATATGGCTCCACGACCGCTGTCGACGGCCTCTCGTTGAGCATCGCCCCGGGCACCGTCACCTCGATCCTCGGCCCCAATGGCGCTGGCAAGACGACCACGATCGAGACCTGCGAGGGATTTCGCGAGCCACAGGCTGGCAGCGTGCGCGTGCTGGGCCTGGACCCCCGCGC
>NZ_JBAVCB010000067.1:0-9846 GCF_049586495.1 Aeromicrobium sp. | reverse complement strand
GCACCGCCGCCATGGCCAAGCTCTTCGCCACCGAGGCGGCCCAGCGGATCGTCGATCAGTGCGTCCAGCTGCACGGCGCCCGGGCCCTGCAGCGCGGACATCTGCTCGAGCACCTCTACCGCGACGTCCGCGCACCCCGCATCTACGAGGGCGCCTCCGAGGTTCAACGCACCATCATCGCCCGCGAGATCATCAAGAGAAGGAACGCTTCATGAGCCGCTTTCGCGCCTCCGCCGCGCTGACCACCACGTGGGAGCACTTTGACTTCGACGTCACCGACTCCGTCGCCACCGTGACCCTGAACCGGCCCGAGAAGCTGAACCCGCTGACGTTCGAGTCGTATGCGGACCTGCGTGACCTGCTGTTCGAGCTGCCCCATCACGACGGCGTCAAGGTCCTCGTGATCCAGGGCGAGGGACGAGGCTTCTGCGGTGGAGGGGACGTCAACGAGATCATCGGCGAGCTGCTCACGATGCAGGCCGGCGATCTGATGACCTTCACCAAGATGACCGGGGACGTCATCCGGGCCATGCGCGAGTGCCCCATCCCGATCATCGTCAAGGTGCAGGGCATCGCGGCTGGCGCCGGATCGGTGATCGCGCTGGCTGCCGACTTCCGGGTGGTCGGCACCTCGGGCCGTTTCGCGTTCCTGTTCAGCAAGGTCGGCCTGTCTGGCGGCGACATGGGCGCTGCCTACCTGCTGCCCCGTGTCGTCGGCCTCGGCCACGCCACCAAGCTCCTCATGCTCGGCGACACGATCGACTCAGCCACCGCCGACCGATATGGGCTGGTGTCAGAGCTCGTCGCCGACGACGCGCTCGACGATGCCGTGATGGCCCTGGCCCACCGCCTCGCCAGCGGGCCCACGTTGGCCCATGCTCAGACCAAGTCGCTCCTGACCCGCGAGCTCGACATGCCCCTGGGGGCCGCGGTCGAGCTCGACGCCATGACGCAGGCCCTGCTGATGACCACCGAGGACCATGCTGAGTTCCATGCCGCCTTCAATGCCGGACGACCGCCTGCCTGGAAGGGCCGCTAGATGAAGACACTCGATTTCCTCGCTGCCGACGACCAGCTGAGCGAGGAGGAACGCGCCATCGGCCGGACCGTGCGCGACTACGCTCACAGCGAGCTCGCGCCGCGTGTCTCCGAGTGGTTCGAACAGGGCACGATTCCCTCGGACGTCGCGCGTGGACTCGGCAAGCTCGGCGTCCTCGGCATGCATCTGGATGGCTACGGCTGTGCTGGAACCAGTGCCACCGCGTACGGCGTGGCATGTCGCGAGCTCGAGGCTGTCGACTCGGGCCTGCGCAGTCTCGTCTCGGTGCAGGGCTCGCTCGCCATGTTTGCGATCCACCGGTGGGGCACCGAGGAACACCGCACCGAATGGCTGCCGAGGATGGCAGCGGGCGAGGCGATCGGCTGCTTCGGCCTCACCGAGTCCGATGCCGGCAGCGATCCCGGCTCCATGCGCACGACGGCGCGCCGCGATGGCGGCGATTGGGTCATCAACGGCGCGAAGATGTGGATCACCAACGGCACCCTTGCCGACGTCGCGGTGATCTGGGCGCAGACCGATGAGGGCATCCGCGGCTTCGCCGTGCCCACGTCGACACCCGGATTCTCGGCCCACGAGATTGGCCGCAAGCTCTCCTTGCGTGCGTCGATCACCGCAGAGCTCGTGCTCGACAACGTCCGCCTGCCCGAGTCGGCGGCCTTCCCCGACATCCGCGGCCTCAAGGGCCCACTCACCTGCCTCAACGAAGCGCGCTACGGGATCTTGTGGGGTGTGGTCGGCGCGGCTCGCAGCTGCCTGGAGGAGTCACTTGCCTACACGCTGGAGCGCGAACAGTTCGGCAAGCCGCTGGCGGGATTCCAGCTCACGCAGCGCAAGCTGGCCGACATGACGATCGCGGTCAACAACGCCGCCCTTGTCGCCCTTCACCTCGGCCGCCTGAAGGATGCCGACGCACTGACCCCCGTGCAGGTCAGCTACGGCAAGCTCGCCAACGTCCGAGCCGCCCTCGATGTCGCACGCACCGCCCGCGGCATGCTTGGCGCCGCTGGCATCACGCTGGATCATTCGGTCATGCGACACATGAACAATCTGGAGACTGTTGCCACCTACGAAGGCACCGAGGAGATGCACTCACTGAGCATCGGCCATGCGTTGACCGGGATCCCGGCCTTCCGATGAGCGGCAAGATCGCGGTGGTGACCGGCGCTGGTCAAGGCGTCGGCCGTGCCATCGTCGAGACGCTGTCCGCCGACGGTCACCGCGTCGTGCTGGTCGGCCGCACCCTCAGCAAGCTCCAGTCGGTTGCCGCCGAGCTCCCCGGCGACGCACTCCCGCTGGCCACCGACCTCACCGATGCGCACGCGGTCCTCGACCTCTTCGACACGATCGAGGAGTCATGGGGTCACCCTGAGATCCTGGTGGCCAACGCAGGGGCTTCGCTGGCGGCACCCTTGGTCGACACGACCGACGACGAGTGGCAGCACATGCTCGAGTCCAACCTGACGTCACCCTTCCGCTGCATCCGGCGGGCACTCCCCTCGATGCTCGAGCAGCGCTGGGGTCGCATCGTGGTGATCGCCTCGGTGGTGGCCAAACGCGGCGAGCGGCAGGTCAGCGCCTACTCGGCGAGCAAGCATGGGGTGTTGGGCCTCGTGAGGGCAGCCGCCGACGAGGTCGCCCGTACCGGCGTGACGGTCAACGCCGTCTGCCCGGGCTACGTCAACACGCCGATGACCGACGCCACGATCGCTGCCATGAGCGATCGACTCGACATCAGCACCGACGAAGCCGCCACCGTTCTGGCCCGGCGTCAACCGATCGGGCGCCTCGTCGAACCGTCCGAAGTCGCTGCCGCCGTCATGGCGTGCGTCGACAATGGAGCGATCAACGGGCAGGGCATCAACGTCGACGGAGGAGCAGTCCAGTCATGAGCTTTGAACGCATCAATCCCACCGATCTTGCCCGGGCGCGCGGGTTCAGCCACGCCGTCCGGACCGATCGACCGGTCACGGTCCACCTGGCCGGTCAGACCGCACTCGATCTCGACGGAAAGATCATCGACGGCGACATCGTCGAGCAGTTCGAACAGGCCTTCTCCAGCATGTTGCGCTCCCTCGAAGCCGCCGGGGGCCAGCCGAGCGACCTCACCTCCGTCACGATCTACATCGTGGACATGGAGGACTACCGCGCTCGGGCCCGCGACATCGGTGCCGTGTGGCGCCGACTGGCTGGCACGGAATACCCCGCCATGGCAGGCATCGGAGTTTCCCGCCTGTGGGACATCGAGGCGCTCGTCGAGGTGCAGGGCGTGGCCATGATCGAGCATCCACCCGCCTGATCACCGGCAGCGGCAGTGGTCAGCCGTGGATGACGGACATCGCGTGCTCCCGGGCGGGCGTCCGCAAGAGGGCATCCAGATCCGAGAAGAGGTTGGCGGCCTTGCCACCGTTCCAGTCGGCCGGCAGGAGGCTCGCCGGCAGACCGGGGTCGAGGTAGGGAAGCCGGCGCCACTGCGTCAACAGGGGCACATAGATCTCGAATGCCGTGCGGGCTGCATCGGCGGACGCCTTCCACCGGTTTCGGGCGTCCTGGTGCAGCTCGATGAAGGCCGCGTATTCCTGGTCGATGGCCGGCAGGTCCCACCAGGTACCGACCTTCTCTCGCAGGTCGCCGAAGGCTTCATACCGCGCATGGAAGATGTCCACGTACGATTCCATCGCGAGTCGTGTGAGGGTGTGGACGACCTGGTCGTGCAGATGACCGGGTGCGATCCAGACGCCCGGAGCGGTCGTGCCGAAGCCCATCTGCGCGAGAGTCGTGCGCAGCTGGTGCCGCTTTTCGCGCTCGACCTCAGGGATCGAGTAGACCACCAGCACGAAGCCGTCGGACTCGGCCGCCCGGAGTCGGCTGAAGATGCGGGTGTCACCCTCGCGCACCATCTCCAGCGTCTCGCTGGAGAGCGCGTAGCCAGCGGCCTGGCCGACGCGCATCGAACCGAGAACCCCGCGTCGCTTGAGCCGTGAGATCGATGACCGGACGCCAGCGGAATCGACGTCCAGATCGCCGAGCATCTTGACCACGGAGTTGACCGACAGCCAGTTGTGCTCGTCGCGGGCGTACAACCCGTACAGCGTCAAAATGAGCTGGCGCGGTGCGATCTCCGGCATGACTGGATCCTAGGGGTGGGTCAGGACGACACTGCGTCTGGACGCAGACGGAAGCGCTGAAGCTTGCCCGTCTGGGTCCGGGGCAGCTCGGTGACGAAACGAATCTGCCGCGGATACTTGTAGGGCGCGATAGTCGCCTTCACGTGCTGCTTGATCGCCAGCGCCAGCTCGTCGTCCCCGACGACCCCGTCGTTGAGCACGATGAACGCCGTGACGAGGCTGCCGCGCGCTTCGTCCGGCCATCCGATGACCGCGCATTCCAGGACGTCGCCATGGGACAGCACCGCTTCCTCGACTTCGGGGCCAGCGATGTTGTAGCCCGACGAGATGATCATGTCGTCGCTGCGCGCCTGGTACCAGAAGTAGCCATCCTGGTCGCGAATGAAAGTGTCACCCGTGACGTTCCAGCCGTCCTCGACGTAGACCTGCTGGCGTTCGTCGGCAAGATAGCGGCAACCGGTTGGCCCTTGCACGGCGAGGCGGCCGGGTGTGCCGTCCTCCACCGGGTGGCCGTCAAGGTCCACGATCCGTGCCCGGTAGCCCGGGACCGCCCGGCCCGTCGACCCCGGACGGATGTCGTCGTCAGCGGAGGAGATGAAGACGTGCAGCATCTCGGTCGCGCCAATGCCGTCGATGATCTTGACGCCCGTCGCCTCCAAAAAGGCCCGCCACGTCGCTTCGTCCAGATGTTCCCCGGCCGACACCGCTCGTCGCAACGAGCTGAGCCGGGTGGCGCAGCCAGCGGCGATCATGGCCCGATATGCCGTGGGGGCGGTGAAACAGATCGACACGCCGTTCTCGGCGATGTGACCTGCGAGCTCGACTGGCGTCGCCTTCTCGATCAGCAAGGTTCTCGCACCGATGCGGAGCGGGAAGATGACGGCGCCTCCGAGACCGAAGGTGAACGCCAACGGCGGCGTGCCGGCGAAGACGTCATCAGAGTTCGGCTTCAGGACGTGCCGGGAGAAGGTGTCCGCGATTGCCAGGACGTCACGGTGGAAGTGCATGGTCGCCTTGGGCCGGCCCGTGGTGCCGGAGGTGAAGGCCAGGAGAGCGACGTCATCAGCGGCTGTGTCCACGTCGGCATGGGTGGTCGGTTGCGAGCCGATCCGCACGGAGAGGTCGTCGTCCTCCGGTCCGCCGAAGGCGACGATCTCGACCTCGTCGAGGGCCGCTGTGTGCAGATCGTCCAAAAATCGATGATCACACAGGGCGAGGTCGATCTGGGCGACCTCATGGATGCTGCGGAGCTCCTCGGCGCGCAGCATCGGCATCGTAGCGACCACGACCGCTCCGGCCTTGAGCACACCGAACCAACACGCCACCAACCACGGATTGTTGGGCCCGCGGAGCAGGACTCGGTTGCCCGGCACGACGCCGAGCTCGGTGCTCAGCAGGCCGGCGATCCGATTGGCCGTGTCGAGGAGGTCTTGATAGGTCCAGCTCACGGCACCGGGAGCGAGCAGGCACTCGCGTTGCCCGCCAAATTCGTTGATGACATCGTCCAGCAGCGCCACTGCGCAGTTGAGCCGGTCCGGGTACTGCACGTCCGGACTGTCGAGCAGGAGCTCTGGCCACGCATCGACGGGTGGAAGGTTGTCGCGGCAGAACGAATCAACGTGTGCCGAAGACGACAAAGTCATCGCAACCTCTCTTCCGGATCAGGGTCCGATGGTATGCACCATCTGTGACGGTAGTCAACGTGTCGATACACAATGGTTAGTGCGATCTCTTGACGATCGTCGAAAATACATTATAAAGTCGCAGCAGACATCGTGTCGTTCACTACCCTCGGAGGACCAGTCCCATGAAGCTCCCCTGGAAGATGCGCGCGGCTCTCGCGCTTGCAGCCTCGACCTCACTCGTGCTCGCCGGTTGCGGCGACGGCGCTCTCGGTGGCGATGACGCCGCCGCCGACGGACCGGTCAAGATCGGTCTTCTCGTGCCGCAGTCCGGCATCTACAAGACGCTCGGTGACGACATGAAGGCCGGCTTCGAGCTCTACCTCGAGCAGAATGACGGCAAGCTCGGTGGACGCGAGATCGACATCTCGGTGGCCGATGAAGGCGAGACCGCCGACTCGGGCAAGGCCGCCGCTGACAAGCTGGTCAAGCAGGACAAGGTCGCGGCCGTCACCGGCATCGTCAGCTCGGCCGTCCTCAACGGCAGCAAGGACCTCTTCGAGTCCCAGGGCATCCCGTTGGTGGGCTCCAACGCCTCCCCCACCAACATCACCGACGCCAAGTTCATCTGGCGCACCTCCTACGTCAACGACGAGCCCGGCAAGGCGCTGGGCGCCTACGTCGCCGACAAGGTCGACGGTCCCGTCTACCTGCTGGCCGCCGACTACCAAGCCGGCAAGGATGAGGTCGAGGGCTTCAAGGAGACGTTTGTGGAGGCCGGCGGCGAGATCGCCGACGAGGTCTACACACCGTTCCCCGGAACAAAGAACTTCCAGCCCTTCCTGGCGAACCTGCAAAAGTCCAAGGCCAAGGCCGTCTTCACGTTCTACGCCGGCGGCGCTGCCGTCGATTTCGTCAAGCAGTACAGCCAGTTCGGGCTGCAGGGCAAGGTCGATCACTACTCGGCCGGATTCCTCACCGAGGGCGGCGTGCTCACGGCGCAAGCTGACGCAGCCGAAGGCACCTTCACGGCGATGAACTACTCCGCCGATCTGGACAACACGACCAACGCCGCATTCGTCGAGGCCTACAAGGCCAAGACCGGCAACGCTCCGACCACGTACGCGATGGCGTCCTTCGATGCCGCACAGGTGCTCGACAAGGCCATCAAGGCAGCCGGCGACGACGTCACGTCGAAGACGATCAACGACGCCATTGCCAACGTCGGTGAGATCGACAGCCCGCGCGGCGCTTGGTCCTTCAACGACAATGGCACGCCGGTGCAGATGTGGTACCTGCGGGAGGTCAAGGCCGATGGCGGCACCTTCAACAACGCTGTGATCGCCGAGCTCGGCAAGCTCGGCTGACGCGGCGCGGGGAACGGATCGGAACGCGGTGCTGAGCTGGCTCGACGGCAATCTCGTCAGCATGGTCGACGGGATTGCCTACGGGCTGTTGCTCTTCACGCTGGCGGTCGGATTGTCCTTGGTCTTCGGCATGATGGACGTCCTCAACCTGGCCCACGGCGCCTTGTACCTGCTGGGGGCCTACGTCGGCTACGCACTGTCTGACGGCAGCTGGCTGGGATTCGGACTGGCCATCGTCGTCGGCGTGCTGGTCGGCGTGGTCGGGGGGTTCGTGCTGTCGGCGGTCACCCTGCCGCTGGCATCACGTGGTCACCTCGATCAGGCTGTCCTGACCCTGGGCATCGCGTTCATCGCCGCTGACCTGCTGTTCGCTGTCTTCGGCAGCGAGGTGCTGCGCACTCAGCCACCGCGCGGACTGGCCGGCACCGCGTTGCTCTTCGGCCACAGCTATCCGATCTACCGGCTGGCCTTCATCGCCATCGCTGGCCTCCTGGCGGCTGGCGTGTACTACGTGTTCGAGCGCTCCTCGCTCGGTGCCCTCGTGCGCGCCACGGTTGCTGACCGGACGATGGTGCAGGCGATGGGAGTCGACACCCGCAAGGTGCTCTTCGGAGTCTTCGCCGTCGGCGCGGCGCTGGCGACGGTGGGCGGCGTGCTCGGAGCCCCGATCATCGCGCCCGGCCCCGGAGTCGCCGAGAACGTTCTGGTGCTCTCCCTCGTCGTGGTCGTGATCGGCGGGCTGGGTTCGGTCCGGGGGGCGATGATCGGCGCACTCCTCATCGGCCAGGTGCAGACCCTGGGCGTCGCGCTCCTGCCCGACTACGCACCCTTCCTGCTCTTCGGCGCCATGGTCGTGGTGCTCGCGTGGCGCCCCCAGGGGCTGGCCTCGTTGACGAGCCGCGCATGATGCGGCGCCTGGTCGGCGTCGGTGTGGTCGTCGCGCTCTGCGCCATGCCGTGGATCGTCGACGCCTACTCCATCTCCACCCTCTCGCGCATCCTGACCTTCGGGCTGTTGGCCATCAGCGTCAACCTGCTGACCGGCGTGACCGGTCTGCCGACGCTCGGCCAATCGGCCTACTTCGGCGTTGGCGCATACACCGGCGCCATCGTGGCGACCACGATGTCGGACCTCGGGCCGCTCCAGCTGGTTCTGTCGGCCGTCGCTGGGGCCGTGGCTGCAGCGATCACCGGCCCTGTGGCGGTCAGAGCACGTGGCGTGTCCTTCTTGATGATCACGCTGGCCATCGGCGAGATCGGGTACAGCGCGGCCGGCCGTCTGGACGGGATCACGCGCGGCACCGACGGATTCTCCGGGATTCCGCCTGTCGTTGCGGCGCCGGGCATGGCCCCCTTCGTCCAGGACGGCCTCGTCTACTACTACGTGTTGGTCATGTTCCTGCTGCTGTACGGCCTGGTGGCACTGCTGGTGCGTTCGCCATTCGGGTTGACGCTGCGCGGCATTCGCGACAACGAGGACCGGCTCCGAGCAGTCGGATACAACACGACCGCGTACGCCCTGGCCGCCTATTGCATTGCTGGCGCCCTGGCTGGCGCGGCTGGGTCGCTGTGGACATCGACCCAGAACTTCGTCGCCCCCGGCGACATGGGCTTCCAGGTGGCTGCCTTGGCGCTGCTGGCGGTGGTGATCGGCGGCCTCGGTTCGATGTGGTGCAGCGTCGTCGGCGCGGCCATCGTCATCCTGACTCGTGACTACATCGGCGGCTACTTCCCCGGACATGGCACCTTGTTGCTCGGCATCGTGTTCGTGGTGGCGGTCTACACCTTGCCGCGGGGACTCGCGGGGCTGCGACGACCGAAAGCCGAGGTCCGGTCATGACGACACCCATGCTTGAGCTGCGCGGGGTCTCCCGACACTTCGGATCCCTCAAGGCGGTCGAGGACGTCTCGTTCTCCGTCGCGCCGGGGAGTCGCCATGCGGTGATCGGACCCAACGGGGCAGGCAAGTCCACGCTGTTCGCGCTGATTGCCGGAACCCACGCCGCGACCGCTGGATCGGTCCTCCTGAACGGCAACGACGTGACCGGAGTCGCCGAGCATCAACGGGTGGGTCGGGGACTCGCCCGCACCTTCCAGCATTCCTCGTTGTTCCTGACCGCGACCGTGGCCGAGAACATCATGCTCGCCGCGCAGCGTCGGGCTGGCCGCACGTCATGGTCGATGTGCCGTCCTGCCGCCAAGCGAACCAATCTCCTTGAGGATGGACGTCAGCTTCTCGACCGGGTCGGACTTGCCGATCGGTCCTCGGATCGGGCCGGTGCACTGTCGCACGGCGAGCGTCGCCAGCTCGAGGTGGCCGTGGCCCTTGCCTGCCGACCCCAGCTGCTCCTGCTTGACGAGCCAGCCGCTGGGATGTCCGCCTCAGAGACCGCCCGGCTGATGAGTCTGATCAAGGACCTTCCGTCCGAGGTCACGGTGATGATCGTCGAACACGATCTGGATCTCGTGTTCGGCGTGGCAGACACCATGACGGTGCTGCATCTTGGCCAACATCTGGTGAGCGGCTCCCCCGCAGAAGTACGGGCGTCGCCCGAGGTTCAGAGCGCCTACCTGGGAGCCGAGAACACGAGCGAGTTGTTTCCCGACGATCCGAGCCCATCAGTGCCCGAGGCCCAGTCATGACCGATTTCCTGACAGTACGCGGCCTCCACG
>NZ_JBAVCB010000066.1:0-18052 GCF_049586495.1 Aeromicrobium sp. | reverse complement strand
CCGAACGTCGCCACCAAGTCCTGGTGCAGGCGGGCCCGATGCTCGCGTCGGGCCGCGGTGAGTGACGGGGAGAAGGGCTCAACCAGCAGTGCCGATGCGGCCGCCGACGACAGATCCTCCATCCGGTGGGCTCGCTGGGCGCACCACCGATCTATTCGCTCAGCCAAGGGCAGGTCGGCCGGCACCGGATCCCAGTTCTCGGCGTCCCGGGCGAGCCAGTACTGGCCGGTGGAGGCCATCAGCGCTTCCATGTCGCCGAAATTCAGCCACAGCGTGCGTAACGAGATGCCGGCGCGCTCAGCGATCAGCTTGGCTGTGGGGCGCAGGACGCCCTCACGCAGCAATGTGGCGTGCGCATCGACAACGGCCCACCGCGTGCGCTCGCCGCGCGCAATCCGACCATCGCGATTCTCTCGCTGAAGACGCGACGCGTGCTGCTCGGCAGCCATCTGGTGATCCATTCCACTGAACGTCCTCGAAGACTACCTGCACTGCGTGTGCATGCATAGATTGCAGAGCGGCGTCATCCACGTCCTCAACTGTGTCCTAGCGGGCCGCGAACCAGGCCTTGAGTGCTTCGGTGGCCTGAGCCTCACCCAGCGGCCCGCGATCCATGCGCAGGTCAAGCAAGAATCGATACGCCTCACCGACTTCGCGCCCCGGTTCGATCTGCAGAATCTCCATGATCTGCATGCCGTCGAGGTCCGGCCGGATGGCACTGAGCTCTTCAGCCTCGGCGAGCACGGCGATACGTGCCTCGAGCTCGTCGTACGTTCGTTGCAGTCGCGCAGCCTTGCGTTGATTGCGGGTCGTGCAGTCGGCCCGGGTCAGGATGTGCAGGCGCTCGAGCTGGTCGCCAGCATCGCGGACATACCGTCGCACGGCCGAGTCGGTCCACTCGCCTGAGCCGTACCCGTGGAACCGCAGGTGCAGCTCGACCAGCGTGCAGACCTGATCGACGACCTCATTGCTGTAACGCAAGGCGCGCAGTCGCTTGCGAGCCAGCTTGGCGCCCACGACGTCGTGATGGTGGAACGTCACCGTGCCACCGTCTTGGAACCGTCGCGTCTTCGGCTTGCCGATGTCGTGCAGCAGGGCTGCCAACCGCACCACGAGATCGGGGCGCGGGTCGAGCCGCTCCTCCAGCGCGATCGCCTGCTCCAGGACGATCAGCGAGTGCTCATAGACGTCCTTGTGCCGATGATGCTCGTCGCGTTCGAGGATCAACGCGGGCAGCTCAGGCAACATCTGCCCAGCCAGTCCGGTGTCGACCAGCAATCGCAGACCCACGACAGGGTGGGCGGCCAGCAGAGTCTTGTCCAGCTCGATCCGCATCCGTTCGGCCGAGACGATGTCGAGACGACTGGCCATCGACGTCATGGCGTGTCGCACCTCGGGGGCGACCGTGAAGTTCAGCTGCGCCGCGAACCGGGCCGCCCGCATCATGCGTAGCGGGTCGTCGCTGAACGACACCTCGGGTGCCACGGGCGTGCGGAGTCGGCGTGCGGCAAGGTCGTCCAGCCCACCGAACAGGTCGACGAACTCACGTGACGGCAACCGGATTGCCATGGCGTTGACCGCGAAATCGCGCCGGGACAAATCCGTGTCGAGCGTGTCACCGAATCGGACGGTTGGCTTGCGCGACCCCGCATCGTAGTCGTCGCTGCGGTAGGTGGTGATCTCGAGCTCGTGCCGTCCGTGCCGGATGCCGATGGTGCCGAACTCGCGCCCCATGTCCCAGCTGGCGTCGGTCCATGGACCGGCGATCCGCTCGATCTGTTCGGGCGTAGCCGTGGTGGCGAAGTCCCAGTCGTTGACGGGGCGATCCAGCACGGCATCGCGGACCGGACCACCGACCACCGACAGCTCGTGGCCTGCGTCGGTGAACGCCTGGCCCAGCTCGGTGAGGAAGCCCAGCGCATCGAGGCGCGCGTCGATCCGCTGCTGCTGCTGGGGGGTGAGGGTGTTCGTCGGCACGAGGACACACTCTATCGGCGCGATGGGCGGACCGTCGCGGCTCCATCGCCGACTAGCATGAGTTGGTGATCAGCCGACGACGCACGACCCCGGCGGCAACGGGCATCACGGTCGTGGCGGCTGTCGCTGTGCTCCTGTCCACCGTGGCAGCTGCCGTCATTGCGCCAGCATCGCCTGCTGTGGCCGCCGACGACGACACGTTGCGCACCACGATCGCCTCGGTTTCACCCACCCATCTCACCGATGCCTCGTCCTCGGTCACGCTGGCTGGTCGCGTCACCAACCTGGGCGAGCAGAAGTGGACTGACGTCCAGGCCTACCTGATCATCCGGCCCAAGCCCCTGACGTCACGCACCGCGTTGGCCACGGCCGTGCGGGAGGACCCAGGATTCGCCGGGCCTCGCATCGTCGACGCCGGTCTGTTCGACGAGATCGGCGACCTTCCGCCGGGCTCGAGCCGCGCTTTCGAAGTCAGCGTGCCCATTGAACGGCTACCCATCTCCAACCGGGACGGGGTCTATCCCGTCGGCGTGCAGATCCTCGCCACCGATGCGAGCGGCATCCGCAGCAACGAATCGGTGTCGCGGGCCGTCACGCTCCTGCCGCACCTGACCGGGAAGCACGTCTCGGCGCCGACCACGATGGTGTGGCCGTTCCTGATGCCGACAGGACGCACGGCAACCGGGGAGTTCGTCGAGCCCAGCGCCCTGCTCGCGGCCATCCGGCCCGGCGGCCGACTGCGCAACCTGCTCGATCTGGCGAAGGCCAGGGAGCAGGACGGAAGCGGAGTCATCGTCGATCCCGCCTTGGTGCTGGGCGCCGACGACCTCGCAGCCGGTCGGAGCGCGGACGACGTCTCTGCATCGGACCAGCAGGCTGCCGCCCGGTTCCGTGACGACCTCGTGTCGATTGGCTCGACCCGCTCAGCCTGGGTGCTGGACTTCGACCGCACCGACGTTCTCAGCCTCATCGACGACGCTGATCGGCGGCGGCGCCTCTTCGGGGCTGTCGAGCGCGCCACGGAGTCGGTCATCAAGGAGTTCGGCCTCTCGCCACATCGAGTCTCGTGGCCGGTGCGCGGCGGTGTCACCCGCAGCCTGCTCAGCAGCCTGCGGGCGCGCGGCGACGACCCCGTGGTCGTTGACTCGTCGAACCTGTCTCGGTGGGAGAAGTCCTCAGGATCCCTTGTTGCCGTTTCCACGCTAGGCGGCGATCTGCCGCTGCTGGTCAGCAGCGACGTCAGCAAGGATCTGCCCGGCCCCGTGTCGGGCGCGACGTTGCGTCAGCAGGTGCTGTCATCTGCCGCCTTCGCGTCATTGGATCGGGATGCGAACTCCCAGTCGCAGGCCGCCTCCGTCGTGGTGGTCAACCCCACATGGAATCCAGGATCCGATGACCCCGCTGGAGGAGTCACCGCCTCCTGGTCCGCACCGTTCAGCACGCCCGTCGATCTGGACGCGATCACGCGCGACGACTCGTTCGGCGGGACCGTTCCTCGCACATCGAAGGCTCGCACGCTGCCCGCGGCCCTCCTCGAGGCAGCCGATCAGGCATACCAGGACAGTGCTGTGCTGAGCTCGGCCTCAGACGAGGTTCGGGCCGTCGACGACGCCCGGGCACGGGCCGTAGCCGGTGTGCTCGGTGTGCGCTGGCGCAACCAGCGCGAGGACGGCGCGGCCATCGCTCGTCGGCTGTCCCGGGACGTGAGCCGCGACCTGGACGCCATCAGTGTCATGGGCCCGCCGTCCGTGACGCTGTCCGGGTCCCAGGGGGCCTTCCCGCTCACCATCACCAACGGCAGCACCGAGACGGTGTTGGTCGGAGTACGCCTGTCCTCCAGCAATCCGGCGCTGACGTTGCCCGATCAGGATCCGGTCACGATCGGGGCAGGCGAACGCCTGACCCTGACCGTCGAGGTCGATCTCCGCCGACAGAACGCGACCACTGTCTCGGCTCAGCTCATCACCCCGGGCGGGCGTCCCTTCGGTGAGACCAGCGAGTTCAACGTGCGATCCAGCAGGGTCGGGGCCGTTCTCTGGGTCACGATGGCCGCCGCCGGACTGTTCGTCCTGGTGGCCCTGGCTCGGCGGGTGCGCAAGCGGAGAACCGACCGTCCACCCATGGAGACAGGGCTCGACGATGACTGAGTCCCCCGAGAACGGTCGCCGGCTGGCCCGCGCCAGCGCGTGGATGGCATTGGGCACGATCGCCTCCCGTCTGACCGGTTTCCTACGGCTGGCCCTCCTGGCATGGACGATCGGCACGGCGCTGGACGCCGATCTGTTCAACAACGCCAACACGATCCCCAACACGCTCTACATCCTCGTGGCCGGTGGCGTCTTCAACGTCGTCCTGGTGCCTCAACTGGTGCGGGCGATGCGTCACGACGACGATGGTGGCGACGCGTACGCCCAGCGCATCATCACGTTGGGCCTCATGGTTCTGGCAGCCGCGACCGTGGTGCTGGTGCTGCTGGTTCCCCTCGTGCTGCGCTTGGTGTTCGACGGCCGGTTGTTCACGCCGGAGTTCGCTGATCAGCGCGCTTCGGCCGAGCTGCTGATGTACCTGTGCATGCCGCAGGTGTTCTTCTATGGCGCCTTCGTCCTGGTCGGGCAGGTGCTCAACGCTCGCCAGCGGTTCGGCCCGATGATGTGGGCGCCCGTCGTCAACAACCTCGTCGCCTGCGCCATCATCCTCATCTATCTGGGCACCTACGGTTCCGCCAACGGAACCGACGGATTCACGCAGACCCAGGCACTGCTGCTGGGCCTCGGCTCGACCGCCGGCATCGCGGTGCAGGCGCTGCTGCTGGTGCCCTTCCTGCGGCAGGCGGGCTTTCGGTACCGACCACGATTCGACCTGCGCGGCGTCGGTCTGGGTCACACCGTTCGCCTGGGCGCCTGGACTCTGCTGTTCATCGTGGCGAACAACATCGCCTTCATCACGGTCAACCGCCTGGCCACCCGAGGCACGCTGGACGGTGCGGCGGAAGGGGAGTCCGCAGGCGGCGCGGCTGTCTACGAGATCGGCTTCCTGGTCAGTCAGGTACCGCACGGAGTCATCACGGTGTCGCTCGCCACCGCCATCATCCCGATGCTCTCGGCGCACGCGGCTGCTGGCCAGTACGGGCGCATGCGCCTGGAACTCGCTCGGACCTTGCGTCTCGCGCTCGCGATCGTCGCCCCGCTGGCCGTCGCCGTGCTGTGTCTGGGCACTCCGGCCGCTGCGGCCATCTCGATCGGTGCCTTGAGCGACAACCACGAGGTCGTCGGCCGCACCGTGGCCGCCTTCTCGGTCGCGATGATCGCCTTCACGGTGCACTACCTGATGCTGCGCGGCTTCTACGCCGACGAAGACACGCGCACCCCGTTTCTGATTCAGGTCGTCGTGGCTGCCAGCAACGTGGCCTTCGCGCTGCTGCTCACCCGGTCCGCTGAGCCCGCGCAGGTCGCCGCCCTCCTCGCCTTGTCGTACGGTCTGGCGTACGTCGTCGGCGCCATCGTGTCCGTCACGGTGCTGTCACGTCGCATCGGATCGATCGTCGACCACGACATGGTTGTCTTCGCCGGTCGGCTGGTGCTGGCTTGTGCAGTGGCTGCCGCGGTGATGCTCGCCATGGTGTTTCTGCTCGGGCAGGGCGGACTTGAGGCGGATCGCCCCGCGTCCGCTGCTGCGGTCACCGGCATGGCTGGTGCGACCGGCGCAGTCGGGTACATCGTGGCGGCCAAGACCCTCGGCATGGAACAGCTGGGCTATCTGGTCACCCACCTGCGACGCAGGTAGCTCTCGGCTGTCTACCATGACAAGGGACGCGTGAAGGAGTGTCGATGAGCGAGCGGCGGTCGATGGCCTCCGGCGACGTCTTGGCGCTCCGCTACGTGCTCCAGGACCTGGTGTCGGAGAAGCTCGGTTCGGCCACGTGGCGCGCGCACGACCAGATCCTGAATCGCAACGTCGGTCTCGAGATCCTCCCCAGCACCGATCCGCGCGCTGATCAGTTTCTCGAGGCCGCTCGCCAGTCCACTGCTGTCTCCGACCCGCGATTCCTTCGGGTTCTCGATCTGATTCCGCACGAGCAGGGTCATCATCTGGTGGTCCGGGAGTGGGCTCGGGCCTTCCCGCTTGACCAGGTGCTGATGCAATCTCCCCTGCCCAATCGACGCGCTGCCACGGTCGTCGCGGAGGTCGCTGAGGCACTCGCGCACGCGCACGAGAACGGCGTCTACCACCGTCGCCTCACGCCCCACCAGGTGATGTTGAAGCAGTCCGGGGCCGTGCGCGTCGTCGGGCTCGGTGTCGCCACAGCCCTGGCTCCAGCCGGCCACCTCGACTCCGCTGCCGACCTGGCGGCGTACGAGCACGAAGACGTCGAGGCTCTCGGTCGGTTGCTGTATGCCACCTTGACCAGCCGGTGGCCAGGCGAGATGGTCGATGGTTTGCGGCCCGCCCCCACCGAGCACGGCCGTCTGCTTCGGCCCCGCCAAGTGCGCGCCGGGGTGTCTCGCGATGTCGACAGCGTATGTGACCGGATTCTCGGTCACCCGCCGCGAGATCACGTGCCGCGCCTCACGACCGCGGCCGGCATCGCTCGCGTCCTCCGGTTGTCCGGTGAGGATGAGGACCTGCACGATGACCAGCCCAGCCTCACGGGAGTGTCATCACCGGATCTGTTGCGTCTGGATCCGGTCATCGTCCCTCAGGGGCCGCCGCCTGGCCTCGAGCCGCCTCGACGTCGCCCCAAGGCGCACGAACCCGCCCCACCCACCCGCTCTGAACGCGTCGCCGCACGAGCACGGCGGGCAACTCGGGGCGACCGCGCGCTGGTGCTGCTCGGGGTGATCGGTGCTCTGGCTCTTGCGTCGACCCTCGCCTTTCTCGTCGGACGGTCAGCGCAGTCCCCCTCCGATGCGATCGACGACTCCTCACCCGTGCGCGCTCTTCCGATTCGCGCGGCCACCGACTTCGATCCACAGGGTTCGGATGGCGAGGAGAATCCGAAGAAAGCCCGATTGGCGATCGATGGTGATCCGTCCACCGCGTGGCTCACCTCGCGCTACTTCGGCAGCGCCGAGCTGGGTGGCCTCAAGGATGGCGTGGGCCTGCTGGTCGACCTCGGCGGGCCGCGTCAGATCACCACGATGCGCATCCTGCTCGGTCAGGGTCCGACCAATATGGCCGTGTACGTGGCGCCCACTGAGGCCACCGCGGTGCCCACCCGTCTGCGCGACTTCGTGCGCACCGCGGTGGTGGAGAAGGCTGGCGACGACGCCACGGTCTCCATGCCTTCCTCGGTCGTGTCCCGCTACGTCCTGGTGTGGTTGACCGAGCTCCCCGAAACCAGTGCAGGGGTCTTCATGGGCGAGATCCGCGAGATCCGGTTCCGCGGCCGCACGTGAGGGGAATGTCCGCGTCCTAGACTGCGTTACCTAGGTAGTAGTCGCGCCCGAGGGCGCGTTCGTCAACGACAGGAGCTCGCCCCATGGGTGACGTCCGCAATCTGATCATCATCGGCTCCGGGCCGTCCGGCTACACTGCCGCGGTCTACGCCGCCCGTGCCAATCTCACGCCTCTGGTGTTCGAGGGCTCGGTGACGGCCGGCGGCGCGCTGATGAACACCACTGACGTCGAGAACTACCCCGGTTTCCCCGAAGGCATCATGGGCCCTGAGCTCATGGACCACTTCCGCGCCCAGGCTGAGCGCTTCGGCGCCGAGCTGGTGGCCGATGACGTCACCGAGGTCGATCTGACGGGCGACATCAAGATCGTGAAGCTGGCCGACGGCAGCACGCACCAGGCCCTCGCCGTGGTGCTCGCCACTGGCTCGGGCTACCGCAAGCTCGGCATCGACGGCGAGGACCGCCTGTCGGGCCGCGGCGTCAGCTGGTGCGCCACGTGCGACGGATTCTTCTTCCGCGAGCAGGAGATCGTCGTCGTGGGCGGCGGCGACAGTGCGGTCGAGGAGGCCACGTTCCTTACCCGCTTCGCCAGCAAGGTCACGTTGGTGCACCGCCGCGACGAACTGCGTGCCTCCAAGATCATGCAGGACCGGGCGATGGCCAACCCCAAGATCGAGTTCGCGTGGAACTCTGAAGTCGCCGAGATCCACGGCGCCGAGACGCTCGAGGGACTCACGTTGCGCGACACCGTCACCGGTGAGACGCGCCGCATCGACGCCACCGGGCTGTTCATCGCCGTCGGTCACGATCCACGCTCAGAGCTGTTGACCGGTCAGGTCGACCTCGACGACGAGGGTTACGTGCTGGTCGAGCAGGGCTCGACGGCCACCAACCTGCCTGGCGTGTTCGCGGCCGGCGACTTGGTCGACCACACCTACCGCCAAGCCGTGACGGCCGCTGGCACCGGGTGTGCCGCCTCGCTGGACGCCGAGCGATACCTGGCCGACCTCGAACACGCAGGCGCCCCCACGCCCAGTGCGGCACTCGTCGACTGACGCCTCCTCCATCCGCACCGAGCACCACCCACCTCACTCACCCCACGAACAAGGAGAACCCCATGGCTGACATCGCCGCCGTCACCGACAGCGACTTCAAGGAGAAGGTCCTCGACGCCGAGGGCCCCGTGCTCGTCGACTTCTGGGCCAGCTGGTGCGGCCCGTGCCGCCAGCTCGCCCCCATCCTGGAGGAGATCGCCTCGGAGAAGGATGGTTCCCTGACCATCGTCAAGATGGACGCTGATGCCAACCCCGTCACTCCAGCCCAGTACAAGGTCATCGGTCTGCCGACCATGAATCTGTACTACAAGGGCGAAGTGGTCCGGTCCCTGACCGGTGTTCGCCCCAAGTCGGCGATCCTGAAGGAGTTGTCAGAATTCGTCTGACCTGCCAGCAGGGAGGAAGGGGTGGCCCCTCCGGGCCACCCCTTGCTCATAAGTATATCTTTGTCGACAAATTGACTTGTTTCTAAGTCTCCGTCGGTGCGGGTGAGTCCTGACCCATCAGCCGGACGATGCGCTCCAGATCATCGACCGTGGCGAACTCGATGACGACCTTGCCCTTGCTGCGGCCCAAGTCGACCGTGACCCGGGTGTCGTACCGGTCCGACAGGCGCTCAGCGATCTCGGCCAACCGGGGCGCCGACATGGTCTGCCCCCGACGGGTGGCGGCCTTGCTGGGCGCTCCGCCCTCAGGACCCACCGCAACGATCTCCTCGAGTGCTCGCACCGAGAGGCCCTCGGCCACGACCCGGCTGGCGAGCCGGTCCTGGATCTCCGAATTGGCGACGCTGACCAAGGCCCGGGCGTGACCTGCCGAGAGCACGCCCGCGGCAACGCGGCGCTGCACCGTGGGGGTGAGCTTCAGCAGACGCAGGGTGTTGCTGATCTGCGGACGCGAGCGACCAATCCGCTCGGCCAATTCGTCGTGCGTGCAGCCAAAGTCATCGAGCAGCTGTTGATAGGCCGACGCCTCCTCCAACGGGTTGAGCTGGGACCGGTGCAGGTTTTCCAGCAGCGCGTCGCGCAGCAGATCGCCGTCATCGGTCTCGCGGACGATCGCGCCGATCGTGGCCAGGCCAGCTTCCTGGTGTGCCCGCCACCGCCGTTCGCCCATGATCAGCTCGAAGCGATTCGGGGCCACCGATCGGACCACGATCGGCTGCAGAAGTCCGATCTCGGTGATCGAGTGCACCAACTCGGCCATGTCGTCGGCGTCGAACACCGAGCGTGGCTGTCGCGGGTTGGGCACGATCTGCTCCAGTGGAATCTCCGCGTACCGCGCCCCCTCCACCTCCTCGAGCCCTGACTCGCGCGCAGCGGCGGCGGTCGCCGGGATCAACGCCTCGAGGCCACGGCCGAGGCCACGGGCCCTGCCCGCCTTGGGTGACGCAGTCTTGGGGGTGCTCATGATGGGCTTTCTCCTCCGGACAGGGTGATCTCGCGAGCCGCTTCGAGATAGGACAGTGCGCCGCTGGATACCGGGTCGTAGGTCAGCACAGTCTGCTGATAACTCGGAGCCTCCGAGATGCGGACGGCTCGGGGAATGGTGGTCCGCAGCACGGTGTCACCGAAGTGGGACCGGACCTCCTCCACCACACCCGCGGCCAGTCGGGTGCGACCGTCGTACATCGTGAGCACGATGGTGGAGATCTCGAGTGCCGGATTCAGATGTGCCTTCACCAGGTCGATGTTGCGCACCAGTTGCCCCAGACCCTCCAAGGCGTAGTACTCGCACTGGATCGGGATGAGGACTTCACGTCCGGCCACCATCGCATTGACGGTGAGGAGGCCCAGAGAGGGCGGGCAATCGATGAAGACGTAGTCGATCACATCGCCAGCCTCTTCGCAGTCGCGCAAATACGCCTGAAGCGCTCGATCAAGGCGAGACTCCCGCGCCACCAACGAGACCAGCTCGACCTCGGCACCTGCCAGATCGATGGAGGCAGGCAGCACGGTGAGTCCGGGGATGTCCGGGCACGGGCTGACCAGCTCGTCGATGTCGGTACCCTCGACGATCGCCTCGTACACACCGGCCGAACCCTCGTGGTGCGGGACGTTCAAGGCCGTCGAGGCATTGCCTTGTGGGTCGAGGTCGATGACCAGCACGCGCAAGCCGCGCAGACCCATCGCGGCAGCGATGTTGACGGTCGTGGTGGTCTTGCCGACCCCGCCCTTCTGGTTCGCCACGACGAAGATGCGGGTGTGGTCCGGCTTGGCGAACGAGGGGGAGTCGGCCACCCGCTGAGCAAGATCGACGTGTACCTGGGCCTCATGGGCCAGTGGGGTGTGGTGCTCGGGTGGCAGAGGGGTGGTCACCGCTCCCCTTTCCGTGGTTTCACGTGAAACAAGACGCTCACGCGGAGACTTCGACGACAGTGGTCGGGACGTCTGGGCCATTGGGGTATGTCGCCACCACGATAGACGTGGCTCCGAGACGGTGGAGCGTCGCGGTCGCTGACTGAACCTCATCGGCTGCCGCTCGTCCCTTGAGGGCCAGCAACACACCGCCGGGCTTGCTCACCAACGGCATGCACCACCGGCCCAGCCGATCGAGATTCGCGACCGCGCGAGCCGTCACCACGTCATAGGACTCATGCACGTCCTCAGCACGGGCGCGCACCACGGTGCAGTTGTCTAGACCAAGCGAGTCGATCGACTCCTCCAGGAAGGTGGTGCGACGCAACAGAGGTTCGATCAGGGCCACCGTGAGGTCGGGCCGCGCGATGGCCCACACCAGTCCTGGTAGTCCGGCACCCGAACCGACGTCCGCCACCGAGGCGCCGTGCGGTACCCGGGGGACCACGACCGCTGAATTCATGACGTGCCGGCTCCACAGACGGGGAATCTCACGTGGGCCGATCAAGCCGCGCGTGACACCATCGGTGGCGAGTAGGTCGACGTACGCCTCCGCCAACGAAAGCCGGGACGCGAACACCCCCGCCGCTTCCGACGGGGGTGTTTCACGTGAAACATCTTCAGGCATGGGGCTGACGTTACTCTTCGGTACTTGCCGGGAGCACCACCACGTAACGGTGCGGCTCAACGCCGGCCGACTCGCTGGACAGACCAGCCTCGGCGACAGCATCATGCACGACCTTGCGTTCGAACGGAGTCATCGCATCCATGGCGACCGACGTCTGGCCGCCCGTGACCTGGTCGATCGCGACCTGAGCGAGCACCACCAGCTCGGCGCGGCGCGCGGCGCGGAATCCGCCGATGTCAAGCATCAACCGGCTGCGTTCGCCCGTCTCACGGTAGACCGCCAGGCGAGTCAGCTCCTGCAGCGCATCCAGCACCTCGCCACCGTCGCCGATCAGGTGGCCGAGCTCTCCGCCGACGATCTCGACGGCGGCACGATCACCGTCCACGTCCATGTCGATGTCGCCATCCAGATCGGCGATGTCGAGCAGTCCCTCGAGGAAGTCCGCTGCGATGTCGCCCTCAGTCTCCAGCTTCGATGCCTCTGCAGTCATCACTTGCCGCCCTTCTTGCGCTTGCTGCGCGCTTGCTTCTTTGGTTGTTGGCGAGCCGGTTTGGGCGGCTCGGCCTCGATCGCGGCATTCTTCGCCGCATCGAGAGGATCCTCGATGACGTTCTTGCCCTTCTTGGCATCGCGCTCCTGCTTGGCCTTGAAGGCCGGCGTGCCGGGGCCTGGGTTGTTGCGAATCACGTAGAACTGCTGACCCATGGTCCAGATGTTCGAGGTGACCCAGTAGAACAGCACGCCCAGCGGGAAGATCACGCCACTGATCGCAAACACGAACGGCAAGATGTACAGCAACATCTTCTGCTGCTGCGCATACGGGCCACTGAGTGCATCAGCCGGCATGTTCTTGGCCATCAGCTGGCGCTGAGTCACGAACTGGGTGGCCACCATCACCACGACCAGCGACATGGTCAGCACTCGCGTGCCGGTCAGGTCAGTGTTCATGAAGGTGTCGGCGATGCGCGCACCCAGCAACTGGGCACCCTGCAGCTGCTCGGCGTTCTCCGGCGACATGAAGCCGCGCGCGCCATCTCCGCCGTTGCGGGCGGCCTGATCGAGCACGCGGAACAGCGCGAAGAAGATCGGCATCTGCAAGATCAAGGGGAGACAGGAAGCCAACGGGTTGGTGCCGGTCTCCTGGAACAGCTTCATCTGCTCCTGCTGCAGCTTCTGGCGATCGTGCTTGTACTTCTGCTGCAAGGCCTTGATCTGCGGCTGCAACAGCTGCATGTTGCGGCTCGACTTGATCTGCTTGACGAACAGCGGGATCAGCAGCGTACGAATGGTGACGGTCAGGCCGACGATCGACAAGACCCATGTCCACCCCGACTCAGGGGAGAGGAAGGAGGAGAAGACCTGATGCCAGACCAGCAGAATGCCAGACACCGCGTAGTACAGCGGCGTCATGATCGCTGATCCGATGTCGCCTAGGAAACCCACGACTGTTCTCCTCTGGGGGTGCGATCATGCTGGTGTGCAGCATGTCGATGGGGTGGAACTGGATCGAGCCCGCCACGTGCCCACGGGTGGCACCGCGCCAACCGGCGGCTGGCCAACCACAGGCCGCGGATGGACCCATGGACCTGGACGGACTCCAAGGCGTACGCCGAGCAGCTGGGGTAGTACCGACACACATCGCCGTACAGCGGACTGATCGCAAACCGGTAGGCCCTCAACAGTGCCACGAGGATGTATCTCATCGCAGTACGGACGAGCGTTGCAGCGCGGCGTCGAGCTGAGCGCCGAGAGTGTGCCAGCTCGCCGATGCCGACGAGGGCAGAGCGCGGACGACGATTCGCGAGCCGACGGGCAGCTGATCAACCCGGTCGCGCATCAGATGGCGGAGGCGGCGCTTCACGCGGTTTCGATCAACTGCCGATCCGACGGCCTTGCTCACCACGAAGCCCACCGTGGTGCGCTCGTCCGATCCTGACGCCACGTGGGCGATCAGGCAGGGTTGAACCCCGCGAGTCCCACGGCGGACCGTGGTGCGGAAGTCAGTGCTGTCACGCATGCGTTGCCCAGAGGCGAGCACAGTGACTCAGGCTGACAGCTTCGCGCGGCCCTTGCGCCGGCGGTTGCCCAAGATCGTGCGGCCGGCGCGCGTACGCATGCGCAGGCGGAAGCCATGCTTCTTGGAGCGACGACGAGTGTTCGGCTGGAAGGTGCGCTTGCTCACGATGTTTCCTCACGGGACTGCTTGACAGTGTTGACAAGAAAGGTGTTGAACAGTGGTGTGACCCACCCGGCTGACGGCCACCGCTCGCGGGCACGCGACAGTTGTCGTCCACAGACGATCCCACCACGGTACGGGGCGGCTGTCTGGACGGTCAAACTGACCTCATACGCCGGGCGTCCTCGTCGATCCAGGCGACACGCCGAACGGGTGCGACAAGTTCTCCCAAGTCGGTTGTGAGCCTCGCCGGACGCTGCTAGCGTCACGGCGGTACCGAACCTTTTCCACAGCCGACGGCCATCTGACATTGCCGAGTGCACACTGTGTGGAAAACCATGTGGACCATGAGCCGCCGGAGGCGCCCGATGACCGATCTTGCCGACACCACCGCGGACGATTTGTTGCGTCGGGTCTGGCAAGAAGCGGTCAGCTCTCTGTCGCCCGGCGCGAAAGTCTGGGTCTACACGGCACATCCGATGTCGCTGCACAACAACATCTTGCTGGTCGCCGTGCCAGACGACCTCACCCGCACCCAGCTGGAGACGCGCGTCAAACCTGCACTCGAACACGCCCTGAGCCAGCGCCTGGACCATGAGACTCGGCTCGTCGTCACGATCGAGCCCGACTTCGCCGAGCGGAATCAGAGTGCGGAGACCGTCGACGACATCGACGACGAACTCGATGAGGACGATCCGGACGAATTCGTGGCCAGCTGGGACGCAGGCGGCGTACCCCTGGGACCGGCGCGGGTGGGAGGAGCGTCTGAGGCGCGGCTCAACCCCCGCTATCTGTTTGAGAACTTCGTCATCGGCGCATCGAACCGGTTCGCCCACGCGGCCGCCGTAGCCGTCGCTGAAGCGCCGGGCAAGGCCTACAACCCGCTGGTCATCCATGGTGAATCCGGCCTGGGCAAGACCCACCTGCTGCACGCCATCGGGCACTACGTCTTGAACTTCTACCCCTCCTCCCGCGTGCGCTACGTCAGCAGCGAGGAGTTCACCAACGACGTCATCAACGCCATCCGCAACAATCAGACGGCTGCGTTGAAGCGCAAGTACCGCGAGGTCGACGTCCTGCTGGTTGACGACATCCAGTTCTTGGAGGGCAAGGAATCGACGCAGACGGAGTTCTTCCACACCTTCAACGCGCTGCACAACGAGAACAAGCAGATCGTGATGACGTCGGACCGGCCTCCGAAGAACCTGACCACGCTGGAGGATCGACTTCGCAATCGCTTTGAGTGGGGACTCACCACCGACGTCCAACCGCCCGATCTCGAGACCCGCATCGCCATCTTGCGCAAGAAGGCTGCCAACGAGAAGCTCACGGCTCCGGCAGATGTCTTGGAGTTCATCGCCAGCAAGGTCCAGACCAACATTCGCGAGCTCGAAGGCGCCCTCATCCGCGCCACGGCATTCGCCAATCTGCAAGGGACCACTGTCGATCTTCCCCTGGCCCAGATCGTGCTCAAGGATCTGGTCGCCGAAGGGGTGGAGCCTGACATCACCGTCTCGATGATCATGGCCCAGACCGCGACCTACTCTGAATTCACGATCGATGACCTCTGCAGTGCCAACCGCAGTCGCAATCTGGTGCTGGCCCGTCAGATCGCGATGTACCTGTGCCGAGAACTCACCGACATGTCCTTGCCCAAGATCGGTCAGGAGTTCGGCGGTCGCGACCACACGACCGTGATGCACGCTGATCGCAAGATCCGCAAGCTCATGGCTGAGAAGCACGCCGTGTACAACCAGGTCACCGAGCTCACGGCACGCATCAAGCAGCAGGCTCGCCAGACGTGATGCACAACTGGGGACGATCCTGTGGGCAACCCTCGACAACAGGTGGACAAGAGCCACCAAGATGTGAACGACGTGTGAACGCGGTCACACGATCCACAGGTCACGGTAGTTTCTCCGACCCGGCCCGCACACGTTGTCCACGGGTTCATTCACTGCAAGCAGAGCAGATAACCAAGTTGTCCACCGTTTCCACAGAGGCTATGACTACTACTGTTCCTCTTCATCACTCCAAGACCAGTAGAAATCACCAGAACGAACACCTGGGGACAGCCCAGCACCACGTTCACCTGCCTATCGCAGCCGCGCCGCGTCGTGGCAGGATGCAGACCGTCACCCCCGTGGATCCACCCCACGTCTGGAAAGGCCGCACCACGTGAAGTTCCGCATTGATCGCGACACCTTCGCCGACGCTGTCGCGTGGACCGCACGCAGCCTGCCGAACCGTCCCAGCGTTCCTGTCCTGGCCGGCCTGCTGATCGAGTCGTCCGCCGACGGACTCACCCTCTCGGGCTTTGACTACGAGACATCCACGCGTGCCACGCTTCCCGCCGAGGTCTCCGCCGAGGGTCGCGTGCTGGTGTCGGGTCGATTGCTCGCCGAGATCGTCAAGTCTCTACCGGCCAAACCCGTGGATGTTGCTCTGGACGGCACGAAGGTCCAAGTGGTCTGCGGCAGCGCCCGCTTCAGTCTGCAGACCATGCCGGTCGAGGAGTACCCGCAGCTGCCGCAGATGCCGACAGCCTCGGGAACTGTGAAGGCTGAAACCTTCGCCACGGCCGTGGCCCAGGCCAGTGCTGCGTCGGGGCGCGACGACATGTTGCCACTGCTCACCGGTGTGCGGATCGAACTGGAAGGATCGACCATCTCGCTGATGGCGACCGATCGATTCCGGGCCAGCCTCCGGGATCTGGAATGGTCCCCGGAAAAATCCGATCTGTCGGCCCAGGCGCTGGTCCCGGCTCGCGTGCTCGGTGAGACGGCTCGCTCGCTGACGCAAGGAGGCGATGTGACCATCGCCGTCTCGGCGGGAGAGACCGGTGACGGCCTCATCGGTTTCGAGGGCACGGTCGGCAACGGCACCCGACGCACCACGACGCGATTGCTCGAAGGTGACTTTCCACGGGTGCGGCAGCTGTTCCAGGCACAGGCCGAAACCGTCGCCTACGTCGACACCCACGCGTTCGTCGACTCGGTCAAGCGCGTCGCGCTCGTGGCTGAGCGCAATACTCCGGTCCGCCTCACGTTCGCCGACGGCGTCTTGCTCCTCGAGGCCGGCAGCGGCGACGAAGCCCAGGCGTCGGAGTCGGTCGAGGCGACCATCAACGGCCCCGACATCTCCATCGGCTTCAATCCCACGTACCTGCTCGAGGGCCTCAGCGTCATGTCCGAACCGGTGGTGCACCTGTCGTTCACCCAGCACACCAAGCCGGCCGCCATCTCCGGAGTTTCTGAGATCGGCGCCGATCCAGATGGAGCGTTCCGGTACCTCATCATGCCGGTACGACTGCAGAGCTGATCATGGACATCGGACTGGTGGGGCTCGGCAAGATGGGCGGGAACATGCGCACCCGACTGCGCAAGGCTGGGGTGACCGTCGTCGGATATGACCACAACCAGGACGTCTCGGACACCGAGTCGTTGGCCGACATGGTTCATCAGCTCCCGTCGCCCAAGATCGTCTGGGTCATGGTCCCCTCTGGTGACATCACACGGGCGACCGTCACCGAGCTGCTCGACCTGCTCGACGAAGGTGATGTGATCGTCGATGGTGGAAACTCCCGCTGGACCGACGACGAGAAGCACGCAGCGCTGGCCGCCGAGAAGAACATCGGCTACGTCGATTGTGGTGTCAGCGGCGGCGTGTGGGGCCTGGAGAACGGCTACGCCCTGATGGCCGGCGGTTCGGACGACGACATCGCCAAGGTCCAGTTCGCCTTTGACGCCCTGAAGCCTGAAGGTGATTCCGGCTTCGTGCACGCGGGCCGTGTCGGCGCCGGCCACTTCTCCAAGATGGTCCACAACGGCATCGAGTACGCCATGATGCAGGCCTACGCCGAAGGATTCGAACTGCTCGAGAAGGTCGACATGGTCGACAACGTCACTGCGGTGTTCGATTCCTGGCGCGAAGGCACCGTCGTCCGGTCCTGGCTGCTGGACCTGCTGGTCAAGGCACTGGAGGACGATCCCAGCCTGAGCAAAGTCCGCGGTTACGCCGACGATTCCGGTGAGGGACGCTGGACGGTCGAGGCTGCCATCGACAACGCCGTCCCGGTGCACACCATCGCCGCCTCGTTGTTCGCGCGCTTCACCTCGCGCCAGGACGAGTCGCCGGCGATGCAGGCCGTCGCTGCGATGCGTCAGCAGTTCGGTGGGCACGCGGTGCAGGCTGCGGCCGAGGCCGGGCACGACCCCGACAAGGTCTGACGCCGCCGCGTGTTCGTCAGTCGTCTCAACCTCGTCGACTTCCGGTCGTACCCGGAGGCCGACATCACGCTCGAACCTGGTGCAGTCTGTTTCATCGGCGCCAACGGCCAGGGCAAGACCAACCTCGTCGAGGCGATTGAGTACATCTCCCGGTTGGACTCGCACCGGGTCGCGAGCGACGTGCCACTGGTCCGCGTGGGCGCCGAGCGCGCCGTCGTGCGGGCCGAGGTCGTG
>NZ_JBAVCB010000065.1:0-6787 GCF_049586495.1 Aeromicrobium sp. | reverse complement strand
GGTGGACGCCGTCCCGAACGTCGGCGCGGCTCGCGCCCTCGGGGCAGCGTGGGCCCTGCGCCATGGCTCGGACGGTCTGTGGCTGGCCAGCACTGACGCGGACAGTCGCGTGCCCCTGACGTGGATGAGCGAGCAGGCCCGGTGCGCGGCGTTCGGCTTTGATCTCTTCCTGGGAACGGTCTGCCTCCCCGACGAGGACGTGGCTCGGCACCATCGCTGGGTGGGTCGATATCGCGCGAAGCGTGCGCACGTGCACGGCGCCAACCTGGGTGTTCGTGCCACGACCTACCGTGACATCGGCGGCTTTCGACCCCTTCCGGCTCACGAGGACGCGGATCTGGTCAGCCGACTTCGCCGGGCAGGAGCGCTGACCTGGTGGGTCAACGACGTTCCCGTCACGACGTCGGCCCGGCCCGACCCGCGGGCGCCCGCCGGTGTCGGCGCCGATCTGGCTCATGAGCTCCTCGCTTGACGGCGTCAGAGTGACTCGAGCGTCTCCTTCAGGCTCTTTTGGGCGTCGTCGCCGAGCTTCTTGAGCGGCAGGCTCATGAATGGGTCGGCCAGCCTCGCCAGACCGTGGAACTCAAATTCCGCTTCATAGGTCACGGTGGAGCCGGCGCCGCTCGCCTCGACCGTGATGGTGTCCGTGGCCGTGAAGCTGCTCGATTCCCCGAGCAGCGTGATCTGACGTCCGGGATCGAGGGCCTGGACCGTGTACGTGATCTCGACCTTCTTGCCCGCAAAGGACGAGACGTTCTCGTAGACCGTGCCGACGCCGCCGTCGCCAGATGCGAGCGTGGTTTGCTCCGTTCCGGGATCCCAGTCGTTGGTGCTCCGGAAGTCGCTCAGGTAGCTCCAGACGTGCGAGGCGGGCTGGGCGACGGTGAAGGTGCGTTCGATCTTCTGGGTCATGCGTGGAGACGTACCCCCTGCCGCGGTTTTCACGCGAACAGGGGGCACCTCGTCTAGCCGATCGCAGCGGCAGCGGCCACCACGTCGACCAGCCCGTGGCCCTTGTCGTACGACGTGGTGCCGAGCGGTCCCGCCTCGTATGCGGCGCCGTCGGTGAACTTGTGGGCGGTGCGCTTGAGCGTGTCCTCGACCTGGGCGGGGCTGGCCGCCGGGTTGGCCTGGAACAGCTGGGCCACGATGCCGGCGATGTGGGGCGCCGCCATCGACGTGCCGCTGATCGTGTTGAACGTACCGATGTCGAGCGGTCCGGGACCGTTGCGCGGATCGAGACCGGTCGAGCAGATCGCCAGATACAGCCGGCACGAGGAGGTGATGTCCTCACCGGGAGCCGAGATGTCGGGGTAGGTCGAGAGGGCGCCCTGCTTGCCGCGGCTGGAGAAGTCCGACACGGTTCCGGACCGGGTGCCGGTGTCCTGGTCGTAGTACGAAGCGACCGAGATGACGCCTCCCGTCGGGTCCTGGCCCGGAGGGTTGGACAAGCTCTCGCTGCCATCGCCTCCGTCGTTGCCGTTGGCCCAGACCGTCACGACGCCTTCGGCCGCCAGCGCCCGTTGCAGCTTCACGGTGGCTGACTGCGGATCGAAATCGCCACCGCCGGAGGGGCCGTAGGAGTTGTTGGTGACCTTGATGGGCGGGCACTCGGCTGCTGAGACTTCGGCTCCGCAGGGTCGGGCGTGGTTCTCCAGCACCCAGTTCAGCGAGGCATCGGCGCCAACGATGAGGATGCCCGCGCCGGTCGAGATCGAGATGACCTTGGCGCCGGGCGCTGCACCGTGCAGCCGCCCGCCGTCGGAGAGGGTGGTGGGCGCTCCGGCGACGATGCCGGCCACGTGCGTGCCGTGTCCGCCTGCCGAGAGCGTGTCGGTGTCGACCGCGTTCGGCACCTTGACGACCTGGCACAGGCTTTCGGTGAGCGGCTCGCACAGCGACTTGTAGCTGGCTGCGACGGCTTTCTTGAGATAGGGGTGGGTGGGGTCGACGCCGGAGTCGATCACGCCGACGCTGACGCCCTCGCCGGACAGTGCGGTGCCGTTCGCGCCGGTGAGGGTGCGGTACGCCTCGTCGCCACGCGTGGCCTGGTTGGACGTCTCCTGGAAGTACGTGAGGGGCTGGTTGCCCTCGACATACGTGATGCCCGCGGCCCCGCGGACCTTGTCGATCTGCTGCTTGGTCCCCGCCGCGACGACCACGCCGATCTTGTCGAAGCTGGTCGAGCGCACCATTCCGGCTGTCGCGACCGCGCGGGTCGCGTCAGCCAGCGTCGCACCGTGCACCAGGGCCACGGCCGGCTCGTCGGCCTCGAGCGTGGCCAGCTGCTGGGCCAAGAACGGCTGGACCTTGGCCAGACCAGATTCTGAGTCAGCAGTTTCGGCTTGGGCTGGAATGACACTGAGTCCACTGAGCGCGATGGACGCCACGGCGGCCCCGAGCATGGATGTGCGTCGTTGCATGTGCTGATCCCCCGATCATGCGCCCTGCTCGTGCAGCAGAGCCCGGCTGACATGTTGAACGAGGAGAGGCGCAGGACGTCACGGTCGTAGGTGACGATGGACCCATGAACACCATGGTCCGCCCCGCCGTCATGTCCGACCTTCCTCGCATCCTTGAGCTCGTCCATGAGCTCGCGGCGTACGAGAAGGCAGCCGACCAGGTCGAGGCCACCCAGGCGGACTTCGAGTCGGTGCTGTTCCCGCGCGAGGGAGCTCCCACCGCGTACGCGCACGTGGCCGTCGTCGACGATGAGGTCGTCGGCATCGCGGTGTGGTTCCTGACGTTCTCGACGTGGACCGGCACCAACGGCATCTGGCTGGAGGACCTGTTCGTCGACCCGGCGCAACGTGGCACGGGTCTGGGCCGGGCGTTGCTCGCGGCGCTGGCGCACGAATGCGTCATGCGGGGTCTTCGGCGGCTGGAGTGGTGCGTGCTGGACTGGAACACCCCGAGCATCGAGTTCTACGACTCGCTCGGCGCGACGCCTCAAGATGAATGGACGACGTACCGCCTGAGTGGGGATGCGCTCACCTCCCTGGAACGGTGACGGGTTTCGGCACGTCCCGTGCGGGTACGTGAGGGGTGACACCGAGGAGGAGTCATGCCCGCTGATCGCAGCGCCGACGACAACCCCAGCCTGAAGAATCCCGACATGTACGAGTCGATGCGCGAGGACGGCGCCTCGAAGGAGAAGGCCGCCCGGGTCTCGAATGCGACGCAGCAGCCAGGACGATCGGAGGAGTCGGTGGGTGCCCGGGGCGGCCGAGCCGGCTCCTACGACGACTGGACCGTCGACGATCTGCGCGGTCGTGCGAAGGAGCTGGGCCTCGAGGGATACTCGGACCTCGCCAAGGACCAGCTGATCGAGGAGCTGCGCCGTCATTGAGCGGCTGCTCGGCTGTGCCAAGGTGGACAGCAACCGAGGAGAGCACCACGTGACCGCACACGACGAGCGTCCGCTGTGGCAGCTGCACCACCAGCTGCAGACCCGCACCTACACCGACCTGACTCATGCCTTCTTTCCCGGCATGCCGCACTTTCCGGCCTTTCCCGACGAAGTTCGCACCCAGACCTTTCAGGTAGACCCTGATGGCTTTGCCGTGCACCGCTACGAGCTGGTCGGCCAGTGGGGTACGCACTGCGATCCGCCGTCGCACTTCGTCGATGGTGCGCGCACCATCGATGACATTCCCGTGCAGCAGATGATCCTGCCGCTGGTCGTGCTCGACATCTCCGATCGGGTACAGCAAGATCCCGACGCGGTGCCCACCCTCGCCGACGTGGCTGCGTGGGAGGACCGTCACGGGCCCATGCCGGCGGGGTGCTTCGTCGCTCTGCGCACCGACTGGCACCAGCGATGGCCCGATGAACAGGCGATGGCCCATCACGACGAGGCGGGGGTGAGTCACGTCCCTGGCTGGTCGCGCGAGGTGATCATCGACCTGGTCGAACGGGTCGGCATCACGGCTCTGGGCCACGAGACCACCGACACTGACCCGGGATCTGCCACGTCAGCGGGCGACTACGGTCTCGAGCTGTTGCTGCTGCAGCACGACAAGTGGCAGATCGAGCTGATGGCACACCTCGATCAGGTGCCGGAGGCTGGCGCCCTGATCGTCGCCTCGTGGGGCAAGCCGAAGGGCGGATCGGGCTTCCCTGCTCGGGTCTTCGCGATCCACTGACGCGTCGGTCAGGAGGAATGTTTGGCGTGGGCGGCGCGGGGTACGGAGCAGGTGTTGGCACCGCGCGGGCGGTGCACCTGTGAGAAAGGATGTCGTCGTGGTCAGCATCAAGCGGCTTCCCGCTCCCATCTGGGAGTCCTACCAGTGGCAGTACGACGGTGCCTGTGCGGAGACGGACACCAATCGATTCTTCTCACCCGAGCACGAGCGCGGATTTGCTCGCGAGCGCCGCGAATCGGCAGCCAAGGCGTTCTGCGAACGATGCCCGGTGGTTCAGCAGTGCCTTGAGCATGCCTTGAGCGTGCGCGAGGAGCACGGCGTCTGGGGCGGGCTCAACCCGCGGGAACGGTCCGACCTCGTGTCGGGCACGCGATCTCCGGTGAGCGCTGCTTGAGCCAGGTTTGTTCAATCGGCGGTGTGGCTGAAGCGGGCTCCCGGGTTCCCGCGATTTTCCACGATCCAGGCAGCTATGTCGCGCAGTTTTTCATTGCGGTCCTGTGACTGTCGGCGCATGAATCTGAAGGCACGGTCGTCGTCGATGTCGAAACGCTCCATCAAGATGCCCTGCGCCTGGCCGATCAGCTTGCGCGCGTCGATCGCAATCTGCAGCCCGTCCTCGTTGTGCTTGGCAGCCAGTGCCACGGACGCGTGTCGGGTGAAGATCGTGGCCACGGCGACGTCGTCCTCGTCGAACGCCTCGACCGTGCTGGAGTACAGATTCAGCGAACCGTATCGTCGGTCGCGAGTTTCCAGTCTGACGCTGACGGCGCTCCGCAAGCCCAGCGCCTGCACGGCCGGTCCCCACTTCAGCCAGCGGGAATCGGTGGCCGTATCGGGCACGACGTAGACGCCGTCGCCGTCGATCGCGTCGAGGCAGGGCCCCTCGTTGTGCACGATCTGCAAATCGTGCGAGGCGGCGACGCGCGCTGAGGTCGCGGCCGCGGTTTCGATCTGCTTGCGGGCATGCACGAGCATGATGCCGGCGTCGTCGCAGCCCACCGCGATGCGCGCATACTCGGCGATGCGTTGCACCGTGGCGTCCGCATCCGGCTCCTCATGCAGCTCCAGAGCCATCTGCGAGAAGAACGCGGGCGTGTTCACGTCGCCAATCGCATCCACCCTCGGGGTCGTCTCCATGCGGTTATGTAATCACTACTTGGGGTTCGATGGAACAAGGGGCTGCCGGCAGTTTCGCTACTCGCGGCATGGGTACGCGAAGGACAGGAGGACATGTTGATGACTGAGGCGGACGCTGACAGCCCCGTCGTGACGATCTTCGCCGATCAAGGACCCTTGGTCAGCGAAATTGACACGAAGATTCGTGACCGTGGTGCCACGACGCACACGGTCTCTGTGGACGTGGGTTGGATCGATTCGGTGTCATGCGCGCTCGTGGTCCTCGACTCGACGGCAGGCATGTCGGCCATGCGCGCCCTGTCGGATCTGCCAGACAGTCGGGTCAACGTGGTGGTCGTGATGGCAGAAGAGGTCAGCCCCGACGCCGAAAGGCTGTGTGAGGGGTGTCGTGAACGGCATCATCTGGTGACGATGCGCGCCAACCAGACCGATCTGGCCGATCGGATCGCCGATCAGATCGTGGGCGATCGCCGGCGCTGATCGCCGAGCCGTTCAGAATCTAAACAGCCTTGGTGCAGAACGGGCGTGCGCACCGTCCGCACCGTCCGTGTCGTCTCCGGGCGGTGCTGCGTTCAGGCGACGTCGCTGGTCAGTGCGGCTCGCAGATCGTCGAGCAACCTCGCCAGACGGCGCGACACCTGCATCTGGCTGATACCGGTCCGGTCGGCGATCTCCTGCTGGGTGAGGTGGTCGAAGAATCGTAGCCCGATCAGCTCCCGCTGGGTGTCGTCGAGGGTCCGCATGGCCCGCGCGATGGTGGCCAGATCTTCGACGTGTCCAATGTCGTCGGCTGGATCGACCAGCAGATCGCCGACCGTCTGATCGTCGACGCGGACCGAGGCGTCCAGTGACGCTGCGTGGTAGCACCCGTTGGCCGCTCGGGCCTCGCGCACGTGGGCCGCGTCGACGTCGAGCATCTCGGCGAGCTCGGCAGAACTCGGAGCGCGGGCCTTGTCCTGCCAGTGCGCTGCGCTGGCGCGGTTGATGTCAACCTGCAGCTCCTGGAGACGACGCGGCGGTCGGACGCTCCAGCAGTGATCGCGAAAGTGTCGTTTCAGCTCACCAAGAATCGTGGCGGTGGCGAAGGGAACGAACGCCCCTTTGGTCTCGTCGAAGCCGCGCATCGCCTTGACGAGCGCGAAGTTGGCGACCTGTACGAGATCGTCGAACTCGGCGCCGCGGTCGAGGTAGCGGCGGGCGAGCGAGCGTGCCAGCGGGAGATGTCGGTGGACAATCTCGTCCTCGAGCTGGCTTCGTTCGGCGGGCGAGGCGGTGCTGCAAGCCTCGAGCAGTGAGTGAGTGATCTCATCTGATGCAGCGTCCACGGGAGTGCCCCCCAAAGGCATGTGACTCAAGTGAACGGCTGCTGCATAACCGCGATGACCACGATGGCATCGACGAACGCAGAGCGCAATACCTGTGATGAGGAAGTTTTGAAGCGCAGCGACAGAACCCCAATCCTCGTGTAAACGAGGACCGGGGTTCTGTCGCTGCGCAGATGATTC
>NZ_JBAVCB010000064.1:0-17658 GCF_049586495.1 Aeromicrobium sp. | reverse complement strand
CCCGACCGCCGGCTGGCAGGTCGAAGCGCCGGCCTTCGATCGACTCGGGCTGATTGACGTCGTATCCGTCGACCGCGAGCACCTGGAAAGTCGCACCCGTCACCCAGATCGGGGCGATGCCGTTGTCGGTGTTGATCACGCGCACCCGGACCTTCGTGCCGGGCTCAGCATCGAGCGTGCTCGAGCCCGGCACGCCGTTGAGCGTCGCGGCTCCACTGAAGCGGTGAAGAAGGACCACCTCGTCGCGCACGTCGGGGGTCGGGGTGGCCGGCTCCACGATGAGAGCCCCGAGCAGCCCACCGAGGACCTGCGCGTGGGAGATCTGGTGCGAGTGATACCAGAACGTGCCCGCGTGGTCGGCGATGAACCGATAGGTGAACTTCTCGCCGGGCATGACAGCGTCCTGCGTCACTCCGGCCACTCCGTCCATCGCGTTGGGGGTCTCCACGCCATGCCAGTGGATCGTCGCGCCGTCGGACACGTTGTCGTTCACGAGCGTCACCTCGACCATGTCGCCCTCGATCGCGGTGATCGTGGGCCCGGGTGAGATGCCGTTGATCGCGTACGTGTCGCCGTCCTGGGTGAAGATCAACGTCTCCTGAACATCGGCGGGTCGACTCGGATCGTCGACCAGATCGGCGACGGGAACGCCCCCTTGGTGCTTTCCGTGTGCGGCCGGCCCGCCCCCGTAGTCGTGATAGCCCATCGCCGCCATGTCGTAGGAGTCCGGGAGGAGGCTGCGCTCCCACATCAGGGCGAGCGGCACCACGAGAGCCAGAGTCGCCACGACTCCGGCCACCCGCCGCCATCTGAGGAGATCGCCGAGGCCACCTGACCATGTTGTCGCAGGCCCTCGCACGGAGCCTCCTCGTCAGACCCTGGTGGGTTCGACGGCCGCTGACGCTGTCGACGCCGCCCGGCCCGCGTGGATCGCCGTGCCGAGAATCACCAAGGCGTTGATCCCGTGAAGGGCTCCGAAACCGGCACCGAACTGTCGGGACAGCTCGGGGAACACCAGCACCTGCAGCGCGACGAGGACGACGATGATCGCTGCGTACTTCGTGCCTCCCTGCACCTTGGCGAAGAAGGACGTGATGAGCAGGATCAGCGAGATGAGGGGGATCAGCAGCAGGCCGATGAAGAACATGTGGAAGGCAAAGCCCCACTCAGCGGTGAAATTCATGTCGCAGTCCGTGCACTCCAGAAGTGCCTTGTTGACCACGCCGCCCTCTTGGTCGATCCAGTTGGCGAGCCCGAAGAAGGCCCAGGCGATCAGCCCGGCTTGGGCCAGGACGAGCACGGCGATCGAGTTCGCCAGAAATCTGTAAAACTTCATGGTCCTGCTCCGCTTCTCCGCGGACTCCGGCCCGCAGGCTGAGGTGATGAATCGGATTATCGTGACATCATCCGCGGACCGGAATGGCTCGATCGGGCCATTCGATGCCCCTCAACAGGATCAATGCCCATGGCTGTGAGAACCGCGAAGGTGGAGGGTGGCCGGTGGCTGGATGCCGACCTAGCGGCGAAGAGCGCGGCGCAGATAGGGCGCCGTCACGCTGTCAACCGCGTCGAGCAGATCCGACGGGGTCGCCTCGACGATGATGGTTCCGCCGCGGTCGCCGCCTTCCGGTCCGAGCTCGATGACCCAGTCGGCCGCCGCGATGACCTGCATGTCGTGCTCGACCACGATGACCGTGTCGCCCGCGTCGACGAGGCGGCCGAGGACGCGCACCAGGTCGCGCACATTGACGGGGTGCAGTCCGCCAGTGGGCTCGTCGAGCACGAAGACGGTGTTCTCCCGTCGCGGTCGCTGCAGCTCCGTCGCGAGCTTGATCCGCTGAGCCTCTCCACCGGAGAGCTCAGTCGCCGGCTGCCCGAGCGTCAGGTAGCCGAGTCCCACGTCAAGCAGCGTGCCGAGAGCCCGGCTGATCGATGGGACGTCGTCGAAGAACTCAGCCGCCTCCTGCACCGTCATGGCCAGCACAGCACCCACGTCGCGGCCCCGGTAACGCACCTCGAGCGTCTCGGGGTTGTAGCGGGAGCCGTGACAGGACGGGCACGACGAGTAGCTGGTGGGCAGGAACACGAGCTCGACCGCGATGAATCCCTCACCGTCACAGGTCGGACACCGCCCCGCCTCCACGTTGAACGAGAACCGACCGGCGTTCCAGCCGCGCGCCCGGGCTTCATCGGTGGCCGCAAAGATCCGTCGCACGGCGTCGAACAACCCGGTGTAGGTGGCGAGGTTCGATCTGGGCGACCGTCCGATCGGCCGCTGGTCGATCGCAATGATGCGCTGAGCGGTCCCGGAAACGCCGACGTCGGTCTCCAAGCGTGCGGCGATCGCAGTCAGCAGTGAGGACTTACCGGATCCTGAGACTCCGGTGATGGCCGTCATGACTCCCAGGGGGAGCCCCACGGTGACGTCCTGCACATTGTTCAGCGTCAGGTGCTCGAACGTGCGCGTCGCCCGTGGTTCACGTGCTGAGAGGACGGTCGCGTCGACGCGATCGAACATGAAGTCAGCGGTCAGTGATCCGTCGACCTGTGCCAGGGCCTCCGGAGGCCCGCTGTAGATGATCTCACCGCCGAGGACACCGGCGCTTGGCCCCACGTCGACGACCCAGTCCGCGTTCCGGGCGATCGAGAGGTCGTGCTCCACGACGAACAAGGAATTGCCAGTCGTGACCAGCCCGCGCAGGGCCTCGTACAACGCCTCTGCGTCGGCCGGGTGAAGGCCCGCTGACGGCTCGTCGAGCACGTAGAGCACTCCGTAGAGTCCGGCTCGGACCTGGCCGGCAAGTCGCACACGCTGCAGCTCGCCCGGTGACAGGGCGGTGCTCGATCGATCCATCGACAGGTACCCGAGACCGAGTCCGATGATCGCCTCGACGCGGGCGCCGAAGTCGGTGACGAGCGAACGAGCGGCCGACGACGCGGCCGCGCCGTGCCGGTCAGTACCGCGGGCCTGCACCTCGAGGCCGGAGTCGAGCAACGCGCACACCGTCGACAACGGCATGGCGTTCATCTCGGCGATGTCGACACCGGCAAACGTGACGGCCAGAGCGGTTGGACGCAGGCGTTTGCCGTGACACGTGCGGCATGGGCCCTCGGCGAGATAGGCCTCAAGCTTCTCGCGTTGAGCGGGCGATGGCGTGCGGGCCAGGTTGCGCATCAAATACTTCTCGGCCGAGGACCAGTGCCCGTGGTACTGGCTCGCCTCGCCACCCTTGTTGCCCATCAACAGCATGCGGGGCTCGTCGTCGGTGAACAGGATCCAGTCGCGATCGGCCTGGGCGAGGGTGTTCCACGGCGCGTGGATGTCGATGCCGAGCTTGGTGATCATGCGCCGGGCGTTCTGTCCGACCCAGGCGCGATTGGCCCAGACGCCGATGGCGCCCTCGTCGATCGACAGGTTCGCGTCGGGGACGAGAAGGTTCTCGGTGGTGCTGCGGGCCACCCCGCTGCCGTGGCACGTCGGACACGCGCCGTCGGCCGTGTTGGGGGAGAAGGCAGATGCCGGGAGATGGTCGGCGCCGTCGGGGTACGTGCCGGCGCGACTGTAGAGCAGCCGCAAGACGTCTGAGAGCGAGCTCAGCGTGCCGAGGGTCGATCGCGAGCTGGAGGCGCCGCGTGCCTGCTGCAGGGCGATGGCGGGTGGCAGGCCGTCGATCAGGTCGACCTCCGGGGCACCCACCTGCGACAACAGGCGACGGGCGTACGGCGCGACTGATTCGAAGTAGCGGCGCTGCGACTCAGCGAACAGCGTCCCGAAGGCCAGGGATGACTTGCCTGAGCCGGAGACTCCGGTGAACACGACGAAGCAGTCGCGCGGGAGGTCGACGGCGAGATCGCGGAGGTTGTGTTCCCGCGCGCCTCGCACCCGGATCCAACCCGACGACCTGTCGGGAAGTGCCGTCCCGTGCAGATCGGCAGCAGGTTGGTCAGGCACCTGTTCAACCTACGCGGGCTGCGTGGAGGCGCCAGCCGGCGTGCGGGCGAGATAGATCGTGGCCGTCGACGTGCTCGCGATCAACGGGTTGGGGAAGGTGATGACCTCGGCCCGCGCTTCAGCGAACGACTGGGCCACGACTGCCAGAAACGCCTCGTCCGGCGGGTCGTCGGACCACAGGGCGAACACGCCGCCGGGGTGCAGCCGCTCGACCACGCGGGCCAGACCCTCGGCGGTGTAGAGATCGGCATGGCTCGGGTGCAGATGATGGCTAGGGGTGTGATCGACGTCCAGGACGATCGCGTGCCAGAGCCGTCCGGGCTGATCAGCGTCGAGCTCGCCGTCGGGGCGTAGGGCAGCAAAAAAATCACCCGACACCAGCCGGCACCGATCATCGGTCGCCAGGGTGGTGCCTGCGGGAATCAGGTGCCGTTGGTGCCACTCGATCACCTCGGGAAGTGCATCGATGACCACGAGACGTCGCACGCGCGGATCCTCCAGCACGGCGAGCGCTGTGTAGCCGAGCCCGAGTCCGCCCACCACCACGTCCAGCTCGTCGAAGATCGAATCACTCATGGCCAGCGTGCCCAGTGCCGTCTCCGACGCAGTGAACAGGCTCGACATGAGGAACTCGTCGTTGAGCTTGATCTCGAGCAGGTCCTGCCGGGCGATCGGGTCCCAGCGCTCCCTGAGGATGAGCTCGCCCATCGCAGTGGGCTGGAAGTCGATCTCGCGGAACAAGGCCATCATCGAACCCTACGTGGGTTGGAGGCCGTCGCCGCGCGGCTACGATGTCGACCTCACCCCTCGACACCCAGGATGGTCATGCGCGCGCAGTACCCCGGCACGTGCGGATTGTGCTCCAAGCCGATCGCGCCCGGCGACGACATCGTCGGCGTCGGCGAGTCGAGTCGCTGGATCCATCAGGCCTGCGGCACCCAGGGCACGTTGACCCCGGACGCGGCCCCCGTCGCCGTCCCGATCGCCACGCCGGGCAGCAGGGCGCCGTCTGCGGCCACCGTCGTGTTCACCGACGGGTCGTGCCTGGTGAACCCGGGTGGCCCGGGCGGATGGGCGTGGGCCATCGACACCCAGCACCACGACTCCGGGCCTGACCCGTCAACCACCAACCAGCGCATGGAGATCAGGGCGGCCTTCGAGGCGGTCAAGGCACATCCCGGACCGCTGCACATCGTCAGCGACTCGCAGTACGTCGTCAACTGCTTCGCCCAGAGCTGGTGGCGCGGCTGGCACTCGCGCGGGTGGCTCAACAGCGCCAAGAAGCCCGTGGCCAACCGCGACCTGTGGGAGCCGTTCATCGAGCTGGTGCTCACGCGCGGCGACGTCACCTTCGAGTGGGTCAAGGGCCATGCGGGCCATGACATGAACGAGTTCGTGGATGAGCTCGCCGGCGCCGCCGCCCAGCTCGCTGCCCAGCAGGCCTGATTCGCCAGCTTCTCTAGCGCTTCGCAGGCATCCGGACGATCTGCGACGGAATAGGTGGGCGCCTGCGCGCCTTGTCATGGGTATGACCGTCAACGCAACAGCATCTGGCACATTCACCCTCGGCGGCGACCTCCCCGTCGTTCGACTTGGGTATGGCGCCATGCAGATCACCGGCCCCGGCGTGTGGGGAGAACCCCAGGATCGTGACGAGGCGATCGCTGTGCTGCGTCGAGCCGTCGACCTCGGCGTCACCTTCATCGACACCGCTGACTCCTACGGGCCGAACGTGTCCGAGGAGATCATCCGCGAGGCGCTGCACCCCTACGATCACGGCATCGTGGTGGCGACCAAGGCGGGTCTCACCCGTACTGGTCCCGGCAAGTGGGTCCCTGTCGGCCGCCCGGCGTATCTCAAGCAGCAGGTCGAGCTGAGCCTGCGCAAGCTGGGTACCGACCGGATCGATCTGATCCAGCTGCACCGCATCGACCGTGAGGTTCCGGTGGCCGACCAGATCGGCGCGTTCAAGGAGCTGCAGGACGAAGGCAAGGTGCGTCACATCGGCTTGTCAGAGGTCACTGTCGACCAGCTGAAGCAGGCGCAGGAGACTGCCGAGATCGTCTCGGTGCAGAACATGTTCAACCTCGCCAGTCGGGACGCCGAGCCCTTGCTCGACCACTGCACGACCGAGGGGATCGGCTTCATCCCGTGGTTCCCGCTCGCCACCGGCGAGCTGTCGAAGGATGGCAGCGCTCTGAGCGATCTCGCCGAGCAGCACGACGCCACGCCGTCACAACTCGCTCTCGCGTGGTTGCTGCACCGCTCGCCGGTGATGCTGCCGATCCCGGGCACGTCCAGCGTCGCGCACCTCGAGGACAACCTCGGTGCTGCCGCCATCGAGCTGTCGGAAGCCGAGCAGCAGGCGCTCGCCGACGCAGCGTGGTCCATGCCGGGATGATCCAATGAGGGGGTGAGTGACTTTCACCCTCTCCGCGACCTGCCCATCGAGCGCCTCCGCGAGCGCACCAGTGTCAAGTGGGGCTGGTACGGGTCGGACGTTCTGCCACTCTGGGTTGCCGAGATGGACGCGCACCCGATCCCGGCGGTGGTCGAGGCAGTTGACCAGGCGATGCGGTCGGGCAACTCGGGCTACCCCACCAGCGTGCGCGAGTACGCCGAGTCATTTGCCTGCTTCGCTGCGGACCGGTGGACGTGGACGGTCCCGGTCGATCAGGCCGCCATGGTGGCCGATGTGATGACGGGGGTCAGCGAGGCCATCGCTCTGGTCAGCGAGCCCGGCGACACCGTGATCGTGAATCCGCCGGTCTACCCGCCGTTCTTCGGATTCATCGAGCACATCGGGCGACTGGCGCTGCAGGCCCCGCTCGGTGCGGACGGTCGGCTCGATCTGGCAGCAGTCGAGGACGCCTATCGGGCCGCAGGCCGCGGAGCAGTCCATCTCTTGAGCAACCCGCACAACCCCACGTCAGTCGTCCACACCCGCAAGGAGCTGGCCGACGTCGCTGCACTGGCGCACGAGCACGGCATCACCGTGGTGGTGGACGAGATCCATGCACCACTGGTGGAGTCCGGGTTCGTGCCGTACCTGACCCTCGACGGAACTGATGACGCCATCGTGGTCTCGTCGGCTTCCAAGGGATTCAATCTGGCCGGGCTCAAGGCAGCGATCATGGTCGGTGGGCAGGAATCGCGGTTGCCGCACCTGCACGAGATGGTCAGCCACGGGCCGAGCCACGTCGCGATGATCGCTCACGTCGCCGCGTTCAGTCAGGGCAGCACGTGGCTGGACGGGCTGCACGCTGACCTCGCCGAAAATCGTCAGCAGCTTGCCGATGGTGTGGAGAAGATCCCAGGAGTCCTGTGGAATCAAGAATCTGGGACTTATCTGGCGTGGTTGGACCTTCGTGCGCTCGGCGTGGGCGACGACCCGGCTGCTGCGATCCTCGAACAGTCTGGTGTGGCGCTGAACTCCGGCCTTCCCTTTGGTGCGGGCGGCGCTGGACACGCCCGACTCAACTACGCCACGACTCCGGAGATCCTCGCTGAGGCTTTGGGCCGGCTGTCCTCTCTGGCTTGACCACGTCGTCCCAAGCCATGGCATCTACCGGACCGAACGGACCAGCAGGTGCGCGGTGCGGTCAGCTGGCGGCCTCTTCGGGGGTCGGTGCCGATCCGCCGAGTCGAGCGGGGACCCACGGTTCGCCATGTGGATGCGGACCATACGCGTCTTGCACCTCGTGCAAGAGCCTCGTCATGGCAGCCGCGAGAATCTGTGTCATCTCGTCGACCGATCCGATCGGCTGGATCGGGTCGCCCACCGCCACCATGACGGGCGTCTTGGTGCGCCCCAGATGCTTGGCAGCGCCTTTGGGCGCGATGCGCTGCGATCCCCAGACGATCGACGGGATGATCGGCACGCCAGCCTCCAGTGCCATGCGCGCGGCACCACTCTTGAGCTCCTTGATCTCCAGGCTCAGGCTGATCGTGGCCTCGGGATAGACCGCCACGATCTCGCCGGCCCTGAGCTGTTCAACTGCGGCCAGGTAGGCGTCGCCCCCGGCCGCTCGGTCAACGGGGATCACGCCACATCCCTTCATCAGGAAGCGGAGGATCGGATTGTTCGCGAGCTCGGCCTTGGCCAGGATGCGCAGCTGGCGCTTGTCGACCGTGTACGCCGACAAACCGATGTAGCCGAAATCGACATAGCTGGTGTGATTGACGGCGAGCACCGCGCCACCGGTTCTGGGGAGTCGAGACGACCCGATTCGGCTGGGCCGGTGACCGGCGAACAGATTGAACAGCCGGAACATGGTGATCATGAACAGATAGGACATGTCTAGTCCTTCACAGCTGGTCGAGCACGGTCAGTGTCCTGCTCCATGCCGGTGAAGCGGGGTCGATCACGACGAAGTGGTCGCCGTCGACCACCGTCACGGTGGCGTCGGCACCCGCCGCCGTTGCGGCGCTGACGTAGCTGTCGGACTGGGTGGGCGGGACGTTGGAGTCGTCGCGACCGTGGATGCATCGCACCGGCACCGTCAGGGGGATGTTGGCCAATGGGTCGGCATCGCGGTATCGATCCTTCAGCTCGTCGGTGTCCGGCAGCCCACCCATCAACGACGCCACCGCTCCGCCGCCGAGGTTGTCTTCGATGGCCAGCGCAAAATCCAGCACGCCAGCCTGCGAGACCGCAGCGGTGACCGGCACGATCGGCTGATTCCACGCCGGATTGGACAGCACGGCTCGACCCGCAGCCCACACGGCGAGGTGCCCGCCGGCTGAGTGGCCGAGCGTGATGACCGTCGAGGTGTCGAGGCCGTCGACGTCGGCCAACGCGTCCAGACCGGCTGCCACGTCGTCGAAGGTGACGGGCCAGCCACCGCCGTTGCCGACGGTGCGGTACTCCAGGTTGATCGCCGTCCACCCTGCCGAGGCCAGCGAGGACGCGAGCGGCCGGCCCAGCGACAGGTCGAACTTCGACCGCCAGAAACCGCCGTGAATCACCACCACGACGCCCTTGGAGAGACCAGGCGGGCGACTGAGCTCGAAGAACTGCGCGGGATCGTCGCCATACGAAACTGTGGTCACGTCACTGCCTTTCGGTGCACCGGTGGGGGTACACGCTGCCAGAGCGAACGCCGCGGCGAGCGCCATCAGAGTGCGCCGCCCGATCACACGATCTGGGGGTTCACCGACGTGGTCCACCGCACCACACAACCGCACCGCGCCGCCCGCCGCCATCGGAACCAGCGTCTCTCTCGGTAGAATCGGAGTCCGACGAGTCCATGGGAGGGGTTGTTCCATGGATTCCTACGACCTCGATCTGTACCTCCTGGTCGGTGCGTCGGTGCTGATCCTGGCCATCCTCGCGGTACGAATTTCGGTCACGGCCGGCTTGCCGTCACTGATGATGTACCTCGCTCTCGGTTTGTTGATCGGCAGCTCAGGTCTGGGTATTGAGTTTGGCGACGCCGACCTGGCACTCGCTCTGGGGTTCGGGGCGTTGGCGCTGATCCTCGCCGAGGGCGGCCTGTCGACGAAGTGGGAGCACGTGCGCCCCTCCATCGGGCTGGGTCTCCTGCTGGCCACTCTCGGTTCAGCAGTCAGCGTGCTGGTGGTGTCTCTGGGTGCGCACTACCTGCTCGATCTGGACTGGCAGCTCGCCATCCTCATCGCGGCCGTCCTGACGCCCACTGACGCGGCTGCGGTCTTTTCGGTGCTGCGCGCCGTGCCGCTGAAGCACCGGGTGTCGGGTGCGTTGGAGGCCGAATCGGGATTGAACGACGCTCCGATCGTCGTGCTGGTGACGGCGATCAGTCTCGGTGAGATCGCCGATGGCGGGGTGTGGAAGTTCTCCGGGCTCATCGTGTTCGAGGTGATCGCCGGCGCGATCATCGGCTTCGGGATCGGATGGCTCGCGGCACAGCTGCTGCGCCGCGTGGCATTGTCCGCGTCAGGCTTGTACCCCCTCGTGGTGCTCGGGTTCACGCTGCTGGCATACGGCGCCGCCGCCAGCCTGCACGCCAGTGGCTTCGCCGCCGTCTACATCGCAGCGCTCGTGCTCGGCAACACCGAGCTGCCCCACCGCATGGCCACGCGGTCCTTCGTCGAGGGTGTCGGCTGGCTGGCGCAGATCGGGGTGTTCGTCATGCTGGGCCTGCTCGCCAACCCGGACGAGCTGCAGTGGTGGCACGTCTGGACAGGGCTGGCGGTGGGGGGGATGCTCACCTTCGTCGCTCGTCCGTTGTCAGTAGGAATCAGTGCCGTGTGGTTTCGACGCAGCATGCGCGAGCAGCTGTTCATCGGATGGGCGGGACTGCGCGGCGCCGTTCCGATCGTCCTGTCGACGATTCCGCTGGCGGCCGACGTGGAGGGCTCTCGCGACCTGTTCAACATCGTGTTCGTCGCCGTGGTGATCTACACCCTCGTGCAGGCGGCTCCTCTGGCTCGGCTCGCCTCGTGGTGCGGGGTGCTGTCTGACGACATCCGCGACGTCGACGTCGAGGCGGCACCGCTCGAGCGCATCTCTGCGGACCTGTTGCAGATCCGCATCCCGAGCGGCTCAAAGCTGATCGGGGTCGAGATCGACGAGCTGCGACTGCCACCGGGCGCATCGGTCTCGCTGGTCGTCCGCGACGGCAGCACCTTCGTGCCCCACCGCACGACGCGTCTCGCGGTGCACGACGAGCTGCTGGTCGTGGCAACCCGACAGGTCCGTGAGTCCACGGAGATGCGACTGCGGGCCGTCGGCCGCTATGGCCGGTTGGCCGGTTGGGGCCAACGCGAGGACCCGGTCAGCTGATCGGGAGGATCGGCAGGCACACGTCGATGCGTCGATCCGAGACGGCCTTGGCCGTCTCGCCCTTCTTGCTCAACCCCTTGGTCGCGTAGTTGCTACCGACGAGCACGCTCACTCCGTCGGGGTCGAGGGTGGGTGGCGGATCCTGGATGGTCACCTTGCCGCCGAACTGGGCTTCCACCACGGCGACCCGTGGGTCGGACTCGTCAGAGGCCAGGATCACGATGTTGTTGGTCTCGATTTCGGTCGGGTTGTTCGCCACGGTCCCGGTGAGGAATCCGCGACGCTGCAGCAGGACCGACACCCGGTTGGCGAGCCCGGCGGTGCGTGACGCGTTGTAGACGTTGACCGTGACCAGGTTCGGCGTGACGTCCTCACCGGTCTCGATGGTGCGCGGGGCGCAGGTGGGCGCTGCGGCAGCAGTGTCAGCGCTTGACGTGAGCAGGTTGAAGCCGACGACGCCGCCGGTGATGAACACGAGCACCGCCACCAGCATCAGCACGAGTCCTGATGGCTTCATGCGGTGCGTCCGATCGAATGCACCCGGGCGTGCAGCATGTTGCGCTGCTGCAGAGCCGCGCGCAACGCGCGGTGGAGTCCGTCCTCGAGGAACAGCTCACCCTTCCAGCTGACGACGTGCGCGAACAGGTCACCGAAGTAGGTGGAGTCCTCGTCGAGAAGGTGCGCGAGGTCGAGCTGGGTCTTGGTGGTGGTGAGGTCGTCGAGCCGCACCTGGGACGGTGAGATCTCGGCCCATCCGCTCTGCGCGAGACCGTGATCGGGGTAGGGACGCCCCTCATGCACCCGCCGGAAGATCACGGCTTCAGTGTAGACAGCCGTCGTGGTCGACGCCGGTAGCCTGCTGCCCTGACGGCCGATGACGACGCCCCGGGCAGCAGCGGCAGCAGCTTCACCAGGCGGTCGATGAAGCATCTCGCATCGTACCTCGGCCCGCGAACTCGCCATGCGGGTGTTCGGCCGCCGGTACCTGGGCGCGGTTTGAAGATGCGAAATCGGGGAACATGCCTGACAACACCCCTGATCGCCGCCCGGTGTACGGCTCGGCGGCTACACCGCCAGGAGCAGCCATGCCTCAGCCGCCGGTTCAGGTGGGTTCTGGTTGGTCGTCGCTGGCGCTCTCCTCGCGCTTGCGGCGCGGAGCCATCGAGCTGTTTTTCCTCGCCGCCCTCTATCTGGGCTACAGCGCCTCGCGGCTGCTCGCCTCCGAAGACTTCGCGCCCGCGCGTGGGCACGCGCTCGACCTGCGTGCGTTTGAGGCGGTCTGGCGCATCGACCCGGAGCGGTGGCTGAACAGCCAGTTCGTGCAGCACGACTGGCTCGGGTTGATCGGCAGCTACTGGTACGCGACCACGCACTACGCCGTCACGATCGTCGTGCTGATCTGGTTGTACCGACGCAGCGCCAGCCAGTACGTCACGGCGCGTCGTGCCCTCGTGCTGGCCACGCTTGTCGGGCTCCTCTTCTATCTGACATTTCCGACCGCACCACCGCGCCTCGTGGGTGGCTATGTCGACGTGCTGAGCCTGCACGCGCCCAGCGGATGGTGGGGCGCTGACGCTTCGGCGCCCAAGGGTCTGGGGGGACTCACCAACGAGCTGGCGGCCTTCCCGTCGATGCACGCCGGCTGGGCCCTGTGGGTGGCGCTGGTCTTCGTTCGCGCCGGTCTGCCGCGGCTCGTGCAGGGACTAGGGCTGCTGTACGCGGCGATCATGACGATTGACATCGTGGGCACCGGCAACCACTGGCTGGTCGACGCCTTCGCTGGCTGGGCGATCGTCCTCGCAGCCTTCGGCGCCGTCAGCATCTGGGAACGCCGCAGTCCGGTCGTCGCGCACGAGGAGATCATGCTGGCCCCGTACCCGATCCGACCGGCCGGTGGTATCCATGAGGCATGACACCAGTGCAGGACGGGTACGCCGTGCGGTTCGAGTGGGGCGTGACCGGCGGAGCAGCGATCGCCGCTGACGCGGACTGCGCGCTCGTGGTCGACATCCTGTCCTTCACCACGACGGTCGGTGTCGCGGTCGAGCACGGCACCGCCGTGATCCCGTACCCCAGCCTGGGTGAGGCGGCTGAAACCGTGGCCGCCGAGCACGGCGCCAGCCTGGCGGGACCTCGAGGTCTGGGTCTCAGCCTGTCGCCCATGAGCCTGCGCGAAGCTGATCCGGCGCCGGCTCGTCTCGTGCTCCCCTCACCCAACGGAGCGACGGTCGCCACGGCCCTCGCGGGGACGACCACGGTGGCGGCGGCATCCGTCCGTAACGCCCGAGCGGTCGCGTCCTGGGCGTCCGGGCACGGCTTGACCATCGCCGTCGTCGCGGCTGGCGAACGGTGGCCTGATGGCACGTTGCGTCCGTGCATCGAGGATCTGTGGGGCGCCGGCGCCGTGCTCGCCGCACTGGAGGACCTTGATCTCGATCTGTCGCCCGAAGCGGCCGCTGCTGCTGATGCTTATCGGGTCGTCGCTGGTCGTCTTGGTGGTCACCTGGCTGCCTGCACCAGCGGTGCCGAGCTGGTTCGGCAAGGCTTCGAGGCCGACGTCTCCATTGCCGCCGAGTCCAACACCTCTGGCGTCGTGCCAGTCCTTGGACCCGACGGATTCGTCGCCGCGACGCTCTGAATCTGCCCGGATTCCGCATCAGACGGCCCGGCGCGGTATCGTGGTACAGAACCGGTTGCCGTCGTGCCGCTCCTCGGGCGGGTTCTGACACGGTCACCGGACGTGCATCCACCGCAGCGTGGCGGGTGCACTCCCCATCACGACGCGGCCTGCGGGTCGCATCGCAGAGTCCTCGACGGTCGTGCCTCACCGGTCACCGTCGCGGGGCATCGGTACACGTGAGAACCAGTGGAGGACATCAGTGGCCCAACAAGGCCGACGCCAGTCCGGTGGCGCGCGCACGTCCGGCTCCCGTCAATCGGGTCATCGCCAGGGCGGGAATCGTCGAGGGTCTCGTCCTGTCGACAACGAGGGCATCATGCCCGTGCTGGCGCGCGCCGTGCGCGACGTCGAGTCGCGGGCCCAGCGCGGAGCGTTGAACCACGACCAGCGCATGCGCTTCCAGGTCATCGGTCTGATGGTGCGCGAGGAGCGCAACCGGGTCAAGGCCGACACCGCGATGAGCGAAGCAGTTCGTGCCGAGCAGCTCAAGCGGCTCGACGGTGTGGCCACCATCCTGGCCAAGACCGCCACCCGCGATCCTTCCCTGTTCACCCTGCTGGGCGAGGACGTCGTGCTGTCCGACGAGGCCCGGGCGCTTCGTCGCGAAATGCTGGCCGCCGCCGGTCTCGGACAGTCCCCGACTGAGGCCGTCGCTGACGAGACCTTCTCCGACGCGCCCGCTCCGATCGAGAAGCGCGTCGTGCCGCAGTCGGTGATCTCCCGGCAGCTGTCCAATCCGTTCCTGGCTCCCGACTTCAGCAGTGCAGCCCCGCGCGAGCCGCAGTACGGGCGGCTGTCCACGTGGGAGCTTCTCGGACCGCTGTTCACGTCGTTCGAGAAGGCGTCCGACGGCGCCCCGTCGTGCATGAAGCTGCCCGATCCGAACGGACTGATGACCCCGTCGGGACGCGAACTGATGAAGCACCAGGCGCAGCTGGTCGAGGCGGCGGCTGACGGTCATCGCACGTTCCTGCTCGCCGATGAGCCCGGACTGGGGAAAACCGCCCAGGCGCTGCTTGCCGCGCACGCCGCCGATGCCTACCCGCTGCTGGTCGTCGCGCCCAACGTGGTGAAGGCCAACTGGGCCCATGAGGTCGAGCTCTGGACCCCGGGGCGCAAGGCGACGGTCATCCACGGCGACGGTCACACGCTCGACGCCTTCGCCGACATCGTGATCATCAACTACGAAGTGCTCGACCGACACGTGGACTGGCTTGGCGAAATGGGCTTTCGCGGCATGGTGGTCGACGAGGCGCACTTCATCAAGAACAAGTCGTCACAGCGTTCACAGCAGGTGCTTCAGCTGGCCGACCGGGTGCGTGCTCGCATCGGGCGCCCGCTGCTGATGGCCCTCACCGGCACCCCGCTGATCAACGACATCGAGGACTTCCGGACCATCTGGCAGTTCCTCGGCTGGATCGACGACAAGAAGCCACGCGCCGAGCTGATGGGCGCGCTGGAGCAGACCGGCCTCACGCCGCTCGATCACGGTTTCTACTCCGCAGCCCGCCAGTGCGTCATCGACCGCGGCATCGTGCGTCGTCGCAAGGTCGACGTCGCGGCGGACATCCCGGCCCGCCGCATCGCCGACCTCCCGGTCGATCTCGACGACGAGATCGGGCGGTCGATCCAACAGGCCGAGCGCGACCTCGTCGCGCGGATGCTGCGTCGCTACGCCTCGGCTGCCGAGGCCCGCTCGTCTGGTCCGTCCGAGGGCATCGACGCTGAACTCGTGCGCCGAGTGGCCACGTGGGAGCGCGAGGACACAGCTGGCTCCAAGGACGAGGAGAACGTCTTCACCATGATGCGTCGCATCGGTCAGGCGAAGGCCGGTCTTGCCGCGGACTACACCGCCCAGCTGGCGCGCAGCGTCGGCAAGGTGGTCTTCTTCGCCAAGCACATCGACGTCATGGATACCGCCGAGGCGGCGTTCAAGCAGCGCGGCATCGGCTACACCTCGATCCGTGGCGACCAGAGCAAGACCGCCCGCGAACAGGCCATCGACCGGTTCTGGAACGACCCCGACGTCAAGGTCATCGTCTGCTCGGTCACTGCCGCTGGCGTGGGCATCAACCTGCAGGTCGCGTCCGATGTCGTGCTGGCCGAGCTGTCCTGGACCGACGCCGAGCAGACCCAGGCCATCGATCGTGTGCACCGCATCGGCCAGGACAAGCCCGTCACGGCCTGGCGCATCATCGCCGCGCAGACCATCGACGGTCGCATCGCCGAGCTGATCGACAGCAAGGCTGGCCTTGCCGCTCGTGCGCTTGACGGTTCGGACGAGGAGATCGGCTCCTCGGTCGACGTGCAGCTCGAGGCGCTGGTCACGCTGCTGACCGACGCCCTCGTCGAGCGCGCCGCCTGAGGGCGCGATCCCAGCGAGTGGTCAGGCGGCCGAGGTGACCGCAGGCTGGGCCGCGGGCACCGGCGCAAGCGTGGCGTCCAGATCGGTGCGCAGCGTCAGCAGCGAGTCGAGCAGGTAGTTCTGCACGACCTGCCACGGGCGACGGTGGCCCTGCTTGGGGAAGCTGTCGATCGAGCGCTGCACGTAGCCGGCGGCCAGGTCGAGCAGGGGCTGGGCCTCCAGGTCGCCCTCGGCGGCCGGGGCGACGGCGGTGTGCCCCCGCCGGTCCATCCAGCCCAGGACCTTGACCACGAGGCGGTGCGTCAGATCGGCCCGCAGCGTCCACGAGGCGTTGGTGTAGCCGATGCAGACCGCGAAGTTCGGTACGCCGGTCATCATGGCGCCGTTCCACACGTACTGCTCGGACAAATCGACCCTCTCACCGTCGACGTGCGGCTCGATGCCACCGAACGCCAACAGCTTCAAGCCCGTCGCCGTGACGATGACGTCGGCCTCCAGCACCTCGCCGCTGGCGAGCAAGATGCCCTCGGGCACGAACCGGTCGATGTGGTCGGTGACCACCTCGGCGCCACCGCTCGTGATGGCCTTGAACAGGTCGCCGCCCGGCACGGCGCACAACCGCTGGTCCCACGGGTCGTACGGGGGCGTGAAGTGGTCCGCCGCCTGCTGCTCGCCCACGAACTTGGCGACGTTGCCGGCCAGCAGCTTGCTCGCGGTGCCCGGGAAGCGCTGGCAGAACTGGTACGTCGTCATCATGAAGCCGATGTTCTTGGCGCGGATGGCCTTGTCGGCGAGCCCGTCGGGCAGCACGGCCTTGAGCCGGGCCGCGTTCTTGTCGATCGTCGGCACCGAGCTGATCCAGGTCGGTGTGCGCTGCAGCATCGTCACGTGGGCGGCTGGGCGTTCACCTTCGAGCAGGGACGGCACGAGCGTCACGGCGGTGGCCCCCGATCCGATGACCACCACCTTCTTGTTGCCGTGGTCGAGGTCCTCGGGCCAGAACTGCGGATGCACGACCTGGCCGGTGAAGTCCGCGGCGCCGGCGAATTCAGGGTCGTGCGGCTGGTCGTAGTCGTAGTAGCCGGCGCACGAGTACAAGAACGCCGCCGTCATGGCGCGCTGCTGGCCGGTGGCGGTGTCCTCGATCGTCAGGTCCCACAGGGAGCGGACGGTGTCGAAGTCTGCGCGCACCACCCGGCTGGAGTACTGGATCAGCTGGTCGACGCCGGTCTCGGCTGCGGTGTCGTGGATGTACTGCAGGATCGACTCGCCGTCGGCGAGGGTCTTCTCGCCGGTCCAGGGCCGGAATGCGTAGCCCAGCGTGTACATGTCGGAATCCGACCGCACGCCCGGGTAACGGAACAGGTCCCAGGTTCCGCCCATGCGCTCGCGCGACTCCAGGATCGCGACCTCGCGCTCGGGGTGCTCGGTCCGGATCCGGTGTGCGGCGCCGATGCCGGACAGGCCGGCTCCGACGATCGCGACGTCGACGTAGGAGGGCTGGGTGTGCAGGCTCATACCTTGAGTATGGGTGCCGCAAGGGCGCGAATGCTTGACTTGGAACGACACAAGTTTGACTCTGGACGACATGGCGTTGATTCGAGCGGCCGGCATCCGCGGCTTTGCCGGGCTGGTCACCGACCACGGCGGCGACCCCGAGCAGATCGCTCGGCGCTGCGGGTTGCCGGTCGAGGCCCTGCACGACGACGAGCTGCTGGTCGACGATGCCGCGCTCGGCAGCGTGCTGGAGCTGGCGGCGACCGAGCTTGGGCTGCCGGACCTCGGGCTGCTGCTGGCCGAGCGCCAGGACCTGTCGATGCTCGGAGCGCTGTCGGTGGCGATCCAGAACTCGCCGACCCTCGGCGACGCCATGGAGTGCACCTCGCGCTACCTGT
>NZ_JBAVCB010000063.1:0-14860 GCF_049586495.1 Aeromicrobium sp. | reverse complement strand
ACACCAAGGTCCCCGACGGCGAGACCGTCGCCATCATCCCCGCCGTCGCAGGCGGGTGACGAGGGAATCTGTCGTCTTTCGTCCCGGAACAGTCCCGACGAGCGACGACAGATTCGCCCAGTGGGGCCAATCAATTAGCAGTCTGATGTTGCGAGTGCTGATGCAAAGTGCTTGGCTGTTAGCAGTCTCACTCGACGACTGCTAACTCACGTCAGCCCTGTCTCTGCATCTCAGGAGAACCACCGATGGCCAAGATGATCGCCTTCGACAGCGAAGCGCGTCGCTCGCTCGAAGCGGGCATGAACAAGCTCGCCGACGCCGTGCGCGTCACCCTCGGCCCGAAGGGCCGCAACGTCGTTCTCGACAAGAAGTGGGGCGCCCCCACCATCACGAACGACGGCGTCACCGTCGCGCGTGACATCGAGCTCGACGATCCGTTCGAGAACCTCGGTGCACAGCTGGCCAAGGAGGTCGCCACCAAGACCAACGACGTCGCAGGTGACGGCACCACGACCGCCACGGTGCTGGCGCAGGCCATGGTCCACGAGGGCCTGCGTGCTGTCGCCGCCGGCGCCAACCCGGTCGGCCTGAAGAAGGGCATCGAGGCTGCTGTCGAGGCTGTCACGGCCAAGCTGCACGAGATGGCTCGCGATGTCGACGACGTCAAGGACATGACGGACGTCGCAACGGTCTCCTCCCGCGACGGCGTCATTGGCGCCCTCATCGCAGAGGCCTTCGACAAGGTCGGCAAGGACGGCGTGATCACGGTCGAGGAGTCCAACACCATGGGCACCGAGCTGGAGTTCACCGAGGGCATGCAGTTCGACAAGGGTTACCTGTCGCCGTACATGGTCACGGACACCGAGCGGATGGAGACGGTGCTCGACGATCCGTACATCCTGGTCAACCAGGGCAAGATCTCGGCGATCGCCGATCTGCTGCCGGTGCTGGAGAAGGTCGTCCAGGCTGGCAAGTCGCTGTTCATCATTGCCGAGGACATCGACGGCGAGGCGCTGTCGACCCTGGTCGTCAACAAGATGAAGGGCACCTTCACGTCGGCCGCTGTCAAGGCCCCGGCCTTCGGCGACCGTCGCAAGGCCATGCTGCAAGACATCGCCACCCTGACCGGCGCCGAGGTCATCACCCCCGATGTCGGGCTGAAGCTCGAGACCGTCGGCCTCGAAGCGCTCGGCACCGCCCGTCGTGTGGTCATCACCAAGGACGCCACCACGATCATCGATGGTGGCGGCGACGCCGCCGAGGTCGAGGGCCGGGTCGCGCAGATCAAGGCCGAGATCGAGAACACCGATTCGGACTGGGACCGCGAGAAGCTGCAGGAGCGCCTGGCGAAGCTGGCTGGTGGCGTGTGTGTCATCAAGGTCGGCGCTGCCACCGAGGTCGAGCTCAAGGAGAAGAAGCACCGCATCGAAGACGCTGTCTCGGCTACTCGTGCTGCCATCGAGGAAGGCATCGTCGCTGGTGGCGGCTCCGCCCTCGTGCACGCCGTGTCGGTGCTGGACGACAGTCTCGGGCTGGTCGGCGATGAAGCGATTGGCGTGCGCATCGTGCGCCTCGGCGCCGATGCCCCGCTGGAGTGGATCGCTCGCAATGGCGGCGTCTCCGGTGAGGTCGTCGTCAACAAGGTGCGCGAGAGTGGCCAGGGCTACAACGCGGCCACCGAGGAGTACGGCGACCTGGTGTCGCAGGGAGTGCTGGACCCGGTCAAGGTCACGCGCTCCGCGCTGGCCAACGCTGCGTCGATCGCCGCCATGCTGCTGACCACCGAGACGCTGATCGTCGAGAAGCCTGCTGACGCCGACGAGGACGCCCACGCAGGTCACAACCACTGAGGCTCCGCACGAGCTGAAGCACCGAGAACCGGTTGCCCCGTCTGGGGTGGCCGGTTCTCGTCGTCTGGCCGGGGCCGAATCAGGCCAGACGGAGCGGGGCGAGCCCGGCCAGCACGATGTCAAGCTTGCGGGCGTACCAGCCGCGTGCGGAGTACGCCTCTTCGGCGTCGTAGGCCTTGAGCAGCGCGCTCTGCGCCTTGGCGACGGTCGAGTGCCCGGTCTTGCGCAGCCGTGCCATGTCCGCCGATGCCGTCAGCGTGACGCTGTACGTGAAGTTCACGGCCACGGCGGCATCCTCCACGGTGAAGCCCTGTCGATGCAGCTCGCTGACGTAGGTCTCAATCAGTCGGACGGCCGTCGCAGGAGCGAGCGGCGCGGCCAGACTGGCACGATCGATGCCCGGGTAGCGGGCGCACAGATCCCACAGGCTCTCGCCGAGCTCACGTAGCGTGGTGTCCCACGGCTGCCCGGTCTCGGGCCAGTCGATGGACTTCAACGCGAGATCAATCGCCTCGGTGAGCAGAGCATCGCGATCGGCGACGTAGCGGTACAAGCCGGAGTGCGCCACGCCGAGCCGGCGAGCCACCGAGGGCATGCTGAACGAGTCAGGGCCTTCGTCAAGGGCTGCTTGCGCGATCTGCTCGACGGTCAGGGCTCGGGGTCGTCCTGGCTTGCGATCCATCGATCGATGATACCCCGAGTACGAGGTCACCCACGGGGAAATGGAGCGACGTGGGGGCCCACATCGCTCCCGGCGTAGGATTCAGCCCATGGAGCCGCTGGGAGATTCTGACGCATTCGCCCCCTTGGGGTTGACCTACGACGACGTCCTGTTGCTGCCCGGCGAAACCGACGTCATTCCGAGCGAGGTCGACACCACGGCGCAGCTCACTCGCGGCATCTCGTTGCGCATCCCGTTGCTGTCGAGCGCCATGGACACGGTCACTGAGTCGCGGATGGCCATTGCGATGGCCCGCGAGGGCGGCATCGGCATCCTGCACCGCAACTTGTCGGTCGACGATCAGGCCTACCAGGTGGACCTGGTCAAGCGGACCCAGACCGGCATGATCCCCAACCCGGTGACGATCAGCCCCAAGAAGACGCTCGAGGAGCTCGACGAGCTGTGCGGCGAGTACCGCGTGTCCGGCCTGCCGGTCGTCGATCCGGACAACAAGCTGCTTGGCATCGTCACGAACCGGGACCTGCGCTTCGTGCCGGTGGCCGACTGGGCCACCACCACGGTCGATGACGTCATGACCCGCATGCCGTTGATCACCGGCCCGGTGGGCATCAGCCGCGAGGACGCGTCCGCCCTGCTGCGCGCTCACAAACGTGAGCGCCTCCCGATCATCGACGCAGACGATCACCTCACCGGGCTCATCACGGTCAAGGACTTCGTGAAGTCCGAACAGCATCCGCTGGCCAGCAAGGATGAGGAGGGCCGCCTCCTGGTCGGTGCAGCGGTGGGCTTCTTCGGAGACTCGTGGGATCGCGCCAACCGGTTGCGTGAAGCAGGCGCCGACGTGCTCGTGGTCGACACGGCACACGGCCACGCCCGGCTGCTGCTGGAGATGGTGCGCAAGCTCAAGGCCGACCGGGCCTTCGACGGCGTGCAGATCATCGGCGGCAACATTGCCACCCGTGCTGGCGCCCAGGCGCTGGTCGACGCGGGAGTCGACGCGGTCAAGGTGGGTGTCGGTCCTGGATCCATCTGCACCACGCGCGTCGTCGCTGGCGTCGGCGTCCCCCAGATCAGTGCCGTCCGCGAGGCGGCCAAGGCCTGCAAGCCCGCCGGTGTGCCGGTCATCGCCGACGGAGGACTCCAGTACTCCGGTGACATCGCCAAGGCGCTGGTGGCCGGGGCGGACACCGTGATGGTGGGGTCTTTGCTCGCGGGCTGTGAAGAGAGCCCTGGTGAGCTGATCTTCGTCGCAGGCAAGCAGTTCAAGAGCTATCGCGGCATGGGCTCGATTGGTGCGATGGCTTCGCGCGGCAAGAAGTCGTACTCCAAGGACCGCTACTTCCAGGCCGACGTCGTCAGCGACGACAAGATCGTGCCGGAGGGCATCGAGGGGCAGGTCGCCTTCCGTGGCCCGCTGTCCGCCGTGGCGCACCAGCTGATCGGTGGACTGCACCAGTCGATGTTCTACGTCGGCTCGCACACCATCGCGCAGCTGCAGGAACGTGGCCGGTTCGTTCGCATCACGACTGCAGGGCTCAAGGAGAGCCACCCGCACGACATCCAGATGACCGCCGAGGCGCCGAACTATTCCTCGCGTTAGCCTCAAGACGTGACCAGTCGCAACGTCGGTGTCTTCATCGACGCCGAGAACCTGTTCAAGGGCTACGGCAAGCTCGACATCCCCGATGTGTCGATGGAGGAGATTCTCGAGCAGCTCGAGGTGGCGGTCTCCCGCGAGGCGGGTGCCGGCACCATCGCGCTGTCTCGGGCGTACGCGGACTGGAATGCCTTGGGCATCGAGGACTACCGGCGTGATGTCGAGCGCGCCGGCGTCAAGACGGTACAGGTCTTCTCCGCTGGCAAGGCGTCCAAGAACGCGGCCGACATCGAGCTCGTCGTGGACTGCCTGCGGTCGGCCAGCGACCTGGAGCAGCTCGAGGTGTTCGTCATCGTGTCGGCAGACGGCGACTTCGTGCCGCTGGTGCGGCGCCTCCACGAGCTGGACAAGTACGTGGTGGGCGCGACACTCGCCGACCACCCCGTCAACTCACTGCTCGAGCGCGAGGTCGACCAGTACGTGGCCCTGAAGACAGCCCCGCCGCCCCCGCCCGCAGCTGCGCTGCAGCCCATCTTCTCCGGCGAGGGGCACACCGTGCCTGCGCCGCCGAAGCGGGATCTGCCGGCCAAGAAGGCTGCCAAGAGGGCCGAGAGCAAGCCTGCGGAGAAGAAAGCTGCCGACAAGAAGTCTGCCGAGAACAAGTCTGCGGAGAGGAAACAGGGCAGCAAGCAGCAGCCTCGCAAGCAGCAGGAGCCCAAGAAGACCGGCGGCAAGGTCTCGTGGCACGAGATGGCGCAAGAGATCTCGGTGGTCCATGAAGGTCCGGCGTCGTCGCCAGATGAGTACAAGGCCATCATCAAGCAGGTTCTGTCGGACTCGAAGGTCCGTAGCTTCTGCGACAAGCTGGCCAACGCCGGTGGCACCCTGCCGATCCTCGCGATGGCCATCAAGGCAGCGGCCCCGCAGGTGAGTCCCTCCGATGCGCGCGTCAGCTCGTTGTCGCGGGCCCTGCGCTTCGCGCTGGCCGACACACAGTACGCGTTGGCTCGGGAGAGCGATGACGTGCAGCCCGTGCTGGTGCGCCGCAACGCTGACCCGCCGGGCATGCTCTCGGACCTGTCGCTGGATGACATCGTTCGCGGCGTCCAGTAGGCACCCGTATCGGCCACACGCACTAGGCTGTGACGCATGGCAGACATCGAGATCGGGGCCGCCAAGCGCGGCCGCCGGGCGTACTCGTTCGACGACATCGCGATCGTGCCGAGTCGACGCACGCGCGACCCCAAGGAAGTGTCGACGGCGTGGCAGATCGACGCCTATCGGTTCGAGCTGCCGATCATCGCGGCCCCCATGGACTCGGTCATGAGCCCGGCCACCGCAATCGCTCTGGGGCGTCACGGCGGTCTGGGCGTGCTGGACCTCGAGGGCCTGTGGACGCGATATGAGAATCCGGAGAAGCTGCTGGACGAGGTCGCAGCGATCGACGGTCCGAGCGCCACCCGGCGGCTTCAGGAGATCTACGCCGAGCCGATCAAGCCCGAGCTCATCTCGGCGCGACTGCAGCAGATGCGCGAGGCCGGCGTCACGGTAGCGGGCGCGCTGTCGCCGCAGCGCACCAAGGAATTCGCCGACGTCGTGGTGGCGGCGGGTGTGGATCTGTTCGTCATCCGTGGCACCACGGTGTCGGCCGAGCACGTCTCCGGCCAGGCCGAGCCTCTGAACCTCAAGCAGTTCATCTACGAGCTGGACGTCCCGGTGATCGTGGGCGGCTGCGCCACGCACCAGGCCGCCCTGCACCTCATGCGGACGGGCGCCGCTGGCGTGCTCGTCGGGTTCGGCGGAGGAGCTGCGCACACCACCCGCTCGGTGCTGGGTGTCTCAGTTCCGATGGCATCGGCCGTCGCCGACGTCGCAGCCGCTCGCCGGGACTACCTCGATGAGTCCGGCGGAAGGTACGTGCACGTCATCGCCGACGGCTCCATCGGCCGCAGCGGCGACATCGCCAAGGCGATCGCCTGTGGCGCAGACGCCGTCATGATCGGCTCCCCGTTCGCGCGAGCCGTCGAGGCGCCTGGCCGTGGTTTTCACTGGGGCGCCGAGGCGTGGCACGCCGATCTGCCGCGTGGTGAACGTGTCGACATCGGCACCGTGGGCGACCTCGAGTCCGTGCTGTTCGGACCCTCGTCGGTGCCCGACGGCACCATGAATCTGATCGGCGCGCTGCGTCGGTCGATGGCCACCACCGGGTATTCCGATCTCAAGGAGTTCCAGCGCGTCGAGGTCGTCGTCGGGTGAGGCTCAAACGGGTGGCGTTCGACCACCCGGACGCGGTGGCTCTGCGCGCGCAGATGGTGGCCGAGGTGTCGACCATGTACACCGCGGCCACCCCGCAGCAGAATCGCGACGGAGGCGCCGGGGTCGATCCGGCCTCGGTCGTGATGACCGCCGTCGGGTACGACGGAGACGTACCCGTGGCCCACGTGACGGTGCGCCGCCTTGCGGCTGGCCTGGAGATCAAGCGCATGTTCATCGACCCGGCCTACCGGGGCCGCGGCTGGGCGGCGTTGCTGCTCGAGGCCGCCGAGGATGCCGTGCAGCACGCGGGCGACACGCGGGTGCTGCTGCACACCGGGGAGCGCCAAGAGGCAGCCATCGGGTTGTACACCTCGCGCGGATATGCGCCGATTGATCTTTATCCGCCGTACCTCGACGTCCCCAAATCGTTGTGCTTCGCGAAGGATCTGTCGGCGTAGGACTGTTCGCGGCATCACACCCGTCGCAGCTACTTTCCAGTAGTCATGTGACATCGCCGATGTCATAATCGGATGATGAGCGAACTGGACTACGACGTCGTCATCATCGGGTCCGGATTCGGCGGCAGTGTCGCGGCGCTGCGTCTCACTGAGAAGGGCTACAAGGTCCTGGTCGTCGAGGCGGGCCAGCGCTACGAGGACAAGGACTTCGCCAAGACGTCGTGGCGGCTGCGGAAGTTCTTGTGGATGCCGCAGATCGGTTGCTACGGCATCCAGCGCATCGACAAGCTCAAGGACGTGCTGATCTTGTCCGGTGCTGGCGTGGGCGGCGGCTCTCTGGTCTATGCCAACACGCTGTACGAACCCCTCGAGCCGTTCTATCGCGACCCCGCGTGGGGCCACATCGCGGACTGGCGAACTGAGCTGGCGCCGTACTACGACCAGGCCAAGCGCATGCTCGGCGTCACGGTGTACCCCTACGAGACACCAGCAGATCGGGTGATCAAGCAGGTCGCCCAGGAGATGGGAGTCGGTGGCACGTTCCATCACACCCCTGTAGGGGTCCTGTTCGGTGAGCCCGGCCAGGAGGTCAAGGATCCGTACTTCGGCGGAGCCGGACCGGACCGTCGGGGCTGCCTGAACTGCGGCGAGTGCATGACCGGCTGCCGCCACAACGCCAAGAACACCTTGGTCAAGAATTATCTGTACCTCGCGGAGAAGGGCGGCGCCGAGATTCGGCCGCTCACCACGGTGACCGACGTTCGCCCGCTCGACGGCGCGGACGGCTATGAGATCGAGACCCGCCGCACCAACCGGCGGTTCCGTCCGCACGGCAAGATCCGGGCCCGCGAGGTTGTCTTCGCGGCCAGCACCATGGGAACCCAGAAGCTGCTGCACCGGATGCGCGACACCGGTCAGCTGGCGCACGTGTCGCCGCGGCTCGGCATGCTCACCCGTACCAACTCTGAGGCGTTGCTGGGGGCGCTGGCCGACGACAGGGAGATCGACTACAGCGAGGGCGTCGCGATCACGTCGTCGTTCCATCCCGACGAACACACCCACATCGAGCCCACACGGTATGGCAAGGGGTCCAACGCAATGGCCCTGATGCAGACCGTGCTCACCGACGGCAGCACCGGTACGCCCCGCTGGCGGGTCTGGTTGCGCGAGATGTGGCGGCACAAGAGCAAGATCCACAAGCTCTACGACCTGCTGCACTGGTCTGAGCGCACCGTCATCGCGTTGGTCATGCAGACCCACGACAACTCGATCACCACGTACACCAAGCGGGGCATCACGGGTCGGCGCCGGTTGACGACGAGGCAGGGCCACGGGGCGCCCAATCCCTCGTTCATCCCTGAGGGCCACGAAGCCGTGCAGCGCATGGCCGACATCATGGGCGGAACGCCTGGCGGCACCATCGGAGAACCGTTCAACGTGCCTCTCACGGCCCACTTCATGGGCGGGTGCACGATCGGCGATTCATCCGTCACCGGCGTCATCGACCCGTACCACCGCCTGTACGGCCATCCGGGCCTGCACGTCGTCGACGGCTCGACCATCAGCGCCAATCTGGGCGTCAATCCGTCGCTGACCATCACCGCCCAGGCTGAGCGTGCCATGGCGATGTGGCCCAACCACGGTGAGGTCGACACCCGCCCGGGTCTCGATGAGGCCTATCGGGTCGTGCAACCGGTGTCGCCGACGTCGCCCTTGGTTCCCGTGGACGCTCCGGCCGCCCTCCGCCTCCCCATCGTCGGCGTCAGCTGACCCAGTCGAGCATCTCGATCGCCAAGGAGGCCGCCTGCGGCCGACTGTGAGGGAGCGCCAGCGATCGAGGCGGTCAAAGCAGAGCCGGTCAGCAGTCGTTCACCTCGCTGCGCTCACGCTCCTCGCAGAGCTCGTCGCTGGCGAACAGATGTCAACCAGGGGCCGAGCGGAGCGAGGCTGATTGCCTGGGCGAAGCAGCAGCGACGAAGTCGCTGGTACGGCGAAGCCGTGCAATGCACAGAGCCCGACCGGGAGGGAGATCACGGGTCGGGCTCTGTATGTGCCACGAGGAGCAGCACAGTTGATCTAACGGGAGGGAGTTGTTAGATTCACACGCTTAACGACCGCCACAGGGCAGGGTTACGGCTGGTCCCACATATTTCTCAGCATGGTCGACCGCTGAAATCGCGGCGAGGGCGGGACCTACGATGGTTTCGTGACCTCAGACCATGATCTCGTGCTCGTCGTCGACTTCGGGGCGCAATACGCCCAGCTCATCGCCCGGCGGGTGCGAGAGGCGCGGGTCTACTCCGAAATCGTGCCCAACACCATGCCGGTGACCGAGATGCTGGCCAAGAATCCATCGGCCATCATCTTGTCCGGTGGACCGTCGTCGGTCTACGTGCCCGGCGCACCCCAGCTGGATCGGAGTCTCTTCGAAGCGCGAGTGCCGGTGTTTGGCATCTGTTACGGCTTCATGGCGATGGCTCAGGCGCTCGGCGGGTCCGTCGCGCACACCGGTCAGCGCGAGTACGGTCGCACGGCTGTCACCGTCACTGATGCCGGCACGCTGCTGGCCGGCCTGCCTGACACGCTGACGTCGTGGATGTCGCACGGCGACGAGGTCGTCGAGGCGCCCGACGGATTCACGGTCAACGCCACGTCCCCACGGGCCACGGTTGCCGCCTTCGAGCACCTCGGCCAGCGTCTCGCCGGCGTGCAGTGGCACCCGGAGGTCATGCACAGTCAGCACGGACAGCAGATTCTCGAGCGATTCCTCGTGGAGATCGCTGGCTGCCGCCAGACCTGGACCAGCAGCAACATCGTCGAGGAGCAGGTCGAGCTGATTCGTCAGCAGGTGGGCGATGCGCGGGTGATTTCGGCATTGTCCGGCGGTGTCGACTCGGCGGTGTCGACAGCGCTGGTGCAACGGGCGATCGGCGATCAGCTGACGGCCGTGTTCGTCGACCACGGGTTGTTGCGGCACGGCGAGGCCGAGCAGGTCGATAAGGACTACGTGGCGGCCACAGGCGTGGATCTGAAGGTTGTCGATGCCAAGGAGCAGTTCCTGGGTTTCCTCGTTGGCGTCAGCGACCCCGAGGAGAAGCGCAAGATCATCGGCCGCGAGTTCATCCGGGTGTTCGAGGCCGCTGAGCGTGAGGTGCTCGCGACCCCCGGCACGCCGGTCAAGTTTCTCGTGCAAGGCACCCTGTACCCCGACGTTGTCGAGTCCGGTGGCGGCGAGGGCGCCTCGAACATCAAGAGTCACCACAACGTGGGTGGGCTGCCCGAGGACCTCGAGTTTGGCCTGATCGAACCCTTGCGCACCTTGTTCAAGGATGAGGTGCGTGACGTCGGTCGGCAGCTGGGCATCCCCGAAGCCATCGTCGGCCGGCACCCGTTCCCGGGCCCGGGCCTCGCGATCCGCATCGTGGGGGCCGTCGACCACGCGCGGCTGGAGATCCTGCGTGCCGCTGACCTGATCGTGCGCGAGGAGACGACCGCGGCCGGGTTGGACGGCGAGATCTGGCAGTTCCCGGTGGTGCTGCTGGCGGACGTGCGGTCGGTGGGTGTGCAGGGTGACAGCCGCACCTACGGTCACCCGATCGTGTTGCGTCCGGTGTCCAGCGAGGACGCCATGACGGCGGACTGGAGTCGTCTGCCGTACGACGTGCTCGAGCGGATCTCGACGCGTATCACCAACGAGGTGTCCGAGGTCAATCGCGTCGTGCTCGACGTCACCAGCAAGCCGCCGGGGACCATCGAGTGGGAGTAGCCGCGGCGGCTAGTCGGTGCTGCTGTCGGTCTCGTCCTGTTGATAGACGTCGGGGATGTCGTCCCGGTTGTCGTCGCGGGACTCGCGCTCGTGGATCAGTCGGTACTGCCGCTCGCGGAGCCGCAGCACGATCGTCGCGGCCACGGCCGACACCAGGGAGCCGACCAGCACACCGACCTTGACCTGATCGTCGGTGTCAGAGCCCACGCCGTAGGCCAGCTCGCCGATCAGCAACGACACCGTGAAGCCGACACCGGCCAGCATCGAGAGTCCGAGCACGTCGAGCCAGGCCAGGTCGTCGTCGAGATCGGCTCGGGTGAAGGTGGCCATCAGCCAGGTGGCACCGAGCACGCCGACGGTCTTGCCGACGAACAGTCCGAGGATGATGCCCAAGGTGATCGGCTCGCCCAGCGAGCTGAAAAGCGCTCCGAATCCCGCGACGGCCACACCTGCGGAGAAGAACGCGAAGATCGGCACGGCGATCGCTGAGGACAGCGGACGTGTCAGGTGTTCGAAGTGCTCCGCCAGACCTGGCTTGTCGGCGCCGTCGCGACGCAGAACCGGAACCGTGAAGGCCAGCAGCACGCCGGCCACGGTGGCGTGCACGCCCGACGCGTGCACCAGCGCCCAGGCGACCAGAGCCAGCGGGATCAACAGCCATCCAGAGCGCACGCGCGCCTGGGCCAGTGCACCGAATGCGGCGATCGGCACAGCAGCGGCCATCAAGAACACGATGTCGAGCTCGGAGGTGTAGAAGATCGCAATGATGATGATGGCCAGCAGATCGTCCACGACGGCGAGCGTCAGCAAGAACGTGCGCAACGCGGTGGGCAGGTGAGTGCTGATGACCGCGAGGACGGCCAGCGCGAACGCGATGTCGGTCGCGACCGGAATGGCCCACCCTTTGAGCGAACCGCCGAGGTTGACGAGGACGAAGATCAGAGCTGGGACCACCATGCCGCCGAGGGCCGCCGCAATCGGAAGTGCCGCCCGACGAGGCTCGCGCAGATCGCCCGCCACGAACTCGCGTTTGAGCTCCAGTCCGGCGACGAAGAAGAAGATCGCCAACAGGCCGTCCGCGGCCCACTCGCCGGTGGTCAGATTGAGGTGCAGCGACTCCGGCCCGAACGAGGCGTCGCGCAGGCGGGCGTAGGAGTCGCCCACGTTGGCGGCGATCAGGGCGGCCACCGTGGCGATCAGCAGCAGGACGCCGCCGATCGTCTCCTGGCGCAAGACGTCCGCGATACGGCTGGCCTCAGGCCAGGTACCGCGGGTGAAGATGCGGGAGCGTTGATCAGTCACGGGAGAACTTCCGGATTCGACGACATGGCGCCGACCAGACTTCCCGGCTCGCCGGGGCCCAGTCTACGGTGCGTGGTTGGCCGCGTCGCATCACTGTGCTTCAGTAGTGCTCGAGCCCTCCACGAGGCGACGCAGCGTCTCCATCATCTCGGCCCGGTTCGGTGCTCCCAGTCGGCGGCGCACGCTGGCGATGTGATGCTCGACCGTGCGGGGAGAGATGAAGAGGCGCTCGCCGATCTCGCGATACCCAAATCCCTGAACGACCAGTCGAGCGATCTCCCACTCCCGGTCAGTGAGCTGGCTGGATCGTGAATGCGTCGACGGGGACGCGGATGTCGCGGTGTGACCGCTGTGGGCAGCGCGGGCCAAGGTGAGGAGGTCGAGGCTGACCCGTCGATCCGAGGAATGCAGCGCGGCCTGCGCCGCGAGCTGGGAGGCGTCCCATGTCAGTCCGATGCTGCCCAGGCCATGGACCGCCTCGGTGACGGCGGACAGATCGACGTCGCGCTTGAGCACCCGCAACCACGTGCGTCCGGCCGACGTCAGAGTCTGGGCGTGCCGACTGACCCGTGCGGCTTCGCTGATCGCGTCGGCGTGCGGAATCAGCACGTCCGGCCGTTCGCTGGCCAGGGCCGCCTGCACCCCGTACCAATGAAATGCGGCCGACCACAACGCCGGTTGACCGAGGCCATCGAGCACCGCCTTGGCTTGGTGCAGCTGCGGCGCCAACCAGTGTTCATCCTGCAACCGCGCTGCGCCGACAAGAAGCTCTCCGAGGGCCAACAGGTGAAACAAGTCGACGGACGTCTCTGCCACGGCGGTCCGTGCTGTGGCCCATGCCTCGGCCAACGCTCCGGTGTCGCTGGAGCGGCGCGCGATGCCGACGCGGACCGCGTGGAGCAGATAGGTGTCGCGCGTGTCATCGCTCGGTGGTGCGCCCGCCTCGTCAAGAGCTGTCGACGCCCCGTCCATGTCGCCGCGAGCCATGGCGACCCAGCCCAGGAGGATCTGGTGTCGCAGCCTGAATCGCGGACCGCCCAGATCTGCAGCGACCGCCCGACCGAGGACAGACTCCGCGAGATCAAGTTCGCCGAGGTGCAGCGCCATCAATGCTGCCAGGGCGGCAGGGGAGTCAAGCATGACGCAGTCTCGCCCCACTGGCGTCAGCGCGGTGACCGATTGCAGCAGGGGCGCCAGGCCCGCGACGCCATCGTCGACGACGCTGTGTTCGAGCCCGGTGGTGACCAGCCGCCAGCCAGCCGACCATGCGGTCGGCGCCCCAAGACGACTTGCCGCGAGCATGCGGTGGGCGCCGTCGGCGTCGCCGATTCCCAGAAGTGCCACGGCCCCCTCGGCTGCGGCCTGCCCGAGTGATTCTGGTGCGACGAGGGCGAAGAGCTCGGCGCTTCGACTCAAGGTCCCGCGGTGCGCGTGGATGGCAGCAGCAAGCCGCACTGCCGTGGAGAAATCAGCATGGTTCATGTCGGCCAGGACGACCTCGAGTGAACGTAGCGCGTCGTCGTGAGCGCCACTGGTCGTCAACTGTTCCGCGTCCGCCGCACTCACACCGGGCCTCCGTGCTGTCGAGCCCTCCCGATCGCCTGCCCCGCCAAACTAGCAGCCGCGTTGCCCCTTTGGGTCAGGATTTCTCAATCGAATCTTCCCCTAGGGGGTTGTCCAGTGCCATCAGGAATCCCCTACATGGCCAGCCCGGTGGAAGCCGTCGGGGATGGGGATCGGTCCCCGATGGCCATGTCGCGGGGACGTTTTAGCGTCGAGACAGCGCGTCGCACGACTCGCTCCAGATTCAAGGAGAATCGACATGCCTACCCCTCCCAGTTTGTTCGACTACATCTTGCAGCTGTTGGCGAACCCCGCGCTCGCCCAGTCCTTCCTGTCCGACCCGGACGGCACGATCAATTTGAACCAGACCGACGTCACGGTCGTCGCCACAGAGATCAACAACGCCGCATCGCTGTTGAACTCCAGCGGCATCGCGTCGGTGGCTATCCCCGCCCTTCTCCCGGGCATGACAGCCGGCGCGCTGCTCGATAGCTTCGTGACGAGCTTCTACGCCGATCACCCGACCTCCAACAACGTGTGGACCGATGACGACGTGACGCAGGCCTTCGCCGGCGCGAACGGGGTCGCTGTCTCCGCTGGAGACGAGGCCGAGGAAGTGACGGCCGCCACGGGTGGCTCGGTCGCTGTCGGCGGCGAGGTCGAGGACAGCGCCATCGCGAACGGCGGAAGCATCGCCGCGGGCGACGAGATCGAGTTCGAGGAGAACGGCGACATCACGATTGGTGACGGGAACGTCGCCATCAACGGCGATGACAACGACGTGGTCGGCGGTGACCAGATCAAGCTCGAGGATTCTGACGACGCCAACATCGCCACGAATGGCTCGTGGATCCAGAACGCCGACGACGGCGGCATCAATGCCGGTGGGAACGTGTTCCGCGACAACAACATCGCCGGCGACGACCTGGCCATCGGAGACAATGCTGTGGCCGCTGACGGCAACGTCGCGACTGGCGACGACTCGGTCGCGACCAATGGATCAGTGGCCTACGGCGGCTATTCCCAAGCGGCCGGTGAAGACAGCAACTTGGTCAAGGATGACGACGTCTTCGCTCCGACGATCAGTGCGTCCCCGACGATCACGCTAGCTCCGATCAATCAGACGACCGGTGCAGCCACCAGTGGCGCCAGTGGCGCGAGCGGGGATGGGGGCGCAGGAGCAGCCAGCGGTGCAGGCGGTGCGGGTGGTGCCGGTGGAACTGGCGGCGCTGGCGGGGACGGTACGGCCGGTGCCGGCGGCGAAGCCACGAGCGGGAACCCCACCAGTGGCGCAGCGACGAGTGGTGCCGCCACAGGCGGAGAGGCCACGGGCGGAGAGGCCACAGGTGGCACCGGCGGGGCAGCGACCACTGGAGACGGTGGCGC
>NZ_JBAVCB010000062.1:0-21180 GCF_049586495.1 Aeromicrobium sp. | reverse complement strand
GAGTCCAGCAGACCCGACGCGACTCCGGCTTTGCTGTGTCGGACCGCATCACGCTGGTGATCGGCGGCAGCGATGCCGTGGTCGCTGCAGCCACGACGCATGCCGAACTGATCGCCGGCGAGACGCTGGCCATCTTGTCCGTGGACGCGACCGTGTCCGGCACCCCGGTCGAGGTCGCCGACGGCGAGCGGGCTGTGGTGCACCTCGCGAAGGCCTGACCTTCAGGCGCTAGCCTGCGGGCCATGAGCGTGCATGTGTGGATGCGGTCCGAGACACGAGCCACGGAGCAGCGAGCACCATTGGTGCCGCACGACTGCCACACGTTGATCGCCGACGGCGTACGCGTCACCGTCGAGCGTTCTCCGCAGCGAGTCTTCGGCGACGACGAGTACGCTGCGGCGGGCTGCGAGCTCGCCGAAACTGGCTCCTGGATCGACGCCCCTCCCGGCGTGCACATCCTCGGCATCAAGGAGCTGCCCGACGAGCCGAGCGCCCTCGTCCACCCACACATCTACTTCGCCCACGCGTTCAAGGGTCAGGACGGTGCCGAGGAGGTGCTCGCGCGGTTCGCGCGTGGCGGCGGCGACCTGCTCGACATCGAGTACCTGACGGTGGACGGACGGCGCGTGGTGGCGTTCGGCCGATGGGCTGGCTACGTCGGCGCCGCCCTCGGCGTACTGACCGTTCGCGGGCAGCTCAAGACTCCGCTGACCCCGATGACGCGGCCCGAGCTCGACGAGTTGCTCGCGTCGAGCCTGGACGACCTGTCGGCTCTGGTGATCGGTGCACGTGGACGCAGCGGCGGCGGGGCTGTCGAAGCGCTGGCGGTAGCCGGCGCGCGCATCACGCCGTGGGACGCCGGCCACACGCGAGACCTCGACCGGGAAGCACTGCTGGACCACGACTTGCTGGTCAACTGCGTCGTGTCGCGCGGTCAGAGAGTCGATCCGTGGGTTCGCCCCGAAGATCTCGACGTCGATCGGCGCCTGCGGGTCATCTCTGACGTCACGTGCGACGTCACGTCGTCGGCCAACCTGATTCCGGTCAACACCTCCATCACGACCTGGAACGAACCGGTTCGACGCATCGTCGACCAGCCACTTCTGGACGTCATCGCGATCGACAACCTGCCCTCGTTGCTTCCGCGCGAGGCCAGTGAGAGCTTTTCAGCCGAGCTGTCCGTGCTGATCGCCGAGACAGCCGATCTCGGCAGTCGTTCCGGCCCATGGGCTGCAGCCCAGGCTTCCTACGCCCAGGCACGACCATGAGCTCAGCGACCTGGCGCGTCTCGCCCATCTGCGACACCTCCGGTGGCACACCTCACACGCCTTGACCCCTGTCCGGGCTTGCATCGCGATGAAACGATTCCGTACTCTCTGATGGAACGAAACGGTTTCGTTCTGTCAAGGAGCAACGATGTCCCCGGTGGAAGCAGCCGCCGCCCGACCCCGCGTGGAGGGCGAGCGTGAGCAGGAGATCCTGGACGCGACGCTCGACGTCCTTGCTGACGTGGGCTACGACCGTCTGACCATGGACGCCGTGGCGTCGGCCGCTCGTGCGTCGAAGGCCACGCTGTACCGCCGGTGGGAAACCAAGGCGATCCTCGTCCTCGAGGCCGTGATCGCGCAGAAGGGCCCCATCGACGAGAGCCTCGACACCGGATCGCTGCGTGGCGACCTGATCGCGTCGCACTGTGCCGGCCGCGGCGGGCTGACCGACGAACGTCAGATCGCCGTGTTCGGCAGCGTCATCACCGCGCTGAGCCGCGATCCGGAGTTCGCTGAGGAGTTCCGTACCCGCTACGTCGGGCCGAAGATCGCACGGACGCACGACCTCTTCGAGCGGGCTCGTTCCCGCGGCGAGCTGCGCGAGGACGTCGACCTCGACGTCGTCGCTCCTGCGCTCGCCGGCATCGTCCTGCACAACCAGTTCGTGCTCGGCGAGCAGCCCACCCCTGAGTCCATCACCGCCGTCATCGACCAGGTGATCCTGCCCGCCGTCCTCCCCCCGAGCAGCACCCACACCCCCAAGGACCACTCATGACCGACTCGCCCACCTCCGACAGCACCATGGACGGCTCCGGCGTCGACGACACCGTGGTCGGGGCTGTGCCGCCCGAGACCTCTCGCCGACTCGGCTGGGCCCTGGTCATCATCTGCATGGCGCAGCTGATGGTGGTGCTCGACGCGACGATCGCCAACATCGCCCTTCCGTACATCTCGAGGGATCTGGACATCGGCGCCAGCAACCAGCAGTGGGTCGTCACCGGATACGCCCTGGCCTTCGGTGGACTGCTGCTGCTCGGCGGTCGCCTCGCCGATCTGTACGGTCGTCGCCGCATCTTCATCGCTGGACTGGTCTTCTTCGCCTTCGCATCGGCCCTGGGCGGCGTCGCCCAGAACGAGGCGATGCTGCTCGGCTCCCGGGGACTGCAGGGTGTCGGTGCCGCCATGGCCGCACCGGCCGCGCTGGCGCTGATCACCACCACCTTCCCGGCCGGCCCGCTGCGCAACCGGGCCTTCAGCGTCTACGCCGCCCTGTCGGGCGTCGGTGCCGCCATCGGCCTGATCCTCGGCGGCTGGCTCACAGGTCTCGATTTCGCCGGCATCGAAGGGTGGCGCCTGACCTTCCTCATCAACGTGCCGATCGGCCTGTTCGCTGCGTTCGTCGCGCCGCGCTTCCTGCCCGAGAGCCAGCCGCGTCGAATGGCTTTGGACATCCCCGGCGCCCTGAGCGGCACCACCGGCATCTCCGCACTGGTCTACGGCCTGTCGCGCGCCAGCGACGAGCGGTACGGCTGGAGCGACACCGTCACGATCGTCGCGCTGGTACTGTCCGCCGTCCTACTGATCGCCTTCGTCGTGATCGAGGCGTCGGTGAAGAACCCGCTGCTGCCGCTCGCCATCTTCGAGAACCGGGCCCGCGCCGTGGCTTTCACCTCCATGATGATCACGCCTGCTGCGATGTTCGCGATGTTCTTCTTCCTGTCGCTCTTGCTGCAGAACGTGCTGGGGTACAGCCCGCTGCACACTGGCTTCGCCTTTTTGCCCTTCACCTTCGGCATCATCATCGGCGCGACCCTGTCGTCCAGGCTGATCGCCCGGATCGACCCGCGCTACCTGGCCGGAACCGGCACCATCCTTTCGGGCATCGCACTGTTCAACTTCTCGCGGATCTCGATCGACGACAGCCCGGCCAACCTGCTGAAGGTCGCCATGGGCAACGGGACACTGAGCGACAGCGTCAACTACTGGACCGAGATCGCCCCGTTCATCGTGCTCATGGCCTTCGGCATGGGTCTGGTCTTCGTGACCATGACCCTGGTCGCGGTGCACGGCATCCCGAGTGAGGACTCCGGCATCGGTTCGGGAGTGCTCAACACGATGCAACAGGTCGGTGGAGCCATCGGCCTCGCGGGCCTGTCGACCGTCGCCCTCAACTTCGCCAACAGCCACGGCGCCGAGGTGGGCGCTGCTGTCCAGGGCGCCACCCAGGCAGGCGCGGCCCCGGCTCCCGGTGTCTCGGAGCGCATCGAGGCGCTGGTCGGCCAGGCAGCGTTCGCCGACGGCGCGACCCACGCGTTCCTCGTCGGAGCCTTCATGATCTGGACTGCCTCGGCCATCATCTGGTCTCTGCTCAACGTCAAGCACCACGAGCTGGTTGACGACGAGACCCCCGAAGGCGTCGTCGTCTAGACGAAAGCGCCCTCGCCGGTGATGGCGCGACCGACGATCAGGGTGTTGATCTCGCGAGTGCCCTCGTAGGAGTAGATGGCTTCGGCGTCGGCCACGAACCGGCCCACGTGATGCTCGAGCAGGATGCCATTTCCGCCGAGCACCTCGCGGGCCCAGCCGACCGTCTCGCGCATCCGCACGGTGCTGTGCACCTTGCACAGGGAGGCGTGCTCGTCCTTGAGCACACCGGCGTCCTGCAGCTGCGAGGCGCGCACGTTCATGGCGATCGACGCCGTCACGTTGCTCAACATCTTGACCAGCAGGTCCTGCACCAGCTGGAACGAGCCGATGGACTTGCCGAACTGCTCGCGGTGGGTCGTGTACCTCAGGGCGTGCTCGAACGCGCCTCGCGCGCAGCCGGTCGCCTGCCACGCCACGTCCATTCGGGTCACCCGCAGCACGCGGGACGTATCGGCGAACGAGTTTGCCTCCTGCAGCCGGTTGGCATCTGGCACACGCACGCCGGACAGGTGGATCTCGGCGTTCTGCACCACCCGCAGGGCGATCTTGTCCTCCTGCTTGGTGAAGGTCATGCCCGGCGTGTTCTTCTCGACCACGAAGCCCTTGACCTCGCCGTCGGCCTCGTCGCGCGCCCAGATGATGACCAGATCGGCGAAGGCAGCGTTGCCGATCCACTTCTTCTCTCCGTCGAGGACCCAGTCGTCTCCGTCCCGGCGTGCGGTGGTGGCCAGTCCCCCCGCGATTGCTGAGCCGATGTCGGGCTCGGTCAGACCGAAGGCACCGATCAGCTCCATCCGGGCCATGGCGGGCAGCCACCGCTGCTTCTGCTCCTCGGAGCCGCACAGCTGGATCGACCCCATCGCGAGGCCACCGTGCACCCCCATGAAAGTGCCGATGGACGGGTCGATCCGACTCATCTCCATGGCCACCATGCCGTTGACGAACGCGCCGCGACCTGGACAGCCCGGTCCGTCGTAGGCGAGTCCGGCGATGCCGAGCTCGGCCATGGGCGGCACGATCTCGTGCGGGAACTCCGCCCGCGTCCAGAAGTCGTTGATGATCGGCTCGACCTGCCGGTTCATGAACGACCTGACGAAGCCCAGCAGCTCCCTGTCCTGGTCGGCCAGCAGCAGCTCGAAGCCGAGAAAATCGGAGAAGGGCGAGTCGGACAGGTCCATGCCACTCAACCTAGACGCGGCGGCATCTTCCGGCAGGGCAGCGACCGCGGCTCAGGCCACGAAGGACTTCACGATCAGCACGACCGCCGAGACGGCACTGACGGCCAGGAGCGCGGGCCGCATCACGCGGAGCGGGAGTCGCGAGCGCAGCCGCGTGCCCGCGAGCACGCCGAACGCCAGCACCGGGACCATGAGCGCCGCGATCTTGAGCTCGCGAAGGGACAGCTCGCCAGCCACCCCGAGGCCGGTCAGGCTGATGGCCGAACCCGTGACGAAGAGCACGGCGAGCGTGGATCTGACTTGGTGCGGCGGGCGGTGCTGATAGAGCAGGGCGAGGGGAGGTCCGCCGATGGAGGTTGCCGTACCGGTGATCCCGCTGATCAGCCCAGCGGTACTGAGCGTGCGCCGATTGATCGGGACGGCGAACGTGTGGACCGTGAGCGCGACCGCCAGCAGGACCACCACCCCGACGACCCACTCCAGGTTCTCGGCGGTGACCTGCGCGACGATCCAGACTCCGAAAATCGTTCCCACCAGGCGCAACGGCGTGATCCAGACGACTCCGTGCCAGTCGATCTCGTGGTGCTCGCGCACCAAGGTGAGCAGCGGCAGAGTCATGCCCAGCATGATGATGACGCCCGGCATCAGCTCGGGCGCCACGAAGGTGAGCACCGGCGCGGCGACGAGGCCCAGCCCCAGCCCGACGGTTGTCTGGGTGATCGCTCCGAGAACCACGGCGATCGAGATGACGACGAGCACGCCGATCGCTTCACCCACCACGTGGTCACCCTAGTCACCACGGAGGGGCTGACTTCTGTCGGTGATCCGTACGAGACTGACGCCGTGACGCGCGACGTGCAGATCACCTTCGACTGTGCCGATCCCGACGACGTCATGGAGTCCGGCTTCAACACTCCGCGCGATCCCGAAGGCAACGAGTTCTGCCTCGACTGACCTCGCGGCACCACCAGGAGAGGACGTGATGTGCGTGCGCGAACAGCTCGAGCTCGACCGCGAGGAGACGATCGGGCGCTTGGTCGTCCTGAAAGGCGACCACGCCGCTGTGGTGGCGGCCTCTCTTGACGACAACGCCGACGACGAGCACGATCCAGAAGGCGCGACGATCGCGTTCGAACGGTCGCAGATCGCGGCCCTCGTCCGGCAGACGCAAGACCACCTCGCGGAGATCGACGCCGCCGTGGAACGGCTTGACACCGGAACGTACGGCACCTGCGAACGATGCGGTGAAACGATCGGCGCGGAGCGGCTCGGCGCCAGACCCACGGCCCGCACCTGCATCCAGTGCGCGCGTTGACGGGCCAGGCCGTTCACCGTGTGATCGGTGGCGGACCTCCCTCGTACGATGGTGGCAATGACTGACACCCCGGAGCAGGTTCCCCCTTCGCCCCTGGGACATCAGAGCCGAATCGCGGCCCTCGCAGCGCGTTCGCGCAGCAGGGCTGACGACATGGCACACGGCGTGTACGACCGACTCCCCCACCCGGTGCAGCGCGCTTCGGAACTGACGTTGCGCACCTGGCGGGACACGGTCGACGACCGGGTGCCCGGGCTGGCCGCTGAGATTGCCCTGTTCACGATGATCTCGCTGCCCGCGCTGCTTCTGGTCATCCTGGGTTCGCTCGGCTTCGTCGCTGATGCGCTGGGGCCCTCGGGGACCCAGGAGCTGAACCGGATCGTCTTCGAGCTGCCGCGAGGGTTCCTCGCCACCCAGACCTACGAGTCGTACGAGCGACTGGCCATGGCCGTGCTCGCTGACGGCCGAGCCGACGTGATCTCCATCGGAGCCCTGCTGAGCCTGTGGACTGGTTCCCGCGCCACCGACCGGGCGCTGGAGACGATCACGATCGCCTACGACATCGACGAGCCTGGCCCGAGCTGGCGGCGTCGGCTCATGGCGGTTGGGCTGACCGTGGCGGGCCTCGTGGGCGCCATCGCGATCCTTCCCCTGCTAGTCCTCGGCCCGCGCATAGTCGAGTGGGTGGCACCGAACGCCATCGCGTCCGCGACGCTGGGTGTGCTGGGTGCCCTGTACTGGCCCACGCTGGCAGTGCTTGCGGTGGCTGGGCTCGCGACGCTTTACCACGTGGGAGTCCCGTGGCGGACGCCATGGCGACGAGACGTGCCCGGCGCCCTGCTGGCGATGATCCTGTGGCTGCTGGCGGCCGCGGGCCTTCGCGCATACCTGGCCGTGACGCTTGGAGGAGACGCCGTGTTCAGCCAGCTCGGGGTGCCGATCGCGGTCGTGCTCTGGCTCTACGTCTCCTCGATCGCGGTGCTGCTCGGGGCCGAGTTCAATGCGGAGATCGAGCGGATGTGGCCCACGGTCTCGACCCCGCCGTCTAGGAAGTTGGGTCGGCGGCGATGAACTCGCGGAGCACCAGGGCAAAGCGGTCGGGGTCGTCCAGGTGCGGGAAGTGGCCTGATCCCTCGAAGAGCTCGACACGGCAGTCGGGCAGCTGGTCAACCACGCTGAGTGCGTGCCACGCCGGGATCATCCGGTCCTTCGAGCCCCACACGATCAGGGTTGCGATGGGTAGAGCATCCGTCAGATGGTCGTGCGCGCTGATGCTCTGCCCGCCGACGTCGATGACGGCGCGGGTGGTGGCGAGGAAGGCTCGCCTGCTCTCGCGGTCGTTGAGTGAGCTGAACCCGCGCCAGATCGCGCTGAGGTCTGCCCCGGGCCGCCAGCCGACCTTCGACGCGCCACGTCCCAATGCCTCCACCCGCGAGAGAACGGGTGCCGAGGCGATGACGCTGAGCACCTGGGCGGCACCCGGCAAGGTGGCTGAGCGCAGGACGAGGTTCACTTCGCGTCCCAGGCCGCCACTGGACACCAGCACGAGGCGATCGACCCGCTCCGGGAAGAGGTAGAAGAACTGCATGGCGATGCCGCCGCCCAGTGAGTGCCCGACCAGCGTGACCCGGTCGATCCCGAGGTGGTCGAGGAGATCGCGCATCGTCGCGGCGTGCGCGCTGAGCGAGTAGTCCCCCATCGGTTTGGCGGACTCGCCATGCCCGAAGAGATCGGGAACGATCACCCGGTGATCGTCGTCCATCATGTCGACCAGGTGGGCCCACTGCCCTTGCGATCCGAGAATTCCGTGGATGAACAGCACGACCGAGCCGGACCCACTGTCGACGTAGGAGAGCTCGTGACCGTGAAGCACGGTCGTCTGCGGGGAGATGTGCGCCATGGTGGGATTCCTCGGAGTGGTCGACGGACCGCTTGGAGCGGACGCGAGGATTCGAACCTCGACCTTTTCCCTGGAAGGGAAGTGTGCTGCAACTACACCACGTCCGCGAAGCCAGCCTCTGACGAGCCTGACACCTCCATCAGTATGAAGCATCTCCGTCCTCATCTGGGCGCGAGGGTGCGACGGCGGCGGCCGCCCGGGGCGTGATGGCTCTCATTGAAAGTCGCGGCTGCGGTGTGGGTAGACGATCTCGATGCGCTCGAGCTTGTCGGCCACGAGGTTGATCACGCCGTCATGGCGCTCCAGCATGCCGCGGATGACCATGCCGGCTGACGTGCGGGCCATGACACGATCACGGGCCCACATGGACTGGGAGCAGACGATGTTGAGCATGCCGGTCTCGTCCTCGAGGTTGAGGAAGGTGACGCCGCTGGCGGTACCGGGGCGCTGGCGATGCGTGATGAGGCCACCCACGCGCACCCGGGTGCCGTGCTCGATCCGTTCCAGCGACTCGATCGAACAGATGTCCTCGGCGTCCAGCAGGGAGCGCAGGTGCTCGATCGGGTGGGTCTCCGGTGAGATGCGGGTGGCCCAGAGGTCGGCGGTGGTGATCTCGACGTCGCTCATGCCGGGCAGCATCGGGGGCGGCGCCTGCACCTCGGTGCCCTCGAGCTGGTCGGTGCGTTCGGCATAGCCGGCGTTCCACAGCGCCTGGCGGCGACTCAGCCCGAAAGCGTCGAAGGCGCCCGCCGTGGCCAGTGACTCCATCTGGACCACCGAGAGCCCGGCCCGGCGCGACACGTCGGCCATGTCGACGAACGGCCGCTCGGCCCGCGCGGCCACCACGCGCTCGGCGGCCTCAAGTCCTATGCCCTGCACCTCGTCGAGACCGAGCCGCACGGCGTATCGACCGTCGCGACGGTGATCGGGTGTGGGATCGGGCGTGCCGGGCACGAACTTTCCCGGATGCGGCTGGTTGAACGACAGGCAGGAGTCGCGGCCCGTGGCGCCGGGCTCGGCGTCAGGCAACAGTTCGAGGTCGGCTTGCGGCTGGGAGTGCATGATGTCAGGGCGCAGGATCTGCACGCCGTGGCGTCGCGCGTCGGCGACCAACGACTGCGGTGAGTAGAAGCCCATGGGTTGGTTGCGCAGCAGTGCCGCGAGGAACGCCCCCGGGTAGTGCAGCTTGAGCCACGAGCTGGCGTAGACCAGCAGCGCAAAGCTGAGCGCGTGGCTCTCGGCGAAGCCGAAGTTGGCGAAGGACTGGATCTTCAGATAGATCGCATCGGATTCTTCCTCGTTCAGCCCGTGCCGCTTCATGCCGGCGTACAGCTGGGTGCGCAGCTTCTCGATGCGCTCGACCCCGCGCTTGGACCCCATGGCCCGCCGCAGCAGGTCGGCGTCGTCGCCGGTGCAGTCGCCGATCGCGATCGCCATCTGCATCAGCTGTTCTTGGAACAGCGGTACACCCTTGGTGCGCTCGAGCACCGGCTTGAGCACCGGGTGTGGATAGGTGATCGGCTCGCGACCCGTGGCCCGCCGGATGTACGGGTGCACCGCGCCACCTTGGATGGGCCCGGGGCGGATCAGCGCGATCTCGATGGCCAGGTCGTAGTACTCGCGCGGCTGGAGGCGGGGCAGGGTGCCGATCTGCGCCCGGCTCTCGACCTGGAACACCCCGATCGAGTCAGCCCGGCACAGCATGTCGTAGACGGCGGGTTCGTCGCCGGGGATGGTGCGCAGCTCCCACTGCTCCCCCGTGTGCTCGGCCACCATCTTCATGGCGTGCTGGATGGCGCCGAGCATCCCGAGGCCGAGCAGGTCGAACTTGACCAGTCCCATGTACTCACAGGCGTCCTTGTCCCACTGCACGATGGTGCGCTTGTCCATGCGACCGCGTTCGATGGGCACGACCTCTCCGATGGGTCGCTCGGTCAGGATCATGCCGCCAGAATGGATGCCCAGGTGGCGTGGTGACCCGATCAGCTGCTCGGCGAGATCGATCACGGGATCTGGCGCCTCGCAGATCTCACGATCGATGAGGCTCCCCCACCCGTCGATCTGCTTGCTCCACGCGTCCTGCTGGCCCACCGAGTGCCCCAGCGCCTTGGCAGCGTCGCGGATGGCCGACCGGGGACGGTAGGTGATGACATTGGCGACCTGCGCGGCATTGTGGCGGCCGTAGGTGTCGTAGACCCACTGGATGACCTCCTCGCGGCGTGCGGAGTCGAAGTCGACGTCGATGTCGGGTTCCTCCTCGCGGGTGGTGGCGAGGAACCGGGCGAATGGCAGGTCGTACCGGATCGAGTCGACCGCCGTGATGCCCAGGGCGTAGCAGAGCGCGGAATTGGCCGACGACCCGCGACCTTGGCACAAGATGTCCTGGTTGCGGGCGAACTGCACGATGTCGTGCACGATCAGGAAGTAGCCCGGGAAGTCCTTGGCTTCGATGACATCGAGCTCAGCGGCGATGCGTTCGCGGGCGGCCTCACGGTTGTGCCCGTACCGCTGGTCGATACCGCGGTCGGCCAGCACCCGCAGCCAGCTCATGGCGGTGTGCCCGGCGGGAATGCCACGGCGCGGTAGGCGCGGGGTGGCGGCCCGCAGGTCAAAGGCAGTGGCGGCAGCGATCTCGACGCTGCGCGCCACGGCGCCGCGGTACCGGGCGAAGCGCATCTGCATCTCGGCGCCGGTGCGCAGGTGCGCGGCTCCGGTGGCCGGCAGCCAGCCGTCGATCTCGGCGAGGCTGCGACGGGCCCGAACGGCCGACAGGGCCGCGGCAAGCCGGTGATCGCCGGGTCGGGCGTGGTGCACGTTGTTGGTAGCCACCACTGGCAACCCGTGATCGGCGGCCAACGCAGCCAGCGCGTCGTTGATCGCGGTGTCCTGCGGGTGCCCGTGGTCGGTGAGCTCGACCACGACCGAGTCGAGTCCGAAACGAGCCGTGAGGTCGTCGAGAGCGCCCGCTGCAGCAGCCCACCCACCCTCGGCCAACGCCCGCCGCACCGCGCCCTTGCGGCACCCGGTGAGCACGACCCAGTGCCCACGGCCGCGATCGGTCAGCTCGTCGATGCGGTAGTCGGGTCGACCCTTCTCGTCGCCGCGCAGGTGCGCATCGGTCATGGCGGCCGCCAGCCGGTGGTAGCCCTCGACCCCGCGTGCCAGCACCAACAGGTGATCGCCCTCGGGATCGGCCACCCCGTTCTGCGGGCGAGTCAGCCCCAACGACAGCTCCGCACCGAACACGGTGTGCAGCTGGCGACCAGCGGTGGCGTGCTCCGCGGCTGCCTCGGCGAACAGCGGCGCCCCAGCGAAGCCGTCGTGATCGGTGATGGCCAGACCGGACAGGCCCAGCCGAACTGCCTCGGTGACCAACGCCTCGGGACCACTCGCGCCGTCGAGGAAGCTGTAGCTGCTGTGGCAGTGCAGCTCGGCGTACGGCACGACTGGACCGGACGGACCCTCAACGGCCGGCGCCTCGTATGCGACGTGCCGCTGACTGATCGGCACGTCACCTGGATCGGTGCGCCCCGACAGCCGCCGCTCCAGCTCGTTCCACGAGATGTCCGGGTTGTTCCAGCCCATCAGTCGTACTTCGCCTCGGTGAGCCAGCGGCCGTTCTCGACGACCATCAGCCAGGCGCTGCCGTCGAGCCCGACCACCTGGAAACGGGCGATGCGGCGGGCGGCGGCCTCGTCCCACCAGTGATCGTCGACCGGCCACGGGCCGGCCCACGAGGCGACCGGCAACCAGTCCGCCCCCGCCACCGGACGGAACCGGGTGGGCTCCCCGCTGACGACACCGCGACCGGTGACCCCCACCGACATGCCCTCGGCTCCCACCACCCAGGCCTCCTGCGGCTGATCGAACACGGTGGCCGGAGCAGGCGGCGGCACGGCGCCAGGCCACGGCGACCCCGCTGCCCGAGCGGCGATCGGCTTCTCGCCCCACGGCACCAGCAGGTGCCGCTCGCGGGGGCTGCGCCCGCCCTGTGTCTGCACCGACACGACCTGCACGTGGCCGACGATGCCCTGCACCCGGGCCACGGCGCGCTCGACTCGCTCGTCGGGGCCGCCGCCGAAGAGACTGTCGGAGTGATCGCCCAGCGGCTCAATCACCTCGGGAATCAGTCGCACGGCGTCGACCGGCGCCCCGACCGGGCTGGCCCCCACCGGCTGCAGCTGCCAGCGCACCCGGTCGATCAGATCGGTGGCACTGAACCACCGCGGATGCATCCACCGACGCGTGGTGGCCAGCGATCCGTCGGCATCGACCTCGATGCGCACCGTGGTGCAGACCGCGGCCCGATCGGCGAGATCGGTCACGAACGCCTCGGCCGTGGCGCGCAGGCTGAAGGCGATCTGGTCGACGCGGTCCAACGGCGGTTCCAGCGACAGCGTGGCGGTGAGCTCGGGGGGCATCTGTCGTCGGCTGACCACCTGCGCGTCGCGGCCTGCCGCCAGCCGGTGCAACAGCGCGCCGTGGGTGCCGAAGCGGGTGTGCACGTCGGCCGGGGCGAGCCCCGCGAAAGCGCCCAGCGTGGTGAGGCCCATGCGGCGCAGCAGGCTGACCAGCGCGGATGCCTCAGGATCACCGTCATCGAGCACGTCGATGGGCAGATCGCGCAGGAACGCCGCCGATGCGCCGGCGGGCACGATCAGGCTGTCCTGGGCTGCCGATCGGCGGGCCGCCTGCTCAGCGGCGAACAAGCCGTCGGCCACGCCCATGCGGATGTCCCAGATGCCCAGCGAGACCAACCGCTCGGCGATGACGGCTCCGGCCTCGACCTCTCCGCCGTAGAACCGGCTGGGCACGTGCAAGGCGCACAGGCCCGGGCGCAGCGGGGCGACCCCGGGGCTGAGGTGCTCCAGCGCCGTGAGCACTTCCTCAAAGGCCCGGGCGTCGGCGTCAGGTTGGTGATCGCACAGCACCAGATCGGGACAGTGCGACTGAGCGTCGCGTCGGCGCATGCCACGCCGCACCCCCTCGGCCCGGGCCGCCTGCGAGCACGCCAGCACCTGACCTTTGGACAGCACCGCGACTGGGCTGCCCGTGGCGACGCTTTCCGCAGCCGCCAGGACCGGCCAGTCGGGGGCCCAGAGGACCAGGATGCGACTCATCCGACCCTCCGCACTGGCGCGACGACCGGACGCTGGTGGACCGGACGGATCGCCTGGTCGACATCGGGGAACCACAACCGTCGGGTTCGCGCAGGAGCAGTACCCCGACTGACCTCGACCGTGGCCTGCCGTGCCTGCAGGTGCCCATGACCGCGATCCAGACCAGCCCAACGCACGTCCCCCAGACTCAGCCAGGCGTCAGCGCGCGGCCAGGCCCCCAGCACCACCAGCACGCCACCTCGCTTGCGCAGACGGGCTGCGAGGCGGGAGGCGTCCTGCTCACCCACCGTGGTGGTGGGCGGCGCGACGACCACCACAGCCAGCACGTCGACCAGGGCGGCAGTGACCTCGAGCCACGCATGGCGCGGATCAGGCACCAGCACGCACCGCTCGAGGCGCACCCCGACACTGCTGAGTGCCTCGAGCCCCCACACCTGCGAGCCCACGACACCGCACCACGCACCCTCGGCCGAGGGGCCAGCCATCAGCAGGCCAGTGAGGCTGGCGCTGTCAGTGGCGTAGATCCCGCCGGTCTGCAGCTGCAACAATCCTGACAACGCCTCGTGCGTGGCCACCGGTTGAGTGGCCGGCCGGCCCTGCATGCGTCCCATGCGCTCGCGCAGCACGGCGATGGTGTCGGTGGCGGCGGGGTCCATCGCACCAGTATCGAACATGTGTTCGATACTGGTCAAGCCCCGTGGGCCAGGTCAGGAGGGGGCGGCCTGGCCCGCCCTGCGCACCACTTCGCCCACTGCCACAGCGGCCGCGCCAGTGGCCGCGACACCGAACAGCGTGGATGAAGCCCCCGCGCCCGGCAGACGATCGCTCACGCCGCCTGCGCCCGCACCGGAACCAGCGCCCAGCCCCGAGGATCTGTCAAAGCCGGATCCGGAGTCCGACTTGTCATCATCGTCGTCATCGTCACGGCCATTGCCGCCATCGCCGTCGCCGTCGCCGTCGCCATCGCCATCGCCATCGCCATCGCCATCGCCATCGCCATCGCTGCAGACGATCGCGAAACCAGGCGGCGCCTGCACCAGCAGCTCGACGTTGCGCGCGTCATCGGCGCCCAGGTGTGACGCGCGGTCGATCTGCGGATCATTGGCCGACAGCTCACGCGCCAGCGCCGCCAGGGACAACGGATTGTCCAGATTGCCATCAAAGCCAGCCGGCGCCGCATGGTCGATGACCGTCGCGAAGATCGACAACGTGCCATCGGCGTTGTTGGCAACCTCGATGATGCGCGCCTGCTGCGGGTAATCGCAGTGCGAGGCGGTGTTGACCTCCCAGAAGCCACCCGACCCATCACCCCGCACATGGCTGAAGATCTGATTCTTGTGCGTGTGGCCGTTGAACCATCCGATCACCTGAGGTTTCGTCAGCAGATAGCTGACCAGCGCGGCGCCCAGCACGCGAGGCCCGGGATCGCCACCCGTGGCCACGAACGGATTCATCATCGTGTCAGCGGTGTGGTGACTGAACAACAGCACCGCCTTGTCGGTGGTGGCGTCGATGACGCCCTTGATCCAGTCGAACTGAGCCTCGTCCAACGAACCATCGGCCTAGCCGTTGGGATTCACGGTGTCCATCACGACCATGCGGAGGTCACCGACATCAAAGGAGTAGTACGCCGTGCCGTCCTTGCGGTTGCTCTGGGTGAAGCCGTGTCCGACCGGCGCGCCCGATGTGGAGAAGTGCTCCTCGACGATCTCCTTGCGGGTCAGCAGGCGACGACTGGGATCGGGGGTGACCGACCGGGCACCCGGCAAGAGGAGCGACGACGCCAACAGGGTCCCGATGGAGCCGTCGGCCACCGCATTGGCCACCATGGCCTGGGTCACACCGGTGGGCGGAGAGATGATCTTGGCTGGTCCGACGGCGATGACGCTCAGTGCCGGAAGCGTGGAGATCGGAAAATTGCCTTGCACCAGACCGTCGTGATTGCCGAAGGCGGAGTACCACGGAACGTCCAGGCCCACCGGGGTGAACTCAGCCCGCGCCTTGTCGATCAGACCTGGCACCGTGGGAAAGCCGGCGGCCCGCCACTGGTCCTCGGCTTCCCCCGTCGGCGTGCCGTCCGGGTGGTAGTAGTTCGTGTCGTAGTAGGTCGCGTTGCCGTCCTGCACCCCTTCGTACGCGTTCGGATCGCCACTGTCCGGGGTGACCGGTTCGCCGTCGAGCACGTCGATGTTCCATCGGATCTCGTTCAGCTGGCTGTTGTCGGAGTTGTCGCCAGTCTCGATCGCGAAGGCCAACGGCAGCCCCAGCGCCGGGGCGGCTGTGATGGCGTTGACGGCGCGCACCATCGCATCGGACACCTGCGCCGTCATGGCCTCCTGCGGACGCCAGGCCGAGGAGAAGAGCCCCGGCGACGGCAGCGGGCTCGGGTCGTCGTATCGATCGACCCACTCCACCCGGGCCGGCGACTGATGATCGACGATGTGCACGTCAGACAGCTGCGCGAACGCCACCAGCGGCACCCGACAGGTGGATCGTGCGGAATTGGCGTCGACGCCAAGGTCGGTGCGCACCACGTGCGGCTCAGGAGGACCGACGGTGAGCTTGCGATATCCCTGTGCATTGGGTTCAAGGACCGTGAGCGTTCCCTGCACCGTCGTCTTGGACGTCGGCAGAGCGGCTCGTGCCGGGGCGACAGCGTGCGCGGCCAGTGGCCCCAGCACCTGATTGCCGATCACGACAGCTGCACCCAACAGGCCTCCGCGCACCACGGCGCGCCTCGTGAAATCCACGACCTCTCAACGCGTGAGCGTGGCAAACGTCACGTCGGCGCGGCCCGTGTGCAGGTATGCCAAACCGTCAGACCTCTGCAGCCAGCGCGAACTTCTCCGAGGATGTGAATGCGCCCTAGGACGTCGGCGTGAGGGTGTCCACCTCGGTGCGCGTGCCCCGGCTCGTCAGCGCGAACACCCGCTGCGTCCCGGTCACCCGGTAGTTCAGGAAGTACGCGTTCCCGGACTTGTTGCTCTCGTCGGTCGCCACCGAGGTCCACACCCCCGGAGCGGTCTCCTCGTAGAGCACCACGTTGAACACACCGTCAGGGAAGTTCGCCGCCATCTTCACCAGCTGACCCTCGGTGAAGGTTGACGGTTCGGTGTAGAGGTTTCCGGTATCGGGATAGTGCTCCGGCGAGATGCCCGACGGCTCGGACGCCGATCGCCCCACGCTCAACGCCGATGACGTCGACGTGAAGTCCGGGTACCCGTCCGCCCGTGCGGTCGAACGCACCGACAGCACTTGACCGAAATCGTCGGCGACGACGGTGTAGGTGGGGCCGGTCGCACCTGCGATCGGGGTGCCGCCGCGCAGCCACGCGTGCGAGACGGTCGGGGCGCCGTTCCAGGTCCCTGGCGTCAACGTCAGGCTGCTGCCGACCGCGGGGCTGCCGGAGATGGTCGGACGCGTGATCGGGGCCGGGATCTCGGCGAGGTTGAGGATCCCGGCACCACAGACGTTGCGCTCGTTGCCGGCGGCGTCGTCGGAGAGGCAGGTGTAGTAGCCATCGATCTTGGGCGGACGCACGGCCGATGCCTTGAGGACCTGGATCACCTCGTCGGGCGTGAAGGTGCCGAGCGAGAACACCAGCGCTGCCGCGGCGGATACTGCGGGCGCCGCCATCGACGTACCGCTCATCTGCTTGTACGTGGAGCCGTCCGGCCCCTTCGCGCCACGGTCGACGGTCGACCAGATGCCTTGGTCGGGCTGCACCTTCGGATCGACGCCACCTGGCGCCACCATGCCCAGCGTCCCACCCACGTTCGTGTACGTCGTCGGGCTCCCGTCGGGAGCGACGGCACCGACCGACAGCACCCCCGAGCAGTTGGCCGGCGTCCGGGTGCGCACCGACTCGCTCTGGTTGCCCGCCGAGGCGACGGCCAACGCTCCGCGCGCCCGAGCCTCGTCGATGACCTCCTGGTAGGCGGCCGGGCAGGTGAAGTCGCTCACCGTGCTCGACAGCGACAGATTCAGGACCTTCGCCCGGGTCTTGCTGTCGGGCACACCCGGAACACGGCCACCCGAGGCCCAGCGGATGCCGGCGATGACGTCCGACATCGACGTCACGCAGCGTCCGACCACGCGCACGGGCTGCAGCGCCGCACCGGGGGCGACACCGGCGATGCCCTTGCCGTTGTTGCGCAGCGCGCTGATGATGCCCGAGACGTGTGTGCCGTGCCACGAGCTCTTCGAAGCCGTGCAGTACGTGCCGGAGGAGTAGTTGCCCGGGTCGGCGGGGTTGCTGTCGCGGCCGCTGCCGTCACCCGCGTAACGCTTGTCGGCGATCATGTCGTAGCCGGCGATCTTCTGGCCGGTCACGTCGGTGTGGCTCACGAGACCGCCATCCAGCACCGCGACCACGACGCTCTTCAGCCCGGTGGTCGCACGCCAGAGGGAGGGTGCGTCGATTGAGTACACCTGCGGCGTGCCGGTCGCGTCCGGTCCGATCGATGAGAACACGTTGACCTGCCGACTGAAGTAGGTGTCGTTGGGCAGGTTGTCGGTCTGCACCAGCAGGTCGGGGCTCACCGAGTCGATGCCCGGCAGCGCCTCCAGGCGCTTCGCCACCTTCTTGATCTCGGCGACCGTGTGAGGCTCCGAGAACCGCATCGCGATCATGGATCCGCCCAGCTTCGTCTGGCCCACCACCTGCCGTCCGACGATGGTGCTCACCGCAGCCAGCACGCTCGGCGGGGCGGTGTCGCGGGCCGTGGCGATGATGCCCACGGCCGGAGAGGCATCCCTCGGATCGGTTGTGGCGCCGAGAAAGTCCTCAGGCCGAGGATCGGGACTCGGGCTTGCGGCCGCTGGTACGAGGGCAAGCAACAGCGCGCTGACGATGACGACAAGCAGCGATTTCATGCCGCACCTCGTGGATGGGCAGGGATGGGAGTTCCCTCATGCTACGGCGATGACTCGATCCGGTCAGGCGAACGCACAAGCCAGCGTCATGCACCCAACGCGATGCTGCCACCCGGAATGGCGTCGAGCAGCTTGCGCGTGTACTCCTCGCGCGGGTTGTCGAACACCTCGGTGACCGGGGCCGCCTCGACGATCCTGCCGTCCTGCATGACCAGCACGTCGTCGGCGATCTGTCGCACCACGGCGAGATCGTGCGTGATGAACAGGTAGCTCAGGCCCAGCTCGGCCTGCAGATCGTTGAGCAGCTCCAAGATCTGCGCCTGCACCAGCACGTCCAGCGCGGACACCGCCTCATCGCAGATGACGACCTCCGGCTCCAGCGCCAGAGCACGCGCGATGGCGACCCGCTGACGCTGACCGCCGGACAGCTCGCCGGGGAATCGCGACATGACGGTCGTGGGCAGCGAGACCTTGTCGAGCAGATCGCGTACCTTGGCCTCCCGCTCCTTGCGGGTGCCGACGCGGTGGGTGTGCAGCGGCTCCTCGATCGACTGGTAGATCGAGTACAGCGGATCCAGCGATGCGTACGGGTTCTGGAAGACCGGCTGCATCTGACGGCGCAGGCGCAGCTGGTCCTTCTTGTTCTTCAGCGTGCTGACGTCGACACCGTCGAAGCGGACGACGCCTGACGTCGGCGGCAGCAGGTCGAGCACCATGCGCGCCACGGTGGACTTGCCCGAGCCCGACTCGCCCACGATCGCCATGGTGGAGCCCCGCTCCAGGCTGAAGGAGACATCGTCGACGGCGGTGAAGTCCACCTTCTGCCACGGGCGTGCACCGCGCAGCTTGAACACCTTGGTGAGGTTCTGGACCGACAAGATCTCCCGCGACTGCGAACCCTCCTTGTGTTCGGCGGCGTGCTCGAGGGCGCGTTCGTGGATCTCCCGGCGGGTGTGCAAGGACGACAACCGCTGGGATGCAAGCGACGGCGCCTTGGACACCAGACGCTGCGTGTAGGGGTGCTTCGGGTCGCGCAGGATCTCCAGCGCCGGCCCGGACTCCACGATCTTGCCGCGGTACATCACCACGAGGTGGTCCGCGCGCTCTGCCGCCAGGCCGAGGTCGTGGGTGATCAACATGACCGCGACCCCCAAGCTTTCCGTCAACATGTCGAGGTGGTCCAGGATCTGTTTCTGCACCGTGACGTCGAGGGCCGACGTGGGCTCGTCGGCGATCAGCAGCTTGGGCCGGGCGGCCAGACCCATCGCGATGAGAGCACGCTGACGCATGCCGCCAGAGAACTCGTGCGGGTACTGGTGCGCACGTCGCTCGGCATCGGGGAGCCCCGCCTCCTCGAGCAGCTCGACGACTCGGCGATCAGCAGCCTCACCTGTGGCGACACCATTGGCGACCAGCGCTTCCTTGATCTGCCGGCCCACCTTCCACAGCGGGTTCAGATTCGACATCGGATCCTGAGGCACCAGTCCGATCGATGAACCGCGCAGAGCGAGGATCTGGTCGCGACTCCCCTGGTTGATGTCCGATCCCTCGAACAGGATCTCGCCACCCATCACGTGGCCGCTGCCGGGCAGCAGACCGATCACGGAGTGCGCCAGCGTGGACTTCCCGGAACCAGACTCTCCCACGATCGCGATGGTCTGCCCCGGGTAGACAGTCAGGCTGGCACCGTCGACAGCCGTGAGGACCTTCTTCTTGTCAGCGCGAAATCCGACCCGCAGGTCCTTGATCTCCAACAGGGGTGTCTCGGTCATGACTTCTTCGCCTTCGGGTCGAGGGCTTCTCGCACGGCCTCGCCGAGCAGCACGAAGCCGAGCACGGTGATGGCCAGCGCGGTCGCGGGGACCCACATGACGACCAGGTGCTGACCAGACCGCACCAGCGTCTGCGCGTCGGACAGGTCGTTGCCCCAGGACACGATGTTCTGCGGCAGCCCGAGACCCAGGAACGACAGCGCTGACTCCGAGACGATGAAGATGCCCAGCAGGATCGTGGCCGAGACGATGACCGGGGACAACGCGTTGGGCACGATGTGGCGCCGCAGATTCGTGAGCTTGGAGGCGCCGATCGCCGTGGCGGCGTCCACGAACTCCAGGTTCTTGACCTCCAGGACCGCGCCGCGCATCTGACGCGTGATCTGCGGCCAGGCGAACAACGACAACGCCATCACGACGATGAACACCGACGACCAGAAGCCACGATTCGGGAAGATGTTGTTGATCACCGAGATGACCACGATGGCGGCCAGCAGCAGGGGGATCGAGAAGAAGATGTCGCTCAGGCGCGACAGCAAGGTGTCGACGATGCCGCCATAGAAGCCGGCGAGGGCACCGGTGATCATGCCGAGGAGCAGCGTCACCAGGGTGGCGAGCACACCCACCGCGACCGAAGCGCGTGCGCCGTACACCGTGCGGGCCCAGATGTCAGCGCCCTGGAAGTTGTAGCCGAATGGGTGGCCGTCGCTGGGCGGTGCGAACTGGTTGCCGAGCGAGGCCTGATTGGGGTCGGCGCTGGTGAACAGGGTGGGGAAGGAGACCATGACCGCCAGCACCGTGATGATGACCGCGGACAGCCAGAACAGCGGCGACCTGCGCAGTCGTTTCCACGCTTCCTTCCACTGGCTCTCCGGCACCGCGCTGACGTCGACGACGTCGATGTCGCGCAAGGGCGTCTCTTCGATCGGAGCGACGAATCGCTCCTGACCCGGACGAGAGGTGGCCTCAGACATAGCGGATCCTCGGATCGAGTACGGCGTACAGCAGGTCGACGATCAGGCTCATGAAGACGTAGATCATGACGAACACCGCCACCACCGCGACCGTCAACGGCGTGTCGCCGCGGTTCACGGCCTGGAAGGCGAGGTTGCCCACGCCTTGGACGTTGAAGATTCCCTCGGTGATGATGGCGCCCGCCATCAACGACCCCAGGTTGATGCCGATGTACGTGACCACCGGCACCAGGGAGTTGCGCAGCACGTGGTTGCGGACGACCGACCCGTTGGACAGACCCTTGGCCCGGGCCGTCCGGACGTGGTCAGCGGTGAGGTTGTTGGCCACCGAGGTCCGGGCCAGCCGGACGG
>NZ_JBAVCB010000061.1:0-4777 GCF_049586495.1 Aeromicrobium sp. | reverse complement strand
CACCGAGGGTGAAGGCAACGGCACGCGCCGCCGCCGCCGTCGCGCCCGCGCCGGCGAGGGCGCCGGAACATCGCCCGATGACCCGGACAACACGGTCGTCAGGGTGCGCCAGGGTCGCAGCGCCGAGGACGAGATCACCGGCGTCGCCGGATCCACCCGTCTCGAGGCCAAGAAGCAGCGTCGCCGCGAAGGCCGTGAGGCTGGCCGTCGGCGCGCCCCGATCGTGTCGGAGGCTGAGTTCTTGGCTCGACGCGAGTCGGTCGAGCGCGAGATGGTGGTGCGTCAGCGCGACGATTACACGCAGATCGCGGTGCTCGAGGACAGCGTGCTCGTCGAGCACTACGTGGCCCGCGAGTCGCAGACGTCGCTGATCGGCAACGTCTACCTGGGCAAGGTCCAGAACGTCCTGCCGAGCATGGAGGCTGCGTTCGTCGACATCGGTGCTGGCCGCAACGCTGTGCTGTATGCCGGCGAGGTCGACTGGAGCACCCTCGGCAACGGCAAGGCCCGCAAGATCGAGGACGCGCTGAGCCCCGGTCAGGTCATCCTCGTCCAGGTCAGCAAGGACCCCATCGGTCAGAAGGGCGCTCGGCTCACCAGCCAGGTCAGCCTGCCCGGCCGCTTCTTGGTGCTGGTGCCCGGCGGCCAGACCAGCGGCATCTCCCGCAAGCTTCCAGAGAACGAGCGCACCCGACTGAAGGCGTTGCTCAAGGAAGTCCTTCCCGACGGCACCGGCGTCATCGTGCGCACGGCAGCCGAGGGCGCGTCAGAGGACCAGCTCACCCGCGACGTCACCGGGCTCACCGCCCGATGGGCGGACATCGAGTCCAAGGTCGCCGCAGGCAAGGCGCCGCAGCTGCTGTACGCCGAGCCTGACCTGATGATCAAGGTCGTCCGTGACCTGTTCAACGAAGATTTCACTGGTCTGGTCGTCGAGGGCACCGATGCCTGGGACATGATCAAGGGTTACGTCGATCACGTCGCGCCCGATCTCGCCGAGCGCATCTCGCGCTGGGACGAATCTGCCGGCAAGGACGCGTTCACCAGCTACCGCGTGGACGAGCAGATCCACAAGGCGCTCGAGCGCAAGGTCTTCCTGCCGTCGGGTGGTTCGCTGGTCATCGACCGCACCGAAGCCATGACGGTGGTCGACGTCAACACCGGCAAGTACACCGGCTCTGGCGGAAATCTCGAGGAGACTGTCACCCGCAACAACCTGGAGGCGGCCGAGGAGGTCGTGCGTCAGCTGCGGCTGCGCGACATCGGCGGCATCATCGTGGTCGACTTCATCGACATGGTGCTGGAGAGCAACCGCGATCTGGTGCTGCGCCGACTGGTCGAGTGCCTGGGCCGGGACCGCACCCGTCACCAGGTCGCCGAGGTCACCTCGCTGGGACTGGTCCAGATGACGCGCAAGCGCATCGGTACCGGTCTGCTGGAGTCGTTCAGCGCCGACTGTGACCACTGCAAGGGTCGCGGCGTCGTCATCGAGGATGCTCCGGTCGAGCCCAAGAAGGACGACGGCCCGCGTCGCGGCGGCCGCGGCGGTCGCTCCGGTGGTGGTCGCTCCGGTGGTGGAGGGAACCAGAACCGTCCAGCCCCCGATCCGAAGACACCGGAGGCGAAGGCCCCGAAGGCAGAAATCCCGGCTCCTGTTGATGCGCCGGTCGCGGCGCCGGAGCCCTCCGCACCCGTGGAGGCACCGAAGAAGGCCACCGGCCGACGCCGCGCGGCGTCCAAGCCGGCCGGTCCACCACCCCCCGTTTTGACCGACGAGGGTCAGGCTCCGTAGACTGGAGCGTCGGCGCGCAGCGCGTGTCGGCTTGCGCGCTCAGTCGCGCTCCCATCCATTGTGATCAGTAGAGGATTTCCCGTGGTGTACGCAGTCGTGCGCAGTGGCGGTGGCCAGCAAAAGGTCGCCGTCGGTGACGTCATCGAGATCGACCAGGCAGCTGAGGTCGGCTCGTCCGTCTCGCTGCCGGCAGTCCTGCACGTTGACGGCGACGCCGTCACGGCAGACGCCGCCACGCTGGCGAAGGTCAGCGTCACGGCCGAGGTTCTCGGGGGCACCAAGGGCCCGAAGATCGTCATCCAGAAGTACAAGAACAAGACCGGCTACAAGAAGCGCCAAGGTCACCGTCAGAAGTACACCCAGGTGAAGATCACCGGGATCACGAAGTAGTAGGGATCTGAGCTATGGCACACAAGAAGGGCGCCGCTTCTACTAAGAACGGCCGCGACTCCAATTCACAACGCCTCGGCGTCAAGCGTTTCGGTGGCCAGCAGGTCAACGCCGGCGAGATCATCCTTCGCCAGCGCGGCACGCACTTCCACCCCGGCACCAACGTCGGTCGCGGTGGCGACGACACGCTGTTCGCGCTCTCCGCTGGTGCGGTCGAGTTCGGCAAGCGCCGTGGCCGCAAGGTCATCAACATCGTTCCGGCTGTTCTCGCGGAGTAATCAGCGAACCAGTCTTGATGAAGGGGCCGTCCGCAGCAGCGGGCTGCCCCTTCGTCGTCTTGAGCCCTACAGGAGCGTCATGGCAGTCCCCACCTTCGTCGACACCGTGACGCTGCACGTCTCGGCGGGCAACGGCGGCCACGGCGTCTCGTCCGTGCACCGCGAGAAGTTCAAGCCTCTCGGCGGTCCCGACGGCGGCAACGGCGGCCACGGCGGCGACGTCACCCTGCGGGTGGACCCCGACGTCACGACGCTGATCGACTATCACCACGAGCCGCACCGCAAGGGCGGCAACGGCATGCCCGGTGCGGGCAACAACCGCAGCGGCTCACACGGCGAGGACCTGCTGCTGCGCGTGCCGGACGGCACCGTGGTGAAGTCGACGACCGGTGAGATCCTCGCCGACCTGGTCGGCCCGGGCACCGAGATCGTCATCGCAGCCGGCGGTCGCGGCGGGCTGGGCAACGCGGCGCTCGCGTCGTCCAAGCGCAAGGCTCCGGGCTTCGCGCTCAAGGGCGAGCCGGGCGCCGACATCACCATCACGCTTGAGCTCAAGGTGGTGGCCGACATCGGCTTGATCGGCTTTCCGAGCGCGGGCAAGTCCAGCCTGATTGCGGCGCTGTCACGCGCGCGGCCCAAGATCGCCGACTACCCGTTCACGACGCTCGTGCCCAACCTCGGCGTCGTGTCGGCCGGTTCCACCACGTTCACCGTGGCCGATGTGCCGGGCTTGATCGAGGGCGCCAGCCAGGGCCGTGGGCTGGGGCATGACTTCCTGCGTCACGTCGAGCGGTGCGCTGCACTGGTGCACGTCATCGACTGCGCCACGGTGGATCCTGGCCGGGACCCGCTGACGGACCTCGACGTCATCGAGGCCGAGCTGACGGCGTACGCCGAGGCCACGGGATCGGACCTCGATGACCGGCCCCGCATGGTGGCGCTGAACAAGACCGACGTGCCCGACGCCCGGGAGATCGCCGGTTTCGTCCGCGCTGACCTCGAGGCCCGCGGTCTGGACGTGTACGAGGTGTCGGCGGCCAGCCACGCCGGTCTGCGCGAGCTGTCGTTCGCGATGGCCGAGGTGGTGGCGTCCAAGCGTGACGCAGCGCCGAAGCAGGAAGCGACCCGCATCGTGCTGCGCCCGCCGGCCGAGGCCGGTGTCGGCGACGAGTTCACCATCACCCGCGAGAACGACACGTGGGTCGTTCGTGGCGAGAAGCCGCGCCGCTGGGTGCGCCAGACCGACTTCACCAACGACGAGGCCATCGGCTTCCTCGCTGACCGCCTGAACCGGCTGGGCGTCGAGGACAGGCTGCTCAAGATGGGTGCCAAGGCGGGTGACGGTGTGCTGATCGGCGACGAGGGCGACGCCGTCGTGTTCGACTTCGCGCCGGACATCGCGGCAGGCGCCGAGGTGCTCGGCCGCCGCGGCGAGGATCTGCGCATCGACCAGTCCGAGCGCCGCACCACCACGCAGCGACGCGAGAAGCTGGCGGCCAAACGCGCCTATGAGTCCGACGCACGTCGCGCTCGGGAGGCAGGCGAGCCGGTCCCGGTCGAGCCCGACTGGAGCTTCGACGACGACGACGACGAGTACTGACCGATGAGTCGGATCGTCGTCAAGGTCGGTTCGTCGTCGCTCACCACGCGACAGGGCCATCTGGACCCGGACCGGGTCGACGCCATCGTCGAAGCGCTCGCCGACGCCCGCGAGCGCGGCGACGAGGTCGTGCTGGTCAGCTCCGGCGCCATTGCCGCTGGCCTGGGTCCGCTCGGGCTCGCACGTCGTCCCCGTGACCTGCCGACCCAGCAGGCGGCCGCCAGCGTCGGCCAGGGCGCCTTGGTGGCGCGCTACACCGAGCGGTTCGCGGCGCGTGGGCTCGTCGTGGGGCAGGTGTTGCTGACCATCGATGACGTGACCCGTCGCAGCCACTACCGCAACGCCTTCCAGACCTTTGCGCGGTTGCACGAGCTCGGCGTCGTGCCGATCGTCAACGAGAACGACACGGTGGCCAGCTCCGAGATCCGCTTCGGCGACAATGACCGCCTGGCCGCCCTGGTGGCGCACCTGGTCAAGGCTGACGCCCTGATCCTGCCCTCCGACGTCGATTCCCTCTATGACGGTCCTCCCAAGGCGGGCGCGAAGCGCATCCCCGAAGTGCACGGCCCCGAAGACCTGGAGGGTGTGAGTATCGGACGGACCGGCAAGGCAGGCGTCGGCACCGGGGGCATGGTGACAAAAGTCGAAGCCGCCACCATCGCTGCCTCCTCGGGTATCCCGGCGCTGGTCACTTCCGCCGACAACGCCGGCCCAGCC
>NZ_JBAVCB010000060.1:0-13243 GCF_049586495.1 Aeromicrobium sp. | reverse complement strand
GTCGAAGGCCGCCGCGTCGCCCGGCACGTCGGCGATCAGGTTGCCGGACGCGATGTAGGTCGACACGTCCGCCGCACCGAGGCTGGTGGCGATCGCACGCAGGCGCACCATCGGCAGCGTCGCTCCGCCCACGTTGACCGCCCGCAGCAGGATGATCCGACCCGTCATGCGCCGATGAAAGCACAACGGGCCGCCACCAGAAGGTGACGGCCCGCTGACTGGTGTGGTCTAGAAATAGTGCCTTCTGCCACCGACGCCGCGGTCCATGGATCCCAGGATCCACAAAATGGCACCGACGACGACCAGAATGGCGCCGATCGTGTACAGGATCGAGATGTTCAGCAGGGCGCCCAGAATCAACAGAACGACTCCAAGAATGATCACAGCTTTTCCCTTCCTCCCGAGGCCGGCCTTCGCCGACCTGACTGAACGATGACGGTACCCACACCTGCAGGAGTCCGCAGATCGCCGTTGACGCACCCGTCGTCATCACCAGAGTCCTATTCTTGAGGTCGTGGATGATCAAGCCCGACCAGCGATCGCGGACGTGGTGGCGAATCGTCGATGGCTGGTGCTCACTGGCGCGGGTGTCTCGACCGACTCCGGCATCCCGGACTATCGCGGGCCCGGGTCCATCCCCCGCACGCCCATGACATACCAGGAGTTCATCGCGTCGACCAGGGCGCGTCGGCGGTACTGGGCGCGTGCGCACATCGGCTGGGGCCGGATGACCAGCGCCGAACCCAATGCCACGCACCGTGAGCTGGCCCACCTGCAGAGCGCTGGCCGACTCATCGGGCTGATCACGCAGAACGTCGACGGCTTGCACGGTCGCGCCGGTCACCGCGATGTCATCGACCTGCACGGCCGGATCGACCGGGTGGTCTGCTTGGACTGTGGTGATCGCAGCAAGCGGTCTCACCTCCACGATCGGCTGGCAGCGCTCAACCCGGGGTTTGCCGACCGCGAGGCGATCGCGGCCCCAGATGGCGATGTCATGGTCGAGGACACCGCTTCATTCCTGCTCGCCACCTGCGAGATCTGCAACGGACGACTCAAGCCCGACGTCGTGTTCTTCGGCGAGAGCGTGGCCAAACCAGTGGTCCAGCGCTGCTTCGACCTCGTCGAGCAGGCGGAGGCTCTGGTCGTGCTCGGCTCGTCGCTCCAGGTGATGTCGGGACTGCGATTCGTGCGGGCCGCGGCCCGGCGTGGCATTCCGATCGTCATCATCAACCGCGGACCCACGCGGGCTGACGATCTCGCGACCATCCGTGTCGACGGCGGCTGCGCCGAGACCTTGGCTCAGCTCAGCTGGCGGATGCGGACCGTCTCGGGAAGTCCAGCCAGCTCGATCAGTACCTCGGCGCTCACCTCGGCCGCCACATCCGTCACGACGTAACCGTTCTCGCCACGCGTCGACAGTGACTGCGCCTCGATGTTGACGCCCCGTTCGCCGAGCAGGCCGTTGATGGTGGCCAGAACACCCGGAGCGTTGCGGTGCACCAAGGCGATGCGGTGGCGGCCCGGGACGGCAGCCAGGTTGAGCTCAGGCAGGTTGACGCTCAGCGACGTGCTGCCGAACTCGGTGAACGAGCGCAGCTTGGACGCCACGAAGCGACCGATGTCCTGTTGCGCTTCCTCGGTCGAACCGCCCACGTGCGGCGTCAGGATGACGTTCGGCAGACCGCGCAGGTCAGACTCAAAGGCATCGCCCTGCCGCTTGGGCTCGATGGGGAAGACGTCCACGGCCGCGCCCGCGATGTGGCCGGATTCGAGGTGCTCTCGCAGTGCAGCCGTGTCGACAGCGATGCCGCGCGACAGATTGAGGAACAGCGCCCGCGGCTTCATCTGGCGCATCTCCTCGGCACCGAAGAGACCTGCATTGCCGGGACGGCCGTCGACGTGCAGCGTGACGACATCTGCCTCGGCCAACAGCTCCTCCAACGTCGAGCAGCGCTTGGCATTGCCCAGCGCCAGCTTGTCGTCGATGTCGAAGAAGATGACCTTGAGACCCAGCGCCTCGGCGATGACCGACAGCTGGCTGCCGATGTTGCCGTAGCCGATGATGCCCAGCGTGCGCCCGCGGACTTCGTGGCTACCGGCGGCGGACTTGTTCCACACGCCAGCGTGCATGTCGGTGGACTTCTCGTGCAGGCGCCTCGCCAACGAGATGATCTCGGCGATGGCGAGCTCGACCACGCTGCGGGTGTTGGAGTATGGGGCGTTGAACACCGCGATGCCGCGCGCCGACGTGGCGGCCATGTCGATCTGGTTGGTGCCGATGCAGAACGCGCCGATGGCCAGCAGGTCCGGCGCGGCGTTCAGCACCTTCTCGGTGATGTAGGTGGTCGAGCGGATGCCCAGCAGGTGCACGCCCTGGATGGCTTCGATCAGCTCGTCCTCGCCGAGCGCGCCGTCGAGCGCCTCGACCTGGTAGCCCTTGCCGCGCAGGAAGTCGGCGCCGTCGGTGTGGATGTTCTCCAGCAGCAGGACCCGGACGTCAGTGTCCTCGAGACGCTCGTTGAGCGACACAGCAGCAGTGTTCATGGTCATCATCATCTCGGTGGTCTCCAGGTCAGCGGGTATCGGGGGCTGACCGGGGCCCAGGCGAACGGTCCCGATGTCGATGCCGCGGTCGCTTCCTGGTGGAGATCCACCTGAACGCCAGTCGCGCCGCTTGCGAGGAGTCTACGTGGTGAAGTGCGCCAGCGCCTCGGGCGGGAGCTCCTGATCGAGGTTTGCAAGGCGCACCTGGCCCTGCGCGATCAGCTTGCCGTCCTGAAGACGCGAGTCCACGTGCCACAGCTGCTGGCTGCGGCCTCGGTGAATCGGCGTGGCCGTCACCGTGATGACGTCGCCGACAGCCGCCTGGCGGATGAAGTCGGTGGAGTTGTTGGTGCCCACGACAACCCCCTTCGTGCCCAGCCACACTTGGCCAGCGACGCTGGCGGTCGATTCGTGCACGGCGCAGTAGACGCCACCGTGAGGGATGCCGAAGGGCTGCAGATGCTCGGGGCCGATCGTGAAGCACACCACGACGCGGTCAGCGGTGACCTCGACGTGCTCCACCCCCAGCAAGCCGTCCAGTCCGCGGAGGTCAGTCATGGTCTGAGTATGCGCCCCCGCCCCCGTTTTATACCCTAGGGGGGTATACTGGACGTCCAGCCAGACCAAGGAGATCAGCCAGATGCAGGACATGTCATGAGCACCGATGCTGCGGTTCCGGGCTACAGCGACGACAAGACCGCCGTCCTGGCCCGCCTGCGCCGGGTCGAGGGGCAGGTACGCGGCCTGACCCGCATGGTCGAGCAGGACATCTACTGCATCGACGTGCTGACCCAGGTGTCAGCGACCACCCGAGCCCTCGAGGCGGTCGCCCTGAAGCTGCTCGACGAGCATCTCACCCACTGCGTGGTCGACGCGGCCCGCCAGGGCGGGCCGGAGGCCGATCTCAAGATCCGCGAGGCGTCCGACGCCATCGCCCGCCTCGTGAAGGCCTGACCAACCACCAAGGAGCATCCGTGACCACCACCAGCACCTATCGCGTCACCGGCATGACCTGCGAGCACTGCGTGCGCGCCGCGACCGACGAGATCACCGTCCTGAACGGCGTGAGCGCCGTGACGGTCGACCTCGTGGCCGGCGGAACCTCGACCGTCACGGTCATCAGCGCCGACGCGCTCGACGACTCATCCGTCGCCGCCGCCATCGACGAAGCCGGCTACGCACTCGCGTGAGAGGAAGGCCACCATGAGCAAGCACACCCTGGACGTCCACGGCATGAGCTGTTCATCATGCGCGCTGCGTGTGGAGAAGAAGCTCAACAGGATCGACGGCGTCACTGCCAGCGTCAACTACTCGACGGAGCGGGCCAGCATCGACGCGCCGTCCGGCGTCGACGTCCAGACCCTCATCGACACGGTCGACGCCACGGGCTACTCGGCCACGCTGCGCGGAGACGAGACCGCTGAGCACGCTGGCGGCGGTCTGCACGGGATCGAATCGGTCCGACGACGCTTGCGCATCGGCATCGTGCTGACTATTCCGGTCGCGCTGATGTCGATGGTTCCGCTGCTGCAGTTCGACGGCTGGCAATGGGTGGCACTCGTGCTGGCCACCCCGGTGGCGCTGTGGTGCGCCTACCCGTTCCACTGGTCGGCCGTGCTGAACGCCCGTCACGGCGCCGCGACGATGGACACCTTGATCAGCCTCGGCGTCAGCGCCGCGTACCTGTGGAGCCTGTGGGCGCTGTTCTTCGGCGACGCCGGGCGCATCGGCATGACGATGACCTGGTCCTGGAGCGGGGGAGGTGCCGACGAGATCTATCTCGAGGTCGCCAGCGCGGTCACGGTGTTCATCCTGGCCGGCCACTACCTCGAGGCCAACGCCAAGCGTGAGTCCAGTGCCGCACTGCGGGCCCTGATGGATCTGGGCGTCGACGAGGTGCACGTCCGCCGAGACGGCGCCGAGCACACGATCTCCGTCGCCGATCTGGCCACGGGCGACGAGTTCATCGTCCGGCCCGGCGAGAAGATCGCCACCGACGGCGACGTCGTCGAAGGCTCATCGGCTGTCGACGCCTCGATGCTCACCGGCGAGCCCGTTCCCGTCGAGGTCACCCTCGGCGACACCGTCACCGGCGCGACGGTCAACCAAGGCGGTCGGCTCGTGGTGCGCGCCACCGCAGTGGGCGCCGACACGCAGCTGGCGCAGATGGCCCGTCTGGTCGAAGAAGCACAGGAGGGAAAGGCAGACGTCCAACGCCTCGCCGATCGCGTCTCGGCCTGGTTCGTGCCGGCCGTCATCGTCCTGTCGCTCGGTACCCTGGCCGCTTGGCTGACGTTCGGGGACAGCACGCAGCACGCGTTCACGGCAGCCGTCGCCGTCATGATCATCGCCTGCCCCTGCGCCCTCGGTCTGGCGACGCCAACAGCACTGATGGTCGGCACGGGCCGCGGCGCGCAGCTCGGCATCCTCATCAAGGGGCCACAGGTCCTGGAATCCACCCGCGTCGTCGACACCGTGGTGCTCGACAAGACCGGAACGGTCACCACCGGCCGCATGGCGGTGACCGGAATTCACCCGGCACCGGGCGTGGCCATCGATGACCTGCGGCGCATCGCCGCCTCGCTGGAGCACGCCTCGGAGCACCCCGTGGCCCGTGCCATCGCAACGCTCGCCGATCCGATGGCTGTCGAGGACTTCGCCAACCATGCCGGTTTCGGCGTCACGGGAACCGTCGAGGGGCGCGCCGCCACGGCCGGGCGACCCAGCTGGTTGCGCGAGCGCGGCATCGAGGTTCCAGCCGACGTCCCTGGTGTCGCGGTCGCGTGGGACGGCGTCTTCCGGGGCGCGATCAGCGTCGCCGACACGGTCAAGCCCACGTCGGCCGCCGCGGTGGCCGACCTGCGCCGCCTGGGACTGGAGCCGGTGCTGCTGACCGGCGACGCAGGTGCCGTGGCCGCGCGAGTGGCCGAAGAGGTCGGCATCGATCGCGTGATCGCCGACGTCACCCCAGAGGACAAGCTGCGCACGGTGCGCGAGCTGCAGTCCGAGGGCCGCACCGTCGCCATGATCGGCGACGGCATCAACGACGCCGCGGCGCTCGCGGCTGCCGACCTTGGCATTGCGATGGGCACGGGGACCGACGTCGCGATCCAGGCCTCCGACCTGACCCTCGTGCAGGGCGACCTCGCGACGGCCGTCGTCGCGGTGCGCCTGTCGCGCGCCACGCTGCGCACCATCAAGGGCAATCTGTTCTGGGCGTTCGCCTACAACGTGGCCGCGATCCCCTTGGCCGCCGCCGGCTTGCTCAACCCGCTCATCGCTGGCCTCACGATGGCCTTCAGCTCAGTCTTCGTCGTGACCAACAGTCTGCGTCTTCGCCGCTTTCACTGAACGGCGATGCAGCGCTCCTGCACGGGGTACCCAGCGGAACGTGCGTGTGCACGCGGTGCCGGATTAGCATCACACACATGACGTCCGAGCCGCTGCTGATCATCGAGGGAACTCTCACCGTCCGCGAGGGCGACGCCGTGTCCGATGGAGCCATCGCCAGCATCAAGCTGGTCGATGCCGCTGGCGAGGTGCTTTCTGCGACCGCGGTGCGGGCCCATGAACTTCCTGTGTCGTTCACGCTGCACGCCGATCCGGCGTTCCTGACCGCCGACGGCGAGCTTCTCCTGTGGGCCGCACTGCGCACCGAGGTCGGCCTGTGGGGAACAGCTGACCTGGTTCCTGTCGCCGACGACACCCCCGAGCTGGTGCTGCCGAAGATCGACGGCTGATGGCCGCGGAGCCGGTCCTCGGCCGCATCGCCCTGCTGCTGCGCCCGTATCGGGCGAAGATGACATGGGTCGCCATCGCGGTCGTGTCCGCCGCAACCCTCACCTCGATCGTCCCGTTCCTGACCAAGGCGGTCTTCGACCAGGCGCTCTTCCCGCCCTCCGGCGGCCCACAGCTGCGGCTGCTCGGCTGGTTGGTGGTGGCCATGTCCATCATTCCGGTCATCACGGCGTCGATCGGCATCGTGCAGAACTGGCTCACCTCGACCATCGGCAACTCGGCCATGGCGGATCTGCGCAGCGACTTGTTCGCGCACTTGCAGAAGATGGAGCTGGCCTTCTTCACGGCCACCAAGACCGGCTCGATCCAGTCGCGCCTCGCCAATGATGTGGCCGGGGTTCGCACCGTGCTCACCGACACGGCCACCACGATCCTGCAGAACTCCGTGACCGTCATCGCGGCCTTCGTGTCCATGGTCATCCTGTCGTGGCAGCTGACGATCCTGACCCTGATCGTCATGCCGCTGTTCGTGTTCATCCAGCTGCAGGTCGGCAAGCGCCGCCAGCGGCTGGCCAAACGCACGCAGGAGTCACTCTCGGAGATGACCGCCATCACCGAGGAGGCGCTCAGCGTCTCCGGCATCTTGCTGTCCAAGGTGTTCAACCGCGCGGACTCCGAGGTGCGCCGCTACCGCGAGGCGAATCACCAGCAGACCCGCCTTCAGGTCGATCAGGCCATGGCTGGCCGGGCCTTCTTCGCGACCGTCCAGACGTTCTTTGCCATCACCCCGGCGCTGATCTATCTGGCCGCCGGCCTCATGCTCACCGGATCCTTCGGCGGCGCCAGCATCACGGCTGGCACTCTGGTGGCGTTCACCACGTTGCAGGCGCGACTGCAGATGCCCTTGCTGCAGCTGATGCGGGTCACCCTCGACGTGCAGACGTCGGTGGCTCTGTTCCGCCGCATCTTTGAATACCTCGACCTCGAACCCGCGATCACTGAGCGGCCCGGTGCCACCCAGCTCACGGGCCGCGCGCTGCAAGGGGAGATCGAGTTCCGACATGTGTCGTTCCGCTACCCCGAACCCCGCAGCCTTTCCGGCACCGTGAATCGCGACCGCTTCGGCGACACTGGCGTGCGGATCGAGCGCGAGTCCGACCCAGTCGGATCCCGGTGGGCGCTGACCGACGTGTCGCTGCGGGTCCAGCCCGGGCAGCTGGCCGCGATCGTCGGCCCGTCCGGTTCGGGCAAGACCACGGCGACGTACCTGGTGCCCAGGTTCTACGACGCCACCGACGGCGCGGTGCTGATCGACGGTCACGACGTCCGCGACCTGACGATGGGTTCGGTCGCCGAGGCCGTCGGCATGGTCACCCAGGAGCCGTACCTGTTCCACGGCACGATTCGCGACAACATCGCGTACGCCCGTCCAGATGCCACCGCCGAGCAGATCGAGCAGGCTGCTCGGGACGCCAACATCCACGACCGCATCCTCACCTTCGCCGAAGGGTACGAGACCATCACGGGCGAGCGGGGCTACCGGCTCAGCGGCGGCGAGAAGCAGCGTCTCGCCATCGCTCGCGTCCTGTTGATGGACCCGCGGGTGCTCATCCTCGACGAGGCCACCTCAGCCCTCGACACCGAGACCGAGCGGCTCGTACAAGATGCCCTGGATCGCGCCACGCACAACCGGACCACGATCGCGATCGCTCACCGGTTGTCCACGATCCAGAATGCCGACGTGATCTTCGGACTCGAGGACGGTCGGTTGGTCGAGCAAGGAACCCACGACGAGCTGCTTGCAGCGGGCGGCCTCTACTCCCGCCTGTACGTCGAACAGTTCGGCTCTGGTCGACGTCGTGTGGCGCAGGATCCGCCTGACGAGCGGCGGTCCGACATCCGCATCTAGAGGGCCAGGCCGACGTACTTGGTCTCCAGGTACTCCTCGATGCCCTCGGCACCGCCCTCCCGGCCGTAGCCGCTGGCCTTGACACCGCCGAAGGGCGCCGCGGGATTGGAGACGACGCCCTGGTTGATGCCCACCATGCCGGTCTCAAGCCCTTCGTACACCCGCACGACCCGGGCGTGATCCTGCGTGAACGCGTACGCCACGAGGCCGTACTCGGTGTCGTTGGCCATGTCGATGCCCTCCTGCTCCTCGCTGAAGGTGAAGATCGGCGCGACGGGGCCGAAGATCTCATCGGTCCAGATCTTGGCGTCGCGGCTCACCGTCGTCAGAACTGTGGGTGGGTAGAAGGCATCACTGCCGAAGTCTTCGGCGCTGGGCTTCTCGCCACCGGTCACGACCGTCGCGCCCTTGGCAACCGCATCGTCCACCAGATCGGCCACCTTGTCGCGCTGCGTCTGGTCGATCAGCGGACCGACCTCGACGCCCTCGGCGGTTCCGCGTCCGATCTTCATCGCGCCCATCCGCTCGGCGAGCTTGCGGCCGAATTCCTCGGCCACCGACTCGTGCACGATGAATCGGTTCGCTGCGGTGCACGCTTCTCCGACATTGCGCATCTTGGCCAGCATGGCGCCGTCGACGGCGCGGTCGAGATCGGCGTCATCGAAGACCACGAAGGGCGCATTGCCGCCGAGCTCCATCGAGACGCGCAGCACGCCCTTGGCACTCTGCTCGATCAGGCTGCGGCCCACCGGCGTCGAGCCAGTGAAAGTCAGCTTGCGCAATCGCGGATCCTCGATCAGTGGCCCCATCACGTCGCCGGTCGTGGAGGTGGTGACGACGTTCAGCACGCCGTCGGGCAGACCGGCCTCAGCCAGCAGGGCCGCCAGCCGCAACATCGTCAAGGGCGTCTGCTGTGCCGGCTTGACGACCATGGTGCAACCGGCGGCGATCGCGGGCCCGATCTTGCGGGTGCCCATGGCCAAGGGGAAGTTCCACGGTGTGATCATCAGGCACGGACCGACCGGCTGCTTGAGGGTCAACAGACGGGTCAGCCCGTTGGGTGCCACCGAGTAGCGCCCCGAGATCCGCACCGCCTCTTCGCTGAACCAGCGAAAGAACTCCGAGCCGTAGGCGATCTCGGCCTTGGACTCGCTCAGCGGCTTACCCATCTCCAGCGTCATCAGCGTGGCGAGCTCGTCGGCATGCTCGGTGATCAGCTCGAACGCCGAGCGCAGGATCTCTCCGCGATCACGCGGCGCGGACGCAGCCCAGTCGGCTTGGGCGGAGACGGCAGCATCCAGGGCTGCTGCGCCGTCGGCGACGGAGGCATCGGCGGTCTCGACCAGCGTCGCGCCCGTGGACGGATCGATGACCGGGAGGGTCTTTCCTGCTTCAGCATCGCGCCACTGACCGCCGATGAACAGCTGCGGGTGAACCGCGTCGATAACTCGTTGCTCGGCCGTGGACACCTGCGAATCGCTCATGCCGTCACTGTAGAACGGACCCCTCCGGGTCGCACGTTCCGCGCCATGCTCGAAGCACCTCGTGCACCAAGCTCGAGACCTTGTGCCCGACCTGGTCTGCGGTCAGAAGAAGTCGCCCGCGGCGGCGGCAGGCGGTGTGGTGTCGTCGTGCGCCATGGGCGTGAACCGCGAGTAGTGGCCCTGAAAGCTGACAGCCACCTTGGTGGTGGGGCCCGATCGGTTCTTGGCCACGATGATGTCGGCCTCGCCGAGCCGCTCACGCGACTCGCCCCCACCCGCCTCGTCGCCCTCGCGCTGGCCGCGATGCAGCAGGAGAACGACGTCAGCGTCCTGCTCGATGGACCCCGATTCGCGCAGGTCAGAGATCATCGGCGTCTTGTCGGTGCGCTGCTCCGAGCCACGGTTCAGCTGGCTGATCGCAATGATCGGCACGTCGAGCTCCTTGGCCAGCAGCTTGATCTGGCGAGAGAACTCCGAGACCTCGACCTGCCGGTTCTCGACCTTCTTGCCCGATGTCATCAGCTGCAGGTAGTCGATGACCAAGATGCCGAGGCCATGCTCCTTCTTGATGCGCCGTGCCTTGGAACGGATCTCCGGCATGGTCATGTTGGGGCTGTCGTCGATCACGATCGGAGCACCGTTGACCTTGGTGGCCACGTTGCCGATCTTGCGCCAGTCGCTGTCAGACATCTGGCCCCCCCGCATGGCGCTGACGTTGACCTTGCCCTCGGCTGACAGCAGACGAGTGGTGATCTCAGAGGCCGTCATCTCCAACGAGAAGATGGCCGATGGGATCTTGTGCCGGATCGAGGCGGATCGACAGAAGTCGAGTCCGAGGGTGGACTTGCCGACGCCGGGACGGGCTGCCACCACGATCATCTGCCCACCGCGGAAACCGGTGGTGACGCGATCGAGGTCGGGGAATCCCGACGGCACGCCATGCACCTCCCCGGTGCGCTTGCTGAGCTCTTCGATCTCGTCGATGGTGGTCGGGATCAGCTTGGAGATCAGCGAGTAGTCGTCGGCGTTGCGCGATCCGTCGACGTCGAGCACCTCGGCCTGAGCCCGGTCGACGATGTCGGCGAGATCGCCCTGACCGGCCTGCCCGAGCTGGGCGATACGTTGGCCCACCTCGACGAGACGCCGCAAAACGGCCTTCTCGCGGACGATCTGGGCGTAGTAGTCGACGTTGGCAGCAATGCTGACGCCCGAGACGAGCGTGTGCAGATAGGGCGCTCCGCCAGCGCGGGCCACCTCGCCGCGGCGCTGTAGCTCCGCGGCCACCGTGATGGCGTCGGCCGGCTCGCCGCGCGCCGCGAGGCCCGTGATGGTGTCGAAGATCAGCTCGTGCGCAGGACGGTAGAAGTCGCGGCCCTGGATGGTGTCGGCGGCTGGATCGATGGCGTTCTTGGACAACATCATGGCGCCCAGAACACTTTGTTCAGCGGCGACGTCCTGCGGCGGCACGTACGCTCCGGCGGCTGCGTCGCCGGTGTCTGGTTCGTACAGGTCCGCCACGCTCATCGAGCTGCTACCTCCCTGGTCGGTCTTCCATGTCACGCTACGCGCCTCTACCGACAGATCCGTGCAGTGTTCGACCGGGGGCTGCGCCCTGAGACTAGGTGCCGGGGGGCACGATCGTGAAGCCCGCGACGCACAGGCCGTGTGGGCAAGTCGAGAGTCTCGGTGGAAAACGCCGCAGCGGTTGTGCACGAGGCGTGGACAACCCTGTGGACGGAGCGAGCAATGAGCCCCGGCTCGCCGCTCTGAACTGCGCGGACCTTGAATTCAGGCTGTGGACAAATAAAAAATGGCCACCATCGTGAATCAGTCGCCTGCAGCGGCTCGGAAACCGACCGAGGTCCAGTCCGGACCCAGGAACTGCGCCGGCCCATAGTTGGCAATGGAGCGGTTGGTCAGCCAGAACTGCGGCACCACTCCGAGCGGCACCAACGGGACATCGCCGAACAACCGCTTGTCGAGCACCTCGATCGCCTTCGCCCTGTCGTCGTCGTCGAGCGCGGAGATCGCCTTGTCCCACACGGAGGCGAGCTTGTCGTCCTCGACGCCCGTGAAGTTTTGTCCCGAGTCGATCGGGTAGAACAGCCGCTTGGTGTCGACCACGGGAAACGCCCCGCCCTGGTGGGTGAAGGTGGCCAGATCGAAATCCAGCGGGATGATCCGATTGGTGAAGAACTCGTCGTCGGGAACGGTCTGCAGGGTGACCTTGATGCCCACTTCGGCGAGCTGGTCGGCGATCATCGCGGCGCGTGTCCGGCTGGTGCTCGTCTTCGCTGGCACCGGCATGTCCAACGTCAGGGCCTTGCCCTTGAGGGTGCGGACCGTGCCCGTGTCTGCCATCTCCCAGCCGGCGTCATCGAGAAGCTGGCCCGCCTTCGCGACATCCGGCGCGATGAGGTCGGACTGGTCCACGTATCCACGCTGACCCGGCAGCAGGACGAAGCTGCCCAGCACCTGCGACGGAGTACCGAGGGGTTTGGTCAGTGCGTCAGCGAGCGCGCGACGGTCCAGAGCCAGCGCGACGGCACGACGCACCGCGACGTCCTTGAGGGGACCGGCGGCGCCGTTCATGGTCAGCTGGGTCCACTCCGTGCCCGTGGCGCGCTGCACGACGACGTCCTCGTCGAGCTCGGCGTCGTCGATGTCCGCGAGCTGGCTCGAGGACACGTCCGTCGCATCAAGATCGCCCGCACGCAGAGCCTCGAGCTGGATCTCAGGGGTCGCCGCCTGCCAGGTGATCTGCTTGAGCCGGGGCTTGGTGCCCCACCACTGCGGATTGCGCTCCTGCACGACCTGGCCAGTGTCTCGATCGATCGAGGCGACGCGGAACGGGCCATTTGACGGGATCGGCCGGTCGGCGAAGGCGGCGTTGAACGTTTCTGCCTCGTCCGAGACGCTGGCCGGCAGTGCTGGATAGATGTACCGCGGCCAGTCGGTGGTCGGGGCGTCGAACGTGACGGTGTACGCAAACTTTCCGTCCGGCGTGACGTCGTCGATCTCGTCGAACCCTTGGGTGCTGCGCACCTCGAACTTCGGGTCGGAGCCGTTCTGCGCCTTCCAGAACGCCACCATGTCCCGCGCCACGATGGGCGTGCCATCTTGCCAAACCGCTTTGCGGTTCATCTCCACGCGGATGGTGAGCGGCTTGCGGTCGACGATCTCGACTTCACGCGCGTAGTCGGGATCGACCTCCCATCCACCGTCCGCCGTGATGCGAACTGCCGACCCCACCGTGGGGTCGAGGAGGCGATCAACCTCCGATTCGCCGTTCGAGGAGTGCTGGGGGTTGAAGTTCTCCGGCAGCGCTGGGGTGGCCAGTCGCAGCGTCCCGCCGGCGGCAACTCGCTCGCGATCGACCGGCTCCCACCCCACTGGCGTCAAGTCCGGGACTCTCGCGGACGGCGGATCCTGGGGGCTGTCGCCGTCTCCGGGCAGGAGACTGCACCCGGCCACCAGAATACTGGTGGCCAGGAGACACATGAGGCGGCGAGAGGATCGCACGGTCAACCATGGACGACGGACCGGCACTCGCGGAGGCGACCAC
>NZ_JBAVCB010000059.1:0-13889 GCF_049586495.1 Aeromicrobium sp. | reverse complement strand
TCGGCGGCGGCCGCCAGTCCGGCGGGGCCCGCGCCCACGACGGCGACGCTCTTGACCACCTGGGTGGGCAGCAGCACCAGCTCGGTCTCGTGCCCGGCTCGCGGGTTGACCATGCAGCTGGCGCGCTTGTTGACGAAGGTGTGGTCCAGGCAGGCCTGGTTGCAGGCGATGCAGGTGTTGATCTCGTCGGCGCGGCCCTCGGCTGCCTTCTGCACGAAGTATGGATCGCTCAGCAGAGGTCGGGCCATCGAGACGAGATCGGCCTCACCGTCGGCGATGATCTGCTCGGCGATCTCGGGGGTGTTGATGCGGTTGGACGCCACCACGGGGATGTTCAGCTCGGGACGCAGCTTGCCGGTGACCCACGAGAAGGCGGCCCGCGGCACCGAGGTGACGATGGTGGGGATGCGGGCCTCATGCCAGCCGATACCGGTGTTCATGATCGAGACACCTTCGGCCTCGAGCTTCTGGGCCAGCTCGACGATCTCCTCCCAGCTCTGGGCGTTGTCGACCAGATCGAGCAGGCTCATGCGGTACATGACAATGAAGTCGTTGCCGACGCGTTCGCGCACCCGGCGCACGATCTCGATCGGGAATCGCATGCGATTCTCGGCTGTGCCGCCCCACGTGTCGGTGCGGTCGTTGGTGCGGGCCGTGATCATCTGATTGATCAGGTAGCCCTCGGAGCCCATGATCTCGACGCCGTCGTAGCCGGCGCGACGGGCGAGCACGGCCGATGCCGCGAAGTCGTCGACCGTGCGGTCGACCTCCTTGGTGCTCATGGCCTTGGGGGCGCCGAACGGGGTGATCGGCGACTTCTTGGTCGACGCGCCTCGCTTGAAGGGGTGGTAGCCGTAGCGACCCGCGTGCAGCAGCTGCAAGGCGATCTTCCCGTCGTGCTCGTGGACGGCATCGGTGACGACGCGGTGCTTGTCGGCGAGGCGACCCGAGGTCATCTTCGAGCCGAAGGGCAGCAGCCAGCCGTTCCAGTTGGGGGCGTACCCGCCGGTGACGGACAGGGCGACGCCACCCTTGGCACGCTCGGCGAAATAGGCAGCCAGCTCGGGCAGGTGCTTGACGCGGTCCTCCATTCCGGTGTGCATCGAGCCCATGATCACGCGGTTGCGCAGCGTGGTGTGGCCCAGGTCGAGGGGGCTCAGCAGGTGGGGGTAGGTGTCGGTCATCGGGTGGCCTCTTGTTGAATCTGGGGGAACTGGGCAGCCATGGCGGCCGCGAGGGCGTTGGCGGCTGAAAGCGGTCGGACCATGACGGTGAACTCGCTGATCAGGCTGTCGTCGTCGTAGCGGAGCAGGTCCATGCCGTGCACGCTGACTCCGTCGACGAAGGCCTCGAAGATCAGCGCGGAGCCGCGGCCGTCGGTGTCCTCGAGCTCGCGCACGTACTGCAGGTCGGCGAAGACCCGACTCACGCCGCGCAGGATTGCCGCCACGATGGGCTTGCCCTGGTAGGGCTTGAACGCCACGGGGCTGCGGAACACGACGTCGTCGGCCAGCAGGGCGGTGGCGGCGTCGAGGTCGTCCGCCTCGACGGCTGCGCGGAAGGCTTTCATGCCCACTCCTCAGTTAGGTTGTCGATGTGATCTCGAAGGCTGCGGCCCGGTTCCTGGTGCTGGCCGGCCTGTTCAACATGGTGATCTGGCCGCGGTTCGCCATGGCGATCGTCGACGACGACCGGGCGTGGGCCGACCAGCAGTGGAGCAGCGCCCCCACGGCGTTCTTCTGGGTGCATGCGCTGCTGATCAGCACCGCGATCGCGATCGGTCTGGGCATTTTGCTCGTGGGCGTGCGGGCTCACCGCTCGTCCCCGAGCCGCTGAAGGATCTCGTCGCACCACGCGATCGCGGTCTGCTCGCTGAGGATGCCGCCGCGCAGCACCAGCCAGCCGCCGAGCTCGTCGTCGGTCAGCGCCGACAAATCTGGGTAGAAGCGTTCGGCGCTGCGCCGGTAGTACTCCAGCTGGGCCTCGTGAGCACGGCGTCGCACCCGCACGTCGTCGACGATCGCCGCCGCGTCGCCGAACGGCAGCGCGCGCAGCTTGACGGCGAACTCGCTGCGCAGGTGCTCGATCGGGGTGGCCTTCGCGGTCCACGAGTGCAGCTCGTCCAGCCCGGCCGGCGTGATGACGTACACCTTCTTGTCGGGTCGGCCGTCCTGCGCGATGACCTCGGACGTGACCCACCCTTCGGTGTCCATGCGCCCGAGCACTTTGTAGATCTGCTGGTGGCTGGCGCGCCAGAAGTGCCCGATGGAGGCGTCGAAGCGGCGGGCTAGGTCGTAACCGCTGGCCGAGCGTTCGGCCAGGGAGACGAGAATCGCATGCTCGAGTGCCACACACAGGACGGTAGTGGCGCGCCGATCATTATGCAACCAGTTGCATACCGGTGTGTTCTGGTGAGCCCGCTGGGTCCATCACGGCCGCGGTGCCGTTGGCGTCGTCGACGCTTCGCCGTCGGTCTTCATGGGCGGATGGAGCGCGGGGTAGGCCGATGGGATCTGGCTGCCGAGCTCGGCGCGCTGCGTCGTCTGCTTGACGACGCGCACGATCAGGCCGGGATCGTCGATCATCGGCACGTGACCGCAGCCCGGTAGGGCCACGTGGTGGGCCTGCGGCAGGCGCCGCGCGGCGAGTCCGGACTGACCGTAGAGCAGGATCTTGTCGCGGGTGCCCCAGGCGACCGTCGTCGGGACGGCAACGGTGGACCCGAAGGAATACCGCGTGCCGGCGCGGAGAACAGGAAAGAAGCCCGGTCCGTTGCGCAGTGCCGCGGTGTCGCCGAGAAACTGCTCGGCAGTGAGCCGGTCACCGTGCTCATACAGAGAGCGACCGATGGCGCGCCGACATGCGGCGGACCGCATGGCGCCGGCGATGAGCGCGGGCGGTAGATGGGACGTGACCTTCAGGGCCAGCAGGAGCCCCAGAGCGACCAACCGGTCCGGTCCGCGAAAAAATCCGGCGGGGCTGAGGGCGGTGGCGGATCGAGCGTGGCCTCGCGCGGCAAGCTCAAGCGCCAGCGCGCCACCGAGCGAGTTGCCCACGATGTGCGGCTTCTCGATGCCCCAGAGCAGGAAATTGTCTGCCAGGTTCTCGCACGCGTGCTCCATCGAGTACGACAAGCCGTCCGGTGGTGGCGAAGACTCCCCGAAGCCGGCCAGATCAACCGCGATCACGTCGTAGGACGCGGCCAGCAGGTCGAAGACCGGGTCCCACGCCTGGCGGCGGTGTCCGATTCCATGAATGAGGACCAGGGGCTCACCGCTGCCGCGGCGGGTGTGGCTGAGCTGGGAGTACATGACAGTGATGATGTCACATTCCGTACCGTCGGTATGAGCCGTCGACAATCTGATGACTTGCGATCGTGACAGTAACACTGTCATGATCTGCGGTGTGACCGATCAGCCGATGAGTGGACCGCTGGCGGGCGTGCGTGTCGTCGAGATGGTCGGCATCGGCCCGGGGCCCTTTGCAGGCATGATGTTGGCCGATCTTGGAGCCGATGTCATCCGCGTCGATCGCCCGGGCGGCAACGCTCTCCAGATGTCCTCCCCGGACAAGGACATCCTCAGTCGAGGTCGACCCAGCACGGCCATCGACCTGAAGGATCCGCGCGGCGTCGACGTGGTGCTCGACCTGGTTGAGCGGGCCGACATCCTCATCGAAGGGTTCCGGCCCGGGGTGACGGAGCGTCTCGGACTCGGCCCCGAGGAGTGCCTCGATCGCAACCCCCGGCTGGTCTACGGCCGCATGACGGGATGGGGCCAGGACGGTCCGCTGGCGCAATCGGCCGGTCACGACATCAACTACATCTCGGTCGCCGGCGCCCTGGACACCATCGGTCGAGCCGGCGGCCCGCCGCAAATCCCGCTCAATCTGCTCGGTGACTTCGGCGGCGGTTCGCTCTACCTGGTGGCCGGCGTGCTCGCGGCACTCACGCACGCTCGTGCCACGGGAGAGGGACAGGTCGTCGACGCAGCGATCACCGATGGCGTCGCCCACCTGCTGGCCATGCCCTTGATGCTGCAGCAGTCCGGCAGCTGGAGCAACGACCGCGGCACCAACCTGCTCGACTCCGGCGCCCCCTTCTACGACGTCTACGCGACGTCGGACGGTCGGTGGATGTCGGTGGGCGGGCTCGAGCCGCAGTTCTACGCTGCCATGCAGGACCTGCTGGGCATCGACCTGCCGGACCGAAACGACTTCGCCCAGTGGCCCGCGCTGCGCACGGCTTTGGCGGACGTCTTCGCGAGGCGGACGCAGGCGGAGTGGACACAGATCTTCGAGGGCACCGACGCGTGCGTGGCGCCCGTCATCCCGCTGTCCGAAGCAGCGCACCACCCGCACCACCTCGCGCGCGGCACGTACGTGCAGCGTGACGGTCTGGTGCAGCCAGCACCGGCTCCGCGGTTCTCGGGCACCCCGGCCACTCTGACCACCCCGCCGGCCAAGCCCGGCGCCAACACCCGTGAAGCCCTGACCGCCTGGGGCGTCGGCGACGTCGACACCCTCCTGTCCGACGGCGTCGCCGTTCAGAACGACTGAGAGAGCACTCATGAAGCGCACCATCTTCGAGGCCGACCACGACGCGTTCCGCGACACCGTCCGCGCGTTCTGCGAGAAGGAGATCGCCCCGCACCACGAGGAGTGGGAGAAGGCGTCGATCGTCCCGCGCGAGGTGTGGACCAAAGCCGGAGAGCTGGGCCTGCTCGGATTCATGATGCCCGAGGAGTTCGGCGGGGGTGGCATGTCAGATTTCCGTTTCAACGCCGTGTTGCAGGAGGAAATCACTCGCGTCGGCGGTAGCGGAGTCGGCTTCGCCATCCAGACCGACCTGGTGTCTGGCTACCTGCTCAAGTACTCCACCGATGAGCAGAAGCAGCGCTGGTTCCCGGCGTTCTGCTCCGGCGAGATGATCACCGCCATCGCCATGACCGAGCCCGGAACCGGATCGGACCTGCAAGGCATCGCGACCACCGCGGTCAAGGACGGTGATGAATACGTCATCAATGGCGCCAAGACCTTCATCACGAATGGCATCAACGCCGACTTCGTCATCGTGGTCTGCAAGACCGATCCCGAGGCCGGGGCGATGGGCTTCTCGCTGATCGTCGTCGAGCGCGGAGCCGAAGGATTCGAACGGGGCCGCAACCTCGACAAGATTGGCCTCAAGGCCCAGGACACCGCTGAGCTGTTCTTCGACAACGTCCGCGTGCCGACCTCGAACCTGCTGGGAGAAGAGGGCCAGGGCTTCATCTACCTGATGGACAACCTGCCGCAGGAACGCCTCACGATCTCGGTCGTGGCCGCGGCCGCCTGCCGCCAGATGATCGACATGACGGTGGAGTACGTCACCGAGCGCAAGGCGTTCGGCAAGCCAATCGGCGCCTTCCAGAACTCGCGTTTCACCCTGGCCGAGCTCGAGACCGAACAGCTGATCGCGCAGGTCTTCGTGGACCGGTCGATCACCGAGCTCAACGCCGGCACCCTCACGGTCGCCGAAGCCGCGATGGGCAAGTGGTGGACCACCGAGCTGCAGAAGAAGACCGCCGACACCTGCCTGCAGCTGCACGGGGGATACGGCTACATGAGCGAGTACCCGATCTCGAAGGCCTATCTCGACACCCGTATCCAGACGATCTACGGCGGCACGACCGAGATCATGAAGGAGATCATCGGCCGCACCATGGGCCTTTAGGAGCGCCGGCGGATCGTCTCGCGCTTGGCCTCGTCGACGGCCGCCTCGTAGGCGGTCACGAGTGCCTGGATCGTGAGGGGCTTGAATCGCTCGACCAAGGCCGTGATGTCCTCCGCGCTGCGACCGGACTCGCGCAGCGCTGGCCACCACAGCGTGCGAAAGATCTCGGTCATGTCGTGGGCCACCTTCTTGCCGGCCTCGTCGAAGATCTTTCGCGCGGCAAGGGCGACGTCCAGCGGCATGGCCGTCTCCAGAAACTGCACGCCCACCGCCAGGTGGGCGGGTGCCACCTGGAAGACATCATCATCTGGAGTGGGTTCCACGACTCCGATCGCGACCAACAGCTCAAGATCGTCATCAGACAACGACCGGCCAGTACGCGCCTCGAGCTCAGACCGTTTGACGGTCTCGGGGAGGTCCGTGGTCCATGGCGCCAGCAAGGTGCGGTGCAGCGCGACCTGCTCAGGCGTTGCGGTCTCGGGGATGTTTTCGAGGTAGCCCTCGATCGCCGACAGCGTGAACCCGTGCGCCTGCAATTCGCGCACCAGCTCCAGACGCGCCAGATGGTCAGGGCCGTAGTAGCCGTTGCGACCCTCGCGGCGTGGCGGCGGGATCAGTCCGCGCCCGGCGTAGAAACGGACGGTGCGCACCGACATGCCGACCCGGGTGGCTAGCTGTTCCACACTCAACGTCTCATTCGTGATGCTCACCACACGCCTCCCCCTATCACTTTGACAGTGATGGTGTCACAATCGAGGGTACGTCATCCACGACGTCCCACGTCCATCTGAGCATGTCCATCTGTGAGGAAATCTTTCATGGCTGAAGCATTCGTCTACGACGCCATCCGTACGCCGCGTGGCCGCGGCAAGAAGACCGGATCGCTGCACGAGGTCAAGCCCGTCGCCCTCGCGACCGGTCTGATCGAGGAAATACAGAAGCGCAACCCCTCGCTCGACCCGGCCCTGATTGACGACCTCGTCCTCGGCTGCGTCTCCCCCGTCGGCGACCAGGGTGGCGACATCGCCAAGACAGCGGCCATGGCAGCCGGTCTGCCTGAGAGCGTCGCTGGTGTCCAGCTGAACCGGTTCTGCGCCTCCGGTCTGGAGGCTGTCAATCAGGCCGCTCAGCGCGTGCGCTCAGGTTGGGAGGACTTCATCCTCGCCGGTGGCGTCGAATCCATGAGCCGCGTGCCCATGGGCAGCGACGGCGGAGCCTGGGCCATGGACCCGCGCACCTCCTTCGACACCGATTTCGTGCCGCAGGGCATTGGCGCTGACCTGATCGCCACGCTCGAGGGATACAGCCGCACCGACGTCGACACCTTTGCCGCCGAGTCGCAGGCTCGCGCCGCCAAGGCGATCGCCAACGGCTACTTCGACAAGTCGGTCATTCCCGTCAAGGACATCAACGGCCTGACGATCCTCGACCACGACGAGTTCGTGCGCGAGGGAACCACGGTGGAGAGCCTGTCGGCGCTTGCTCCCTCGTTCGCTCAGGTGGGCGAGATGGGCGGCTTCAACGCGGTGGCGCTGGAGAAGTACACCCAGGTCGAGAAGATCAACCACGTGCACCACGCAGGCAACAGCTCGGGCATCGTCGACGGCGCTGCATTGGTGCTGCTGGGAAGCGAAGAGGCTGGCAAGAAGGCCGGCCTCACGCCTCGCGCCCGCATCCTGTCCACCGCGGTGACCGGCTCGGAGCCGACCATCATGCTGACGGGCCCCGGCCCGGCCAGCAAGAAAGCGCTGGCCAAGGCGGGGCTGACGATCGATGACATCGACCTGATCGAGATCAACGAGGCATTCGCGGCCGTCGCGATGCGCCTGATGAAGGATCTGGGCGACTTCCCGCACGACCGGACCAACGTCAATGGTGGTTCCATCGCGATGGGTCACCCGCTCGGAGCGACCGGAGCGATGATTCTCGGCACCTTGATCGATGAGCTGGAGCGCCGCGACAAGCGGTACGGCCTGGCCACCTTGTGCGTCGGCGGCGGCATGGGCATTGCCACTGTCGTCGAGCGCATCTGACCTCTCACCACCCCGACTCAGGAGAACAGTCACCCTCATGACAGAAGCCGTTCGTTACGAGGTCAAGGATGGCATTGCGCACATCGTCCTTGACGATCCCAGTCAGAGCGCCAACACGATGAATGAGGCGTATCGCGCCAGCATGGAAAAGGCCGTCAACGCCTTCTGCGATGACATCGAGAGCCAAGGCGACGCCATCAAGGGCGCTGTGGTGTCCTCGGCGAAGAGCACGTTCTTCGCCGGCGGCGACCTCAAGCTGATGACGCAGGCGACCAAGGACGACGCCCAGGCGTTGTTCGACAACGTCGAGTCGATCAAGGCCACCCTGCGCAAGCTGGAGACGTCCGGCAAGCCCGTGGTCGCTGCGATCAACGGCGCAGCGCTCGGTGGCGGCTACGAGATCACGCTGGCGTGCCACCACCGCGTGGCGGCCGAGGGCCGCTACGAGATCGGCCTCCCGGAGGCCACGCTTGGTTTGTTGCCCGGCGGTGGTGGCGTCACCCGCACCACGCGCATGTTCGGCATTGCCGACGCGCTGATGAAGGTGCTCTTGCAGGGCCCGCGCATGAAGCCGGCCAAGGCCAAGGAGCTCGGCCTGGTGGACGAGGTCGTCGCTGCCGACGAACTGATGTCGACCGCGATCGCGTGGGTCGAGGCGAACGCTGGCGACGAGGAAGCAGCCCAGCAGCCCTGGGACCGCAAGGGCTACCGGATGCCCGGTGGCACGCCGACCACGCCGTCGCTCGCGGGCATCTTGCCGTCATTTCCGGCCAATCTGCGCAAGCAGGTCAAGGGAGCCGACTACCGGGCGCCGCGCAACATCATGAGTGCTTCGGTCGAGGGAGCGCTGGTCGACTTTGACACCGCATCGCGCATCGAGAGTCGCTACCTCGTGGAGCTGTTGGTGGGTCAGCAGTTCAAGAACATGACGCAGGCGTTCTTCTTCGACCTCGGCGCGATCAACGCCGGCAAGTCTCGGCCTGACGGCGTCGCGCCGACGAAGGCCGAGAAGGTTGCCGTGCTTGGCGCCGGCATGATGGGCGCGGGCATCGCGTACGTCTCGGCCCAGGCTGGCATGCAGGTCGTGCTGAAGGACGTCACGATCGAGGCTGCCGAGAAGGGCAAGGCCTACAGCGAGAAGCTGCTCGACAAGGCATTGGAGCGGGGCAGGATCACCGCCGAGAAGCGTGAGGAGGTGCTGGGTCGCATCCTGGCCACCGACGACTACGCCGACCTCGAAGGCTGCGATTTCGTCGTCGAGGCCGTCTTCGAGTCGGTCAAGCTCAAGCACGAGGTGTTCGCGGAGGTGGAGAAGGTGGTCAAGCCTGACGCTCTGCTCGGCTCCAACACCTCGACCCTGCCCATCACCGGACTGGCTGAGGGCGTCTCGCGTCCGAAGGACTTCATTGGCATTCACTTCTTCTCGCCCGTCGACAAGATGCCGTTGGTGGAGATCATCGCCGGCGAGGAGACCTCCGACGAGGCCATCGCTCGAGTCTTCGACTTCACCAAGGCGATCAAGAAGACGCCGATCGTGGTCGGCGACAGCCGGGGGTTCTTCACCAGCCGCGTGATCGGCACCTTTGTCAACGAGGGCATCGGCATGCTGGCCGAGGGTGTCTCGCCGGTCAGCATCGAGCGCGCCACCACCATGGCGGGCTTCCCGGCTCCTGTGCTGCAGCTCAGTGACGAGCTCAACCTCGAGCTGATGACCAAGATCCGGAACGAGTCCAAGGCGGCGGTCGAGGAGGCTGGCGGCACCTGGGCCGGGAATGCGGGCGAAGGCGTCATCGACCAGATGGTGGCCGAAGGTCGCGTGGGCCGCCTCAAGGGAGCGGGCTTCTACGAGTACGCCGAAGGCAGGCGCGCGGGCCTGTGGTCCGGTCTGGCCGAGAAGTTCCCGGTCAATGACGTTCAGCCCGACTTCGAGGATCTGAAGGAGCGGCTCACGTTCATCATGAGCCTGGAATCGGTCAAGTGTCTCGACGAGGGCGTGCTGCGCACCGTGCCCGACGCGAACATCGGCTCGATCTTCGGCATCGGCTTCCCGCCCAACCAAGGCGGCGTGCTGCAGTACATCAATGGCTACGAGGCTGCTGACGGCAGCATCGGCGTGCAGGCGTTCGTCGACCGGGCCCAGGTGCTGGCCGACACCTACGGCGAGAGGTTCACCCCGCCGCAGTCGCTGCTGGAGAAGGCCAAGAACGGCGAGAAGTACGTCTGACGGAAATCTCTGTCGCAGCATCGGCCCCGCCACCGCACCGGTTGCGGGGCCGTTTGCTGTGACCCTGAAGGCGCTAGCCTCGGTCAATGGCGGACCACGACAACAAGACTCAGATCACTGCAGTGGATCCGCACGACTTCGTAGCGGCGGTGGAACACCCCACGAGGCGCGCCGACGCAGAGGTGCTGCTGGAGCTGATGGCACGAGTGACCGGCTGCCCGCCCCGGATGTGGGGCCCCACCATGATCGGCTTCGGCCGGTATCACTACCGCTACGAGTCCGGCCGTGAAGGTGACTTCCTGATGACCGGCTTCTCGCCGCGAAAGGCCAGCCTCGTGGTCTACATCCTGCCGGGGTACGACGACATCGCCGATGACCTGGCGCGACTGGGCAAGCACGAGATCGGCAAGAGCTGCCTGTACATCAACAAGCTGGTCGACATCGACCTCGACGTGCTGGAGAAGATCATCGTCGAGTCCGTGGCCCGCATGCGCGCGGACTACGAGACGTCCGACAGCTAGCGGCTAGGGACGGGTCAGCAGCTTGCCTGAGAATGTCTGGGGCGAGGCGACCGACGTACTGGTGGGCCAGGACGTCGTCAGTGATCGGGTCGACGGTCAGCCGGTGCCAGACTGGGTTGGAGATCAGCTGGGGGTTCAGCACCCAGGCGGCGGGCGCTGACCAGCTGCCGTCGGCGGCTTCGGCGAATCCGTCGGTGGCTGCGGTGAACACGGCGGCGGGAAGCTTGACCGCGATCTGGGCGTGCACGGCCGCCTCGCCGGCCTGGTTGGTGGTGCACCACGCGGCCAGCAGGTCAGCCGTGCGTTGCGGTGTGGTGCGAGGCATCTCCGCATCACGGAACCGCAGCATCGCCTCGGTCTCCCGCGCCTCCGCACGCGCCCGCTCCCGCGCCAGATCGGTCAGCAGACCAGACGCGACGACGGTGCAGGTGTCCATGAATCCACATAGATCGCACCTCTGACGGTCCGATTCGGGCTGCGGTCACCGTCAGATCCGGCGCAGGTGCACCGGCTGACCGTCGTGCGGGAACGGCAACGAATGATAGTTCATGGGCACCTGGTAGTCCGGATCCACGGTCCACTCGAAGCGACGCAGGATGTGGTGCAGCACGCTGGCCACCTCGCCACCGGCGAAGAACATGCCGAGGCACTTGTGCACTCCCCCACCGAACGGATCCCACGCGTGGCGGTGCGACTTGTGCTCCAAGCGCGGCTCGGCGAACCGTTCTGGGTCGAATTGCGCTGGATTCGTCCAGTACTCCGACATGTGATGGCTGAAGTGCGGTGCCACCAGCGCGAAGTGGTCGGCCGGGATGTGCACGCCAAGCACCGCGGTGGCCTTGACGGTCTTGCGGGCGAGAACTGGCACGGGCGCCACGAGGCGCAGGCACTCTTTCATCACCAGGTCGAAGGAGGTGAGGGCATCGAGCTCGGCGAGCGTGGGCGCATCCCCGAGATGTGTCGCCTCCTCTCGGAGGCGCTGCTGCCACGCCGGATGCTGACCGAGGTACTGCATCATCGTGGACAGCGTGATGGTCGACGTGTCGTGTGCCGCCATCATCAAGAAGACCATGTGGTCAATGACGTCGTCGTCGCTGAAGCGTTCGCCGGCGTCGGTCTCGATGTGGCACAGGATCGAGAACAGGTCGTCGCCCTCGTGCGCGCGCCGTGCGGGTAGATACTCCCGCAAGAAATCGTCGAGCACCTCGCGGCCGCGGGTGCCTCGACGCCACCGGGTGAAGGGCACGTCGCGGCGCATGATGCCGGTGGCCGCCTGCAGGCAGTCGACGAAGGCCCGATTGATGCGCTCCATGTCCTCCGGTGATGTGTGCTCGGCACCACCCATGAAGATCTCGGCGGCGACGTCGAGCGTGAGCTGCTTCAAGGCGGGATACGCTCGAAAGTCGGGTGACTCCTTCCATCCATCGATCCCCGCCGCGATCGTGGACTGCATTCTGGCGGTGTACCCCTCCAGCCGGTCGCGGGTGAACGCCTGCTGCATGATGCGCCGGTGCAGGTGGTGCTCGGCGAAGTCGAGGAACATCAGGCCGCGCCCGAAGAACGGGCCGGCAGCCTCCACCCAACCGGCGCCGCTGGCGAACGCCTTGTCCCGGTTGGTCAGCACGGCCTCGCATGCATCGGGCCCCAGCAGTATCGCCCAGGGCTTGCCCAGAAAGCTGATCTGCGAGACGGGACCGAACTGGTTCCACTGCCGGGTGAACAGACGCTGCGGATCGCGCACGTAATCCACGGTGCTGCCGATGACCGGCCACGACCGTTTCCGGCGCATCTGTTCCATGAAGCGGCCTCTCCCGCGGCGAATCGACACGCCGTCAGCGGAGAGTCTTGCGTCTGGCAGGCCGTCCTGTCAATATCAGCACATGGTCATCGAACGCACGTACCGAGGTGTGAGCGCAGCCGAGCGCACCGCCCAGCGGCGTCGGCAACTGCTTGACGCCACCTTGGACATCTGGGGAGATGCCAGTCGCCCCAAGGTCACCATGACCGGCGTGTGTCAGCACGCTGGCCTCACTGAGCGCTACTTCTATGAGTCCTTCACCCACCTGGACGAGGCTCTTCTTGCCGTGCTCGAGGAGATCGCCGAGGAGATCGAGCTGCGCACCATCGCCGCTCTGGCCGAGTCCGGCGGGGATCCAAGCGACCGAGCCCGCGCGTCGATCGCCACGTTCGTGCAGATCCTGACCGAGGACCCGCGCAAGGGCCGCGCGGCCATCGTCGAGGCGGCAGCGCTGGAATCGACCCGCGCGCACCGCTCGCAGCTGCTGCGTCGATTCGCGCGGATGTCGGCGCGTGAGGCGCGCAAGCTCTACGGGCCACAGGCCTGGGGCGAGCCGGAAGGGGTGTTTGCCGCGACGATGTTCGTCGGCGGCGTCGCGCAGCTAGTGGCCTCCTGGATCGAGGGCACGCTGCCCGCCACCCCTGAGGCGATCATCGAGGCGGCCGCACGCAATTTCGCTGCCACAGCGCACGCGTAGGCCGAGCGCCCGATCCTGTCTCACACCGCGTGGTTGATCGACACGTCCTCGTAGGCGAAGCAGTTCGGAAACGACAGCGGCGTCCCCGGCGTGCCGCTGCGGGTCACCGGGCCGGGATCGTCCGCCGTGGTCCGGGACGGTCGGCCATCCCAGTCGTTGCGCCGTACGAGACGATCGCTCACCACGGACCCGAGGTAGCGGCCACTCAGATCGAAGACGTCATTGTCGTCCCAGGCGCAGTGTCCGATCCAGTGACCGTCGAGATCGAACACGTATGGGTCGCTCCACGTGCGTCGAAACGCGATCGCTCCGCCCTCCATGTCAAACAGGTACACGCTCATCGCTGGTCATCTCCTCCTTCGACGACGGTACGAAATCACCGGGCTCATCTGCGGGAGCACGACGCGATTCGGATCAAAATGGCCCGAAAGGACTACGCACGGACGCCGCGACGTCGATCAGTGCAGGCTCAGTGACGGGTCGTGCGGACCTTTGCCCTCGACCCAGAAGTCGAGGGCCAGATCTTCTTCGCGGCCTCCGTTGAGATAGATCGAGAAGTCCGTGACGCCAGCGTCCTCGAGGACGTCGTCGTCGATGAGGAACTGGCCGGTGTACTCCCGGCTCGGCTTCGTGACGATCTCGTAGGCCGCGTCGGCCATGATCTGCGGCGTGCGCGAATGCGTCACGAGGCCGGCACCCACGACATTGCGCACCGCCGCGGTGTCGATCGCCGTGCGGGGCCACAGTGAATTGGCGGCGATGCCGAACTCACGCAGCTCCTCACTCAGTCCAAGGGTCACCAAGCTCATGCCGAACTTGGCGATCGTGTAGGCCGTGGAGGTCTTGAACCACTTGGGGTCCAGCGTGATCGGCGGCGAGAGCGTCAGGATGTGCGCGTTGTCGGAC
>NZ_JBAVCB010000058.1:0-6033 GCF_049586495.1 Aeromicrobium sp. | reverse complement strand
GCGCCGCCGCGCCCTCGGGTCGCGGTCGGTCAGGCCCTGCCGTCTTCGGCGAGCTTGTCCGCGGCGTCCTTGGCCTTGTCGGCGGCGCCGCCGATCTTGTCGTCGTACTTGCCTTGGGTGGCCTTGCTCGCGAGGTCGGCCGCCTTGTCGATGCCGGTGTCGATCTTGTCGCCCTGCGAGGCAGCCAGATCGGCGGCCTTGTCCTTGATCTCAGCGCCGTGCTTCTTGAACTTGTCGAGGAATCCCATGGTGAACCCTTGCGTTGTAGCAGGCACTCTCCGCCCACCTAAGTCCCTGACCCTACCTGCGAGACTAGGCGACATGACCGACGCTGACCGGATGACGGACGGTCGCCTTTGTCACGTGGTCGTGGTGGTAGGACCCACTGCTTCTGGCAAATCGGCGCTCGCTCTCGCGCTCGCTGCGGGGCTCGGCGGCGAGGTGGTCAACGGCGATGCGATGCAGCTGTATCGCGGCATGGACATCGGCACGGCGAAGACGCCGCCGGCCGGCCGTGGGGGAGTTCGGCACCACCTGCTCGACGTGCTTGACGTCACGGAGTCGGCCAGCGTCGCGGCATTTCAGCGCGAGGCCCGGCGGGCGATCGATGACTGCCACTCCCGCGGCGTCACACCGGTGCTCACCGGCGGGTCGTCGCTGTACGTGCGGGCCGTGATCGACCAGCTGGAGTTTCCGGGCACGGATCCGGCGGTGCGGGCGCGCTGGGTAGCTGAGCTCGACGATCGGGGTGCCGAGGCGCTGCACGGCGTGCTGGCAGAGCGGGATCCGGCGGCTGCGGCGCACATCCTGCCGTCCAATGGTCGCCGCATCGTGCGTGCGCTGGAGGTCATCGAGCTGACCGGGCAACCCTTCATCGCGACGATGCCGGCTCACGAGTCGATCTACCCGCACGTCACGATGATCGGCCTGGACGTGCCGCGCGCCGATCTCGATGTCCGCTTGTCGGCACGGGTCGATCAGATGTGGGAGTCAGGGTTGATCGACGAGGTGCGCGCTCTGCGGGAAGTGGGTCTCGACGACGGTGACACAGCGCCACGAGCCATTGGCTATAGCCAGGCGGTGGAGCAGCTCGACGGCCGGCTGTCCGAGGCCGAGGCGAAGACTCAGACCGTCCGAGCGACGAAGAAGTTCGCTCGTCGTCAGGACCGCCTGTTCCGTCAGGACCCCCGGATCCATTGGGTCAGCGACATAGAATGGGTGTCATGACTTTCGCGTGGTTGAAGGGGCACGGCACGGAGAACGACTTCGTGCTGCTTCCCGACCACGAGGGAACCGTGCACGGCGACCTCGACCCCACCTTCGTGGCGGCCCTCAGTGACCGTCGTCGCGGCCTCGGTGCCGATGGCGTTCTGCGGGTCATTCGCACGTCCGCCATCGGCGAGCCGTCCGAGGCCGAGTGGTTCATGGACTACCGCAACGCCGATGGCAGCCTGAGCGAAATGTGCGGCAACGGTATTCGCGTCTTCGCGCTGCACCTGGTCGATGAGGGTCTCGTCGACGGCGCAGCCCCGTTCCTGATCGGTACCCGCGACGGCGACAAGCAGGTCACGGTCGATCGCGATCGCGTGGTGGTCGACATGGGTCTGGCCCGCCTCGGCGCCACGTCCAAGGTGTCGGCCGAAGGGCGCACCTGGGAGGCGCACGAGGTCAGCACCGGCAATCCGCACGCCGTGGCCTTCGTCGACGACCTGGCGCACGCCGGCTCCCTGCTGGTGGAACCGGAGTTCGACCGCGGGGTCTATCCCGACGGCGTGAACATCGAGTTCGTGGTGCATCGCGCTCCCCAGCACGTCGCCATGCGGGTGCACGAACGTGGTTCCGGCGAGACCCGCTCGTGCGGCACCGGCGCGTGCGCCGCCGCCGTGGCCGCCGCCACCGTCGATCACGCCGTTCGCCCGGTCTCGTACCGCGTCGACGTCCCCGGCGGCACGGTGCACGTCACGTGGACTGCCGATGACCGTCTCCTGCTCGAGGGTCCGGCTGAGATCGTCGCCCGCGGCGAGATGGAGTGGCTCAGGTGACATCGGACCTGGAGGGTCTTGAGCTGGAGGAACGCAACTCGCTGCGACGCGTCGCAAACCTGCGCACCGAGCTCGAGGACATCACCGAGGTTGAGTACCGCCAGCTCCGTCTTGAGCGCGTCGTCTTGGTCGGTGTCTGGACCGAGGGCACGGTGGAGGACGCCGAGAACTCCATGGCCGAGTTGAAGCTGCTGGCCGAGACCGCCGGTTCTGAGGTCCTCGATGCGCTGATTCAACGCCGCCAGAAGCCTGACCCGGCCACCTACATCGGCACCGGCAAGGTCGAGGATCTTCGCGCGGCGGTCGAGGCCACCGGCGCGGACACCGTCATCTGCGATGGTGCGTTGGCGCCCAGCCAGCTGCGCAACCTGGAGGACCGCTGCAAGGTCAAGGTCGTCGACCGCACCGCGCTGATCCTCGACATCTTTGCCCAGCACGCCAAGAGCAAAGAGGGCAAGGCTCAGGTCGAGCTGGCTCAGTTGCAGTACCAGACCCAACGCCTCCGCGGCTGGGGCGGCAATCTGTCCCGCCAGGCCGGTGGCCAGGCGGCTGGCGGCGAAGGCATCGGTGGACGTGGCCCCGGTGAGACCAAGCTCGAGACCGATCGCCGCCGCATCCAGATGAAGATGACCAAGCTGCGACGCGAGCTGAAAGATCTTGGGCAGGCCCGCGAGACCAAGAAGGCCAACCGGCGTCGCCACGAGATCCCGTCGGTCTCGATCGCCGGATACACCAATGCCGGCAAGTCGAGTCTGCTCAACCGCCTCACCGACGCCGGAGTGTTGGTCGAGAACGCGCTGTTCGCCACCCTTGACCCCACCACGCGTCGCACCCAGACCTCCGACGGCCGGATCTACACGCTGTCCGACACCGTGGGGCTGGTCCGCAATCTGCCGCACCAGCTGGTCGAGGCGTTTCGCTCCACGCTGGAGGAAGTGTCCGAGTCCGATCTGATCCTGCATGTCGTCGACGGTTCCGACCCCGATCCCGCAGGTCAGATCGCTGCCGTACGCGAGGTGCTGGCCGAGGTCGATGCGCTGGGCGTCCCCGAGATCATCGTCATCAACAAGGCCGACACCGCCGATCCGCTGATGATCAAGCAGCTGCTGAGCGCCGAGCCGCACGCCGTGGTCATCAGCGCACGCACCGGTGAGGGCATGGATGAGCTGCTCGACGCGATCGAGGCCGACCTGCCGCGGCCAACCGAGCGGATCGAGGTCGTGCTGCCCTACGGGCGTGGTGACCTGCTCAACCAGATTCACGAACGCGGAGACATCGAGTCGCTCGAGCACGAGGCCGACGGCACCCACCTGATTGCTCTGGTTGACGGCGCACTCGCCCACGACCTCGCCGAGTACGGATCTGCCTGAAGTCGTTCGTCAGGGAGCGAAGCGACCGTGAGGCCGAAGGCCGAGGCGAACCACAGCCGTACAGCGTGCGGTGGCCTCGCCTCGGTCGCTGGCGCTCCCTCACGCTCCTCGCAGAGCTCGTCGCTGGCGAACGGGAGGTTCGACAGCGTTCGGCGGCGAGCAGGTGTGGACGCCGGGCACGGCGCGAGCAGACCGCCGGATAGCCTCGGCGCATGGCTGAGGAGACCGCAGGAATTCGCGAGGTGCTCCACGCGGCGGTCGAAGCGGTGGGTGGTGAGGATCGCCCCGGTCAGATCCAGATGGCCGAGGCAGTCCGCGACGCGTTGACCGACGGCACCCACCTGTTGGTGCAAGCCGGCACCGGCACTGGCAAGTCGCTGGCCTATCTCGTCCCCAGCCTGCTGCACGGCGAGCGGGTCGTGGTGGCCACCGCCACGCTGAACCTGCAGCACCAGCTGGTCGAGCGCGACATCCCCGCCATGAAGCGCGCAGCCCGCGCCACGCTCGACATCGTGCCGCACCACGCGGTGGTCAAGGGCCGCAGCAACTACGCATGTCTGCACCGGGTGCGAGAGGGTGCTCCCGACGATCAGGGCACCCTGATCGAGGTGCCCGAGGGGACGCTCGGCGGTGAGGTCGTCACCTTGCGCGAGTGGGCCGAGGAACAGGCCGACGCGGGCCACGTCGGCGACCGGGACTCCGCTCCCGCCCATTCAGAGCAGGCGTGGCGACAGGTCAGCGTCAACCACCGCGAGTGCCTCGGCGCCACCCGGTGTGGTCACGCGGCCGAGTGCTTCGCCGAGCTGGCCCGAGCCGATGCCCAGGAAGCGCAGGTCGTGGTCACCAACCACGCGCTGCTGGCCATCGACGCGATTGACGGCGTGCCGATGCTGCCAGAGTATGACGCGGTCATCGTCGACGAGGCGCACGAGCTTGCCGCCCGGGTCACTCAATCGTCCACCTCAGAGCTCAGCGCCGAGATGGTCGAGCGGGCCTCTCGTCGGGCACGGTCCTACGCACCCGATGGCTACGCCATCGACGACCTGTCCGATGCGGCCGACGCCCTGGTCGATGTGCTCACCCGCACCGACGAGGGGCGCATCGACGCACCCGAGCAGCCGCTGCTCAGCGCGCTCGCCCTGGTCCGCGACGCCGCACGAGCCTGCGTCACGGCACTCAAGAGCAAGCCGGGCGAGGGTGAGCCTGACGCGGGACGCCAGCAGGCGCAAGCCCAGGTCGACGACGTACGCGTTGTGGCCGAGCGCATGGCGTCCGCCTCAGAAACCGAGGTTCTGTGGCTCAGCGACTTCCGGGGCAACAAGCAGCTGCACGTCGCGCCGATCGACGTGTCCGGTGCGCTGCGCGAGAAGCTGTTTGGCACCAAGACCGTGGTGCTGACCAGCGCCACCTTGATGCTGGGTGGCGGCTTCGATCCCGTGGCGGCCTCGCTGGGCCTGACGCCCGGTGCAGACGACTGGACGGGCCTCGATGTCGGATCGCCGTTCGACTACCGCACCCAGGGCATGCTCTACGTCGCCAGCCACCTGCCACAGCCTGGCCGTGACGGTCTGGTCGAGGCGCAGATCGATGAGATCGTGTCGCTGATCGAGGCTGCAGGCGGACGAACGCTCGGTCTGTTCTCCTCGCGGCGTGGCGCAGAGACCGCCGCTGAACGGGTGCGTGAGCGGCTGCCTGACATCGACATCTGGTGCCAGGGCGACGCCCAGCTACCCGAGCTCGCACGCCGGTTCGTCGAGACTCCGTCCACCTGCCTGTTCGGCACCCTCAGCCTGTGGCAGGGTGTCGATCTGCCCGGCGACACGTGTCAGCTGGTCATCATCGACCGCATCCCGTTCCCGCGGCCTGACGATCCGTTGATGAGCGCACGGCAGCGCCTGGTCGAGAAGCGCGGCGGCAATGGCTTCATGACGGTCGCGGCTCAGCACGCCGCGTTGCTGCTGGCCCAGGGGTCGGGGCGTCTGATCCGACGCCACACGGACCGCGGGGTGGTGGCCATCCTCGATCCTCGCCTGGTGTCCGCGCGCTACGGCAGCTTCCTCGCCGCGTCGCTGCCGCCCATGTGGCGCACCACCGATCACGACACGGTCATCAAGGCGCTGGCGCGGCTCCACGCCGCAGCCACCGACTGAACCTTCAGGCGTGAGCCTGGCGGGCTTGCCAGGCGCTCTGCACCATCTGGTCGATGGAGTGCCGCATGGTCCAGCCGAGATCGCGCGCGGCGAGATCGCCAGCCGCCACGATGCGGGCCGGATCGCCGGGCCGGGGTTCGACGATCTCGGGCTCGAAGTCGATGCCGGTGGCCGACGCCACGGCCGTCATGATCTCGCGCACGGACACGCCGTCACCGCTGCCGAGGTTGTAGACCGGCTCCAGAGCCTGCCCGGCCAGCAGCTTTTGCGCTGCGACCACGTGCGCATCGGCGAGGTCGGCCACGTGGATGTAGTCGCGCACGCAGGTGCCGTCGGGGGTGGGATAGCCATCACCGTTGATGCGGGGCGTCCGCCCCTCCATCAGCGCCTCGATCACCAGCGGAAACAGATTGTGCGGGCTGGTGTCATACAGATCGGAGACCGCTGATCCGACCACGTTGAAGTAGCGCA
>NZ_JBAVCB010000057.1:0-25525 GCF_049586495.1 Aeromicrobium sp. | reverse complement strand
TTGACGTATGAATTGTCGCGCGTGTGGATGACCAGCGTCGGCGCTGCGACGCTCGGGAGAACATCACGAATGTCGAGGTCGAAGACAAGACGTTGCTTGTTGACGGCACGTCGAGGGCTCCCGGCTGCGCGCTCGAGCTTCGCCACCCACTCGGCACCTCGGGGTCCCTCACTCATGCTGGGATTGATCGACGCGAGGACGCGTCCGGTGCCCCATACCTCGCTGATGGCATCCAGCACCGCCTGCTCAGCCTTCGGCGGGTATCCCCACGGATAGTCATCGGCGCGGCGCATGCGTGCGAAACCGTTCATCGTGACCAGAGAAGTCGTCTGGTCGGGGTGCATTGCTGCAAAGAGGATGCACAGCTGGGCGGCATGGCCGTGTCCGATGAATGCCGCACGGTCAGACCCGACCGCACTGAGCACGGCTTGAAGATCTCCGACCCACTCCTCCAAGGGAGGCAGGTCATCGACAGGGTCCGAGAGGCCGTTTCCTCGAAGGTCCACGAGAATCAGGCGCCCGTACTCGCCAAACCGTCGAAGGAATCGGTCGATTCGTGGGTTGGCCCATCCGAAGTCGAGATTGCTGGCCCATTCGAAAGCCAGGACGATATCGAGATTGCCCTCACCGATGATCTGGTAGGCAATCTGGAGTCCACGACTCTCGACATAGTGGACGGCCCGCTCCTGCTCCATGAACGGATCCTAGACCTGACAACGGAAGACCTGTCGGCCTGTTGTCGCGGTGATCACGGTGGATTCGATGCTCGTTCCGATGGAACACCGACCGCGCGCCCGCGACCTCATCGGCCACCCTCTGGCGCCTTCACGACGCCTGGCGGTCCAGCCAACGTCGCATCAACCGGCCCGTTTGATCCGGGTCGTCGAACATCGGGATGTGACCCACTCCCGTCAGGACGTGAGATTCAGCGTGTGGAACGGCCTTGTGCCACAACGGCTGCTCGTTGATGAGCGGCGTGAATCGATCCTTCTCCCCCCACGCCACCATGAACGGGACCGTCACGGCAGGACTCGAGGTCATCCGATAGGCCGAGAAACCCGGCAGCAAGTTGGCCCAGTCACCATGAGCGCTGTTCTTGCCAATGGCCATCGCTTGACGAGCTGAGATTCGATCGCCGTGTTCCAGCACTGCGCGCAGCATCACACGCCTCATGCGCGGATGTGACAGGACAACCGGTGCGAGCAGGCGCCGCAGCCACGACAGATCGTTCAGCATCTCGAAATGCTTGACGAGTCGCTGGGTCTGCTCCTCGTTCGAGCCTCCAGCCGGACAGATGGCGAGGGCGCTGCGCGCCCGCCCTGCTCTCGCCACGCCAAGCGCAGCGAGACCACCGAGCGAACACCCGACGATGTGGGCGGATTCAAATCCGACTCGGTCCATCTCCTCGACGACACCGCGCGTCAGGTCGTCCAACGTGACCGGGCCGGCCAGCGGGCTTCCACCCCGCCATCCGGCCAAAGTTGGCGCGATGATCTCAAACGTGTCCCGGAGATACGGGAGCACCGGCTGCCACTTGCTCCACGGATTCGCGCCCATGTGCAGCAGAACCAAAGGAATCCCTGACCCCATGTGCAGCGTTCGTCGACCGCTGCCAGACACCTCAACACAGCGTCTGAGGCCGGTGACCCCCCGTGCCATCAGACTTCGACACCCCGATCAGTCGCGTTCGCGATCTTGGCCATCGCGCGCATGAGGCGGGGTGCGCGCCGCGCGACCTGCACGGCAAACTTGTCCAGTGGCGTCTGGAGCGAGCCGGTCAGCGGGATGTTCTGAGGGGCGCGCACATGGTCGAAGCGGTACAGATCCCACACGCCGGGGATGCCCTTGAGCCGCTTGTGACCGACGCGCTCGAACTCCAGTCCGGAACCGATCACCAAATCGCGAACCGTCCGTGACACGTACACTTCACCCGCACCTGCCGCCGCCATGACTCGCGCTCCGACGTGCACGTTGAGTCCGGTGGCGTTGGCGACTTCCCGCTGAAATTCGCCCGCGTGCACACCACAGCGAACCTCGATGCCCGCCGCGCTCGCTTCTCGGGCAATTCGCTCGGCACAGAGGACGGCAGCACCCGGCATGTTGAGCAAGCTGAAGGACCCATCTCCGCTGAAGCTCACCACCTGCCCGTCGGCGTCGGCCACGGCCGCTCGCACGGCTAGCTCGTGCACCGACCTCACTCGATGATATTCCTCATCACCGATCTCGGCCAGAAGCTTGGTCGATGACACCACGTCGGTGAAGAGAGCGGTGCCGAAGAATCGGTTGTCGTCCGCGACCCTCTGCGGGCCCAGCGCGAGCTGGACCAGATGCATGACCACCGGATAAAATCCTTCGCCGATCGACGAGCCTGGCGCCGGAGCCGGCAGGACGTGAAGGTGGGCGTCCGGCATCTGCGCGACGATCCGCTCGGCCCACGACAACGGGGTGAAGCCCCCTTCTTGGATCAGCACCCGAGTCGGCGCTTGAATCGCGGGCAGAAGATGAGTGAAGTCGAGCCCGGCGGACCAGTCCCAGTGCGCACGGGCTTCGGCCGGCGACATCGAGCTGCGCTCCAGCATCCCCATCAGTCGACGATTGTTCGCGGACCGCATGGTGGGGTTCCACATGTCCATGGTCCGACCGCGGCCCCAGTTGTCCGCCACGGAGTTGATCACCTCGGCCATCGTCGCCATTTCGGCGTCGCTGGCCCATGGGTCTTCGCAGGACCCGTCGATGGCTTGCGGGAACGGCAGCCACAAGCACAATCCAGCAACGCGCTCGGGATACCGTGCGGCCACCAGCGCCACCGGACCACACGCACTCCCCGGCGCGCCAAAGACCGCACGCTGCATTCCGGCCGCATCCATCACCGCGATGATGTCGTCGGCCTGCTGCTCAAGCGTCGGCACGTAATCGACTCGATCAGAAAGGCCCAAGCCGCGCCGCTGAAACAAAGCGATGCGACCGTTGCGCGCCACTGCGCCCAGATTGGCTTCTGTGTGCGGGTCAGCCCACAGCAGATCAAGGTGCATGATCTCGCTGCCGTAGTACACGAACTCCCCGGGTCCTGTCCCGAACACCTGGTAGGCAAGGTCAGCGCCCTCACGATCGATATACCTCGTATCAGGGGGCGTCACGTTCCCATTTAAGCAGTGAAACGCGCGGATGAGCGGTCTACGCACACCACGCGGTCTGATCCCCTTTCGGGGTTTGCTCATTTCCCTCTCCCCCGGTGGCACAACGGTTATTCTGTCCGCGTGTCTCCATGGTGCAGATTGGTTCCGGGCATCGCATGACGACCGGAGCGAGCCGAGGTAGTCGAAGCCGCCGCCGCTCGCGTCGGCGGCTGGCCATCGTCACGATCGCTGTGAGTGTCCTGCTCGGCACAGTTCTCGTGCTCGCCTTCGTGGTGCAGCCGACGTTCCTCACGTCGTCTGAAGACAAACCACCCATCCAGACGAGTCCGACGCAGCAGCAGACGACACCTGCGCCATCGCCGACATCTCCGCCGGCGACGTCTGAATCACCGGAGGCCGTCGTCGACGAGCCGGAGGCGCGCCTCGCCATCGCGGGTGACACCGGCACCCGCACATCCGCCCAGATGGCGACCGCCGCGAGCATGGCGAGTGAGGCCCAACGCCGAGGGGCGCCGTACGACGCTCTGGTCCTGCTGGGAGACATGATCTATCCCGACGGCGATGCGGACCTGACACGGGCTTCGGTCACCCAACCGTTCGCGCAGACCCTCCAAGACGCCGTCCTCATCCCTGCTCTCGGCAATCACGACATCAAGAGTGATGAGGAAGATGAGGTCATGCGGGCGCTGGGCCGCGACACCGCGTGGTTCGTCGAGCGAGTGGGCCCGGCCACGGTCATCTCGCTGGATTCCAACCGGGTCACCGATCCGGCTCAGCTGGCCTGGCTCCGCAAGGTCCTCGCGGAGGAGAAGAAGGCTGGTACCTGGATCATCCCCGTGATGCACCACCCCGCGTACTCCTCGGGCAAGCACGGCTCCACCAAGAGCGTCCAGAAGTATTGGGTCCCGCTCTTTGAGTCTGCTGGTGTCCGGTTGGTGCTCGCTGGCCACGACCACAACTACGAGCGAACCACTCCCCAGAACAACGTGACCTACGTCGTCTCGGGGGGCGGAGCCAAGCTGCGCAAGGTGGGTCGCAGTGACTTCACCGCCATGAGCACCTCGACTTTGCACTACACCGACCTGGTGGCCTACCAGGACCGACTCGAGGGTCGCGCGGTCGCCCATGACGGCACCGTCTTCGACACTTTCACGATCGACCGCTGACGCCGTGGGGTGTCCGTGCGGCATGCTCAGACCATGGCCGACTCCCCAGACCGCACTGTCCTGATCACCGGCTGCTCCTCCGGCATCGGAGAAGCAACCGCCACCCGCCTCGTCCGATCGGGGTGGCAGGTGCACGCGACAGCTCGGCGCCCCGAGACCCTCGACGCACTGGCGACCGAGGGTTGCCACGTCCACGCGCTCGACGTCACCGACGAAGGCTCCATGCACTCCGCCGTGGAGTCGATGCTCGGGCAGACCGGCGGGACCATCGATGCCCTGGTCAACAACGCGGGCTACTCACAGTCGGGAGCGACCGAGACCCTGGCCATCGACGACGTGCGCCAACAGTTCGAGACCAACGTCTTCGGTCTGCTGCGGCTCAGCCAACTGGTGCTGCCGGCCATGAGGTCGCAGCGCTCAGGTCGCATCGTCAACATCGGCTCGATGGGCGGGCGTCTGACCTTCCCCGGCGGAGGCGCCTACCACGCCACGAAGTACGCAGTCGAGGCTCTGTCAGACGCCATGCGCATGGAGGTCGGCGGGTTCGGCGTGCGCGTGGTGCTGGTGGAGCCTGGTCTGATCACCACGGGCTTTGATGACGCGGCGGTCGCGTCGATGGCCGGCAACGACGACGGCGTGTACGCCGATTTCAACACCCACGTGGCCGCGTCGACCAGGGAGGCCTACGCCGGTCCGATGCGTCACCTGGGCGGCGGGCCGGATCGTGTGGCCAAGGTCGTGCAGCGTGCGCTGGAGACGCAGCGACCAAAGGCGCGTTATCCCGTGACACCCTCGGCACGCTTGGCAATGGGGGCACGTCGGCTCATGGGTGATCGCGCGTGGGACGCCGCGATGCGCTCGCAGTTCCCGCCGCCGCGATGACCGATGGGTCCAGCCGCGTGAGCATCAAGATGGCGCGGTCATCGCCGGGGTCCACCTCGGCGATGATGCGGGCCGGAGCCTCGGCGAAGCCGTCAGCAACGACGATCTCGCCGGCCCGAGCACGCAACCACTCGATGCCGGCAGTGAAGTCGCGCGATCGTGACTCGACCACGCCGTCGGTGTAAAACATCAACGCGTCACCGTGGGTGAGCGTGCCGGTCGTCTGCTGGAATTCCGGTCGCTCTGCGATCCCCAGGGCCTGTCCACGGGCACCGTCGACCTCCCAGGTCAGTGACTGCGCGTCCCAGCGCAGTGCAGGAGGGTGGCCCGCGCAGATGATCGTGTAGTCGCCTGAACGCAGGTCGACCAGCACGTGCACCGCGGTGGCGAAGCCGTCGTCCCACTGCTGGCGCAGCAGGAACGAGTTGGCCGCGGCGAACAATCCATTGGGAGGCAGCGCGCCGATCAGCCCACCCAGCGCGCCGGCGAACTGCAAGGACCGCGTGCCAGCGGCCACTCCCTTGCCGCACACGTCGACCAGCACCATCTCCAGCCTGGTGTCGTCATCGGTCAAGGTGGCGACGAGGAAATCACCGGAGAAGCGGGCTCCGCCGGAGAACTTCATCGCCGACTGCGCGGTCCAACCGGCTGGCAGCGGCGGGACGGTGCCCTGGGACTGAAGCCGGTCGCGCAGATCGAGCAGCATGGCCTCGCTCACGGTGTGCGGCACGCCGGATCGTCGATGGCTTGAGTCGTAGAGCAGCACCACCACCACGAACAGCATCGCTCCCAGCGTGCTGAGCCGGGCACCGGTCATGCCGTTGTTCACCGACTCCACCGTGACCGTGATGGCCACGCACATGGTGATCCACCCCATCAACATCAGGAGTTGCCGGTGTCTCAGCGTCACCGTGCCGAACAGCATCGGGACCACGAACCAGGCCGCCGCCACCGTGCGGTAGTCGATCAAGGACCCCATCAAGATCAGCACGGACAGCCCGTACAGGAAGAACAGCACGGTGCGCTGTCCTTCGCTGCTGCCAGTCCTCCAGCCGTCGACGCGGTGGTCGATGTACTGCACCACCGCGGGGGGCAGCCGACGCAGGGACCTCGTCATGAAGAGACCCTATCCGCGCCGTCCTCATCGGGCGTGTTGGCACGTCGGACACCAAAAGAGGTTCCGTCCGCCGATGACCCGCTTGCGCACCGTGGTTCCACAGACCCAGCAGTCCATGCCGTCGCGTCGATACACGTAGACCTCGCCGCCATGGTCGTCGGCGCGTGGGGGGCGTCCCATCGCCTCGGGCTCGTGCTCGGGACGCACCGTGTCGATCCGGCCGCTGACGACGCCCTCGGCCATCAGTGAGACGAGATCGGCCCACATGGCAGTCCAGCGGACCTTGGGCAGACGCCGACCAGCCGTCATCGGCGCCACGCCGTGGCGGAACAACACCTCGGCGCGGTAGACGTTACCGACCCCGCCGAGCACGGCTTGATCCATCAGCAGCGTGGCGATCGGCGCCGATGATGCGTGGATACGTCGCCAGGCGCGGTCCGGGTCGGCATCAGCCCGCAGCGGGTCGGGCCCGATCCGCGCGATCAGCGCGTCGACCTCCGGTGGGGTCAGGAGCTCACAGGTGGTCGGTCCACGCAGGTCACCTGTGTGGCCCGCCTCGAGCCGCCAGCGCACCTGGCCCACGACATCGTGCCCCGTGCCCGGCATAATGACGAAGCTGCCGTACAGGCCCAGGTGCACGTGCACCACGTCGTCAGCGCCGAAGTCGACCAGCAGGTGCTTGCCCACCGCGTCGGCGCCGACCACGACGCGTCCATCGAGCCCGGCGGCGCCGGCGAAGCGTCCCTGCGGACTGCCAGATCGCACGGTCCGGCCGCCGAAGGACGCCGCAAGATCCCGCGCCAACCGGTGGAGCGTGTGCCCTTCAGGCAAACTCGCCGGTCTCCTCGTACGCCAGCAGCATGTTGATGCGACGCTGGTGCCGGTCGGCCCCGCTCCACGGGGTGGTCAGGAAAGCCTCGACGATGGCGGTGGCCTCGTCGGCGGTGTGCATGCGGGCTCCGATGGCCACTACCTGGGCGTTGTTGTGCTGACGGGCCAACGACGCGGTCTCGGTGCTCCACGCCAGTGCGGCGCGTGCACCCGTGACCTTGTTGGCCGCGATCTGCTCGCCGTTGCCGGATCCGCCGATGACGATGGCCAGGGAGCCGGGATCGGCCACCGCCGCTGCGGCAGCGTCGACGCAGAGCGGTGGGTAGTCATCCTCGGCGTCGTAGCCGTGAGCCCCGTGATCGACCGGGTCGTGACCCTGCTTGGTCAGCCAGGCGATGAGGTGGGTCTTGAGCTCGAAACCCGCGTGATCGGCGGCGATGTGGACGCGCATGGCGTCAGTCTGGCAGCCCGTGGGAGTCCGGGCTCGATCACCCTCGGCTGGTTGCGTGTACCGGCGCGAAGCCTGCAACGAACAGGATCGCTCAGCTGAAGTCGAGCTCACCGACGCGGGTGCGCTTGAGCTCGAAGAAGTCCGGGTAGCCAGCCAGCAGGCGGGCGCCGTCGAAGACGTTGGCGGCGTCCTGGCCCTTGGGGATGCTGGTGAGCACGGGTCCGAAGAAGGCGGTGCCGCCGATGGCGATGACCGGGGTGCCGACCTCGTCACCGACCCGGCTGATGCCGTCCTCGTGCGAGACGCGCACCGCGTGGTCCAACGACGTGTCCTCAGCCGCCGCGGCGAGCTCGACCGGGAGCCCGATCTCCACCAGCACGGCCTCGTACAGCTCGGCGGAGAACGCCTGCTTCTTGTTGTGGTGCTTGGTGCCGATCGCGGTGTAGTAGTCGCGCAAGGCCTGCTGGCCGTGCTCCTGCTCGATCGCGATGGCCAGCCGCACCGGCCCCCAGCCCTTCTCGATCATCTCCTGGTAGGCGGCGGGCACGTCCTTGTCGGCGTTCAGCACCGACAGACTCATGATCCGGAAGGTTGTCGTGACGTCACGCTCCTGCTCCACCTCGAGCATCCATCGCGAGGTGATCCAGGCGAACGGGCACAGGGGGTCAAACCAGAAGTCGACGTTTTCCTTGGGCGCTGGAGATGAAGTAGTCATGTCTGTCACAACACCGGTCGGCCGTCGCAGATTCGCACATTCGGTGTGCCGTGGGTCACCTCGGTCCGGGTTTCGCTTCGCCCTGCAACGCGTGCGAGAGTTGGCCTCATGCCCGGAACCAACCTCACCCGCGACGAAGCCCATCAGCGCGCGGCGACCATCAGCACCGAGTCGTACGACGTCGAGCTGGATCTGACCCTCGACAATCCCAACCGGTTCGGATCGATCACGACCATCCGCTTCTCAGCCAGCACAGGTGGCGCCACGTTCGCCGACCTCGTCGACGGCGACATCCGGTCGATCACGCTGAACGGCGACCCGGTCGATGTGTCCGCCTATGCCGACAGTCGAATCGCCCTGACCGGTCTGGCCGAGAGCAACGAGCTGCGGGTGGAGGCCACATGCCGGTACTCGCACTCCGGCGAGGGCTTGCACAAGTTCATCGATCCGGCCGACGAGAAGGTCTACCTCTACACACAGTTCGAGGTGCCCGACGCACGCCGCGTCTTCACCACCTTCGAGCAGCCGGATCTCAAGGCCGTGTTCACCTTCCACGTCACGGCCCCCGACGACTGGGCCGTGGTGTCGAACTCCCCCACGCCCGAACCCGTTCCCGCCCACGATGGCGCAGCCACCTGGCACTTCGAGCCCACTCAGAAGCTGTCGACCTACATCACGGCCGTCGTGGCCGGTCACTACCACCGCGTCAGCGACATCTACTCCGGCGACCACGGCGACCTCCCACTGAACGTGTACTGCCGTCAGTCGCTGGTCGAGCACCTCGACGCCGATGACATCTTCCTGGTCACCAAGCAGGGCTTCGAGTTCTTCGAGCGGGTCTTCCAGATGGCGTATCCGTTCGGCGGCACCTACGACCAGCTGTTCGTGCCGGAGTACAACATGGGCGCGATGGAGAACGCCGGATGCGTCACCTACCGCGACGAGATGATCTTCCGCAGCCGGCAGACCCAGGCGGCTTATGAGTCGCGGTCCAACACGATCCTGCACGAGATGGCGCACATGTGGTTCGGCGATCTCGTGACGATGAAGTGGTGGGACGACCTGTGGCTCAACGAGTCGTTCGCCGAGTTTGCCGCCTCGTACGCCAACGTGCACGCCACCCGCTTCACGGATGCGTGGACCTCCTTCACCAACTCGCGCAAGAACTGGGCCTACCGCCAGGACCAGCTGCCGTCCACCCATCCGATCGCGGCAGACAACTACGACCTGCACGCCGTCGAAGCCAACTTCGACGGCATCACCTACGCCAAGGGCGCCTCGGCGCTCAAGCAGCTGGTGGCGTGGGTCGGCGAGAAGGACTTCTTCGCCGGACTGCGGTCGTACTTCGACAAGCACGCCTACGGCAACACCGAGCTCAACGATCTGCTGACTCAGCTGGAGACCGCCAGCGGTCGTGAGCTTCACGCGTGGTCGAAGGAGTGGTTGCAGACCTCGGGGGTGAACACGTTGCGCGCGCAGTTCGAGACCGCGCCCGGCGAGGGAACCGAGGGCGAGTACTTCACCTCCTTCACCGTCCAGCAGTCCGCCGTCGAAGCGCACCCGACGCTGCGCCGCCACCGCATCGCGATCGGCCTGTACGACCGCGTCGAGGGACGCCTGGTGCGCACCGAGCGCATCGAGACCGACGTGCGGGATGCCTCGACCGACATCGCCGAGCTGATCGACCACCGGCGACCTGACTTGATCCTGCTGAACGACGATGACCTCACCTACGCGAAGATCCGGCTGGACGAACGGTCCTTCGCGACGTTGGTGGAGAGCATCGCCACGTTCGAGGAGTCCCTGCCGCGCGCCTTGTGCTGGGGATCGGCGTGGGACATGACTCGCGACGCCGAGCTGTCCAGCACTGACTTCGTCGCGCTGGTGCTGGCTGGCGTGGCCACGGAGACCGATCTCACCGCGGTGGGGGCCCTGCTGCGCCAGGCTGCCGGAGCCATCGACTTCTACACATCCGACGCCGACCGCCCGGCGCTGGCCGAGCGGTGGGAGTCAGGCCTGCGGGCCCTCGTCGACGCCGCAGAGCCGGGCAGTGACCACCAGCTCGCCCTGGTGCGCGCCTTGGCAGCCGCCGCGTCCGGGCCCCAGCGGCTGCGCGAGATCCTAGACGGATCGTTGCCGGGCCTGACGGTCGACGCCGACCTGCGGTGGAGCCTCGTCACGGCTCTGGCACGCATCGGAGCCGCCGACGACGCCGAGATCGAGCGGACGCTCGAGGCCGATCACACCATCAGCGGCCAGGAGCGCGCCTCCGCGGCGCGTGCCATCCGACCGCTGGCGGAGGCGAAGGCCGAAGCGTGGCGCATCGTGGTCGATGACGACGAGACGCCGAACGAGACCCGGCGCCGAACCGCCTACGCGTTCCAGGTGTCAGGGCAGGCAGAGCTGCTCGAGCCGTACGTCGCTCGCTACCTGGAGATGGCCGAGACGATCATCGAGGACAAGGGCGTGTGGGTCGGGCAGAACGCGCTGATCGCGCTGTTCCCCTCGGCCAACCCCTCGGCCGATGCGCTCGCCCAGGTGGACGCCTGGCTGGAGACTACTGAGGCCGGTCCGGCATCGCGACGCTACGTGTCGGAGGGCCGCGACGATCTGGCCCGCGCGCTACGCGCCCAGGCCGCCTCTCAGTGAGTGGCGGCGTCTGAGCCAGCGGTGGTCGCGAGATCCTGGCTCGGCGCTGGAGGAACATAGTTCGTTCGGGCCGTGAGCACGGCGAACAGCGAGATCAGCACGAACAATCCGATCGTCCCTCCGCCGAACAACAGCAAGATGTCCAGGGTGCTGCGGGACTCCTTCACCGGCCAGTCGTCGCTGAGCGGAGTGTCGGCCACCGCTGCGGTGGCACCGACGAGGAAGGTGAGCAGGAACGTCAAGGCGCCTGTGAACACGCGCCGGCCGGTCGTGGACACCGTTGTCGAGGCAGTCGTCATGGATCCATCCTAGTGGCCCGTAGGCTGGCCCCATGCGTGCCCTGGACTGGAAGCTGCCCGCCGGCACCGCGTGGGAATGGTTCGTCGCCACCCCCGGTGCCATCGTGCTCATCGTCGTCGTCGGACTGCTCTTTCGGTGGTTCGTGACCCGCGCCATCGCCCGACTGGTGGCGCGAGCGACCAGCGGCAGGTCCTTGGGCCCGCTCACGGCCCGCGCCGAGACGCTGTTCGCCGACGTCAATCCGGCGGCGGCGGCCCGACGTCACCAGCGCGCCAGCACCATGGGCTCGCTGCTCACCAGCGTCTCGACCGGACTGATCCTCGCAATCATTTTGGTGATGGTGCTGTCGAAGGTGGGCATCGACGTCGCGCCGATCCTCGCCAGCGCCGGCATCATCGGCGTGGCCCTGGGCTTCGGCGCGCAAAACCTGGTCAAGGACTTCCTGTCCGGCATCTTCATGATCCTCGAGGACCAGTACGGTGTCGGCGACGTGATCGACGTCGGCGAGGCTGTCGGAACGGTCGAGGCGGTCAGCCTGCGGGTCACCCGATTGCGCGACGTCAACGGCACCGTCTGGTACGTGCGAAATGGCGAGATCGCCCGGGTAGGCAACCAGAGCCAGAACTGGGCGCGGACGGTGCTGGACATCACGGTCAGCTATGACTCGGACCTGGCCCAGGTGCAGGCTGTGCTGGCTGACGAAGCGCACCAGCTGTTCGCCGACGAGCAGTTCGCCGGCGTCATCTTGGAGGATCCGGAGGTCTGGGGCGTCGAAAAGTTCGACAAGGACGGCGCCGTGGTGCGTCTGGTGCTGAAGACAGCCCCCTTGCAGCAGTGGTTCGTGGCCCGCGCGATGCGTCAGCGGATCAAGGCGCGCTTTGACGCTGAGGGAATCGCCATCCCCCGCACGTTCGTGACACCCCTGGGGGCTGGCGAATGACCTTCTACGACGAGATCGGCGGGCATGACACGATCACGCTGATCGTCAAGACGTTCTATGCCGGCGTGGCCGAGGACCAGGTGCTTCGCCCGATGTACCCCGAGGCCGATCTCGGACCGGCCGAGGAGCGATTCGCGATGTTCCTCGAGCAGTACTGGGGTGGCCCCACCACGTACTCCGAGCAGCGTGGCCACCCGCGCCTGCGCATGCGCCACGCACCATTCGAGGTCACCCACGAGGCCCGCGACCGCTGGCTGGTGCACTTTCGCGCCGGTCTCGACGCCGCGAACCTCTCGCCCGAGCAGGACGCCCAGTTCTGGGCCTACGTGGAGCACGCGGCCACGTTCATGGTCAACACCGCGTCTTGAGCGAAGCGAAGCGGTGTTGGGCCATGAACAATCGGATACAGCTGGTCGGGTCGGCGTCATGAGCGAAGCGAAGCCGAGTTGTCGCGACCGAGCGTGCGTGCGGGACCGCACGTGCGCCCGACTCGATCTGAGCGTGATCTAGCGGCTGACCCCCGAATCTCGGCGCGAGCTGATCACACCGGTGTCAAAGCCCGCGAGGTGCAGTCCGCCGTCGAAGCGGGCGTGCTCGATCTTGATGCAGCGATCCATCACGACCTGGAGGCCGGCAGCCTCGGCGGTGCCAGCCACGTCCTCGTGCCAGGAGCCCAGCTGGAGCCACAAGGTCTCGGCGCCGGCGGCGATCGTCTCGTCCAGCACTCCAGGAAGGTCCTCGTGCCGGCGAAAGACATCGACGACGTCGGGAACCTCGGGCAGCTCGACGAGGCTCGGGTACACCGGGCGCCCGAGAATCTCGGTCGCGCGCGGGTTGACGAAGTACACGCGGTAGTCCGTGCTGGACAGCAGGTACGTGGCCACGAAGTAGCTGGCGCGCGCCGCGTTCGTCGAGGCGCCGACGATGGCGATCGACCGGGTCCTGCGCAAGAGGGCTAGCCGTTGCCGGGCGCTGGGTCCGACCCAGCGGCGTTCCTGCGTGGTCATCGGTTCACTCCGGTCGCTGCGGTCAGAGCCTGGTCGAGGTCCCAGATGATGTCAGCCAGGTCCTCGATGCCCACGGAGATGCGCACCAGATCGTCGGCCACGCCTGCGGAGACCAGCTGCTCGTCGGAAAGCTGCTGGTGCGTGGTCGAGCCGGGGTGGATGACCAGCGTTCGGGCGTCGCCGATGTTGGCAAGGTGGCTGGCCAGCTGCACCGACTCGATGAATCGTTGCCCGACCTCGCGGCCGCTGTGCTCGGAGGTGGCGCCAACGCCGAAGGCAAACACGGCACCGGGACCCAGCGGCAAGTAGTGCGCGGCGCGGTCGTGGTGCGGGTGTCCGGGTAGGCCGGCGTAGGTGACGTAGCCGACCCGGGGATCCGCATCGAGCCACTCGGCCACGGCCTGAGCGTTCGCCACGTGAGCATCCAGTCTTTGCGGAAGGGTCTCGACCCCCTGGAGCAGTGCGAAGGCGGCCGTCGGTGACAGTGCTGGCCCGATGTCGCGCAGCTGCTCGGTGCGCAGCTTGGTCAAGAAGCCGTACTCCCCGAAATTCTCCCACCACGACACCCCGCCGTACGACGGCACGGGCTCGGTCATGGACGGGAAGCGGCCGCTGCCCCAGTCGAAGCGCCCCGACTCGACCACGATGCCGCCGAGCGTGGTGCCGTGGCCCCCGATGAATTTGGTGAGCGAATGGATCACGATGTCGGCGCCGTGCTCGATGGGACGGATCAGGTAGGGCGTGGCCAGCGTGGCGTCGATGACCAGCGGAATCCCGTGGCGATGCGCGACGTGGGCCAGACCCTCGATGTCGGTGATCTCGCCGCTGGGATTGGCGATCACCTCGGCGTAGACCGCCTTGGTCGCGTCGGTGATGGCAGCCTCGTAGTGCGCAGGATCGGTCCCGGTCACGAAGGTGGTATCGACCCCGAAGCGACGCAAGGTGACGTCGAGCTGAGTCACCGTGCCGCCGTACAGGGAGGCGGCCGCTACGATGTGGTCGCCCGAGCCGACCAAGGCGGCGAAGGTGATGAACTCGGCGGACATGCCCGACGCGGTCGCCACGGCACCGATGCCGCCCTCGAGGCTGGCCATGCGCTCTTCCAGCGCCGCCACGGTCGGATTGCCGATGCGCGAGTAGATGTTGCCGTACTTCTGCAGGGCGAACAGATTGGCGGCGTCCGCGGTGTCGGTGAACACGAAGCTGGTGGTCTGATAGATCGGCACGGCGCGGGCGCCGGTGGAGGGATCGGGCACCCCGCCGGCGTGCAGAGCCCGGGTGCGGAACCCGAAAGAATGCTCGTCTGCGTTGCTCATGTCAGCTCCATCTGTTCAAGAAGCGCTTCTCGACCACACCGATGACCGTGTCCGTGACCTTGCCCAGCACGGCGAGGAGCACGATGGCCAGCAGCACCCGGTCGACCCGGCCGTTGTTCTGCGAGTCTGTCAGCAGGAACCCCAGACCCATCGAGGCGCCTGCCAGCTCGGCGGCCACCAAGAACAGCCACGCCTGGGCCATGGCCAGACGCAGTCCTGACACCACCGACGGCAACACCGCCGGCAACTGCACGGTGCGGAACAGCCCGATGCCCCGCAATCCGAAGGCCCGCGCCGCCTCGACCAGGTGGGGGTCGACGTGTTTGAGCGCGCCCGCCACGGTCGTGTACACGGGGAAGAACGCGCCGATGGCCACCAACGTGATCTTGGAGTCCTCGCCGAGCTTGAGCCAGATCAACAGCAGCGGGATCCAGGCAAGTGAAGGAACGGCACGGACGGCGCCCACGGTCGGGCTGAGCAGGACCGAGGAGAGGCGGGAGAGCCCCACCGAGGCCCCCAGGGTGAGTCCCAGCACGGCTCCGACGGTGAATCCGAGCAGCACGCGCTGGGTCGAGATGGCGATCTGCGGGAACAGCTCGCCGCGGTCGGCGAGCTCGACGGCCGCATCCCACACCGAGGCCGGCGGGGGCAGCTGATAGGAGGCGAAGATCCCGGTGATGCTGGCCGCGTGCCAGGCGAGCAGAAGGGTCAGGGGGACGACGGCACCGACCAGCGCCACCACCCAGGTCCGATCGAGCAGGTCGCGGCGCGCCGACCCCGTAGTGGCGGCGCCGGTTCGCTCGTGGCCAGCTCGTGGCTGGGTGGTGGCGCTCATCTCATCTCCCTGTCTCAGTCGTTGACGCGAGCCGGATCAGCGGCGTCGATGTACGTCGTGTCGAACAAACTGGCCAAGGCCTCGTCCACCTGCGACTGCTGGCTGACGTCGCCGATCTCCACGAAGATCGGGCCGACCACCTCGAGCACGGCGGTCTGCTTGGCGCCCGGCGTCGGATCGAGGTCGAGCACGGTCCGTTCCTGCAGCACCTTCTTGGCCAGCTCCGGGGAGATGCCCGACGCCTCAGCCAGGATCTGCACCGTCTCGTCCGGGTTCTCGGCGGCCCAGGCGCGGGCCTTCTCGTACGCGTCGGCGACGACCTGGGCCAGATCAGGACTGGCCTCCAGGAATTCCTCCGTGGCGTTCAGGAACCCGTAGGTGTTGAAATCGATGTTTCGGTAGAACAACTTCGATCCGTTGTTGACCTCGCTGTCGGCCATCAACGGGTCGAGTCCGGCCCAGGCGTCGACGCTGCCGTTCTCCAATGCAGTCTTGCCGTCAGCGTGTTGCAGGTTCTGCACCTCGACGTCGTCCAGGCCGAGGTCGGCAGTTGCCAGGGCTTGCAGGAGGAAGAAGTAAGGATCGGTGCCCTTGGTCGCCGCGACCGATGTGCCCTTCAGGTCCGCGACGTTGCTGATGTTCGAGCCCTTCGGCGCGACCAGCGCCGCCCAATCAGGCTGGGAGTACAGCAGCACGGTCTTGATGGGCGACCCGTTGGCACGGGCAAGGAGCGCTGCAGAACCGGCGGTTGAGCCAATGTCGACGGCTCCGGCCCGCAGGGCCTCATTGGCCTTGTTCGAGCCCGCCGACTGGGTCCACGTGACCGTGACGTCGTCGCCCAACGTGCTTTCCAGCCAGCCCTGCTCCTTGACGATCAGGGACAGGGGGTTGTAAGTCGCGTAGTCGACGTGGAGTTCGTCGGCGCTCCAGGTGCTGCTCGCCGAGGCGTCCGCCGTGTCGGAGGACCCTTCACCGGCCACGCACCCGGACAGCAGGGTGAAGGCTGCCAGGGCTGTGGCGACGGCCGCCGTACGGCGTCGAGAGGGGTGAGTGGACATGGTGGTTTCCGTTTCTCTTGATGAGCCGCGCGAAAAGGTCGCGTGACGTAGGGGTGTGAGTGGTGGTCAGTGGTGGGTCGGGACGCCGAGCCCCTGGAGCAGCTCCAGTCGGAGGGCGGCCAAGGTGGTGTCGCCGCGATCTCGCGGCCGGTCCCCGGGGACGGTGATCAGGGTCTGCACCTCCGAACCCCGATGACGGTGGGCACCGCCAATCAGCGCGACCCGGTCGGCCAGGTACAGCGCCTCCTCGACGTCGTGCGTCACCAGCACGACAGTGGTCGGCTCGGCCGCGTGGATCTCCAGCAGCAGGTCCTGCATTTTCAGCCGAGTCAGCGCGTCGAGCGCGCCGAGCGGTTCGTCCAGCAGCAGCACGGCCGGGTTGCGGGCCAGTGCCCGCGCCAGCGAGACACGTTGGGCCATGCCGCCAGAGACCTCACGTGGACGGCGCTCGGCGGCGGCAGTCAGACCGACCAGCTCGAGCAGCTCGTCGACTCGATCGTCGCCGTCAACACGGCCGGTCCCCCGCGGAAGTCCGAGATGCACGTTGTCCCGCACGGTGCGCCACGGCAGCAGACGTGGTTCCTGGAACGCGACGGCGCATCGCGCCTCGACGGTGCGCACGGGCTGGTCGTCGATGACGATCTCGCCCGCGTCGGGACGGTCAAGTCCACAAATCTCGCGCAGCAACGTCGACTTCCCACAGCCGGAAGCGCCGATCAGCGCAACGATCTCGCCGGGACCAATCGACAGATTCACGTCGGTCAGAACGTGGTGCTGGCCCCGTGGCGTCGGAAAGGACCGTGACACGCCGCTGAGCCGCACGCCAGCGGGGTGGGTGCGCCGGACGTCAACGGCCTCAGCGGTCGGCGGGGCGGTAGAGGTCAAGATCATGGCCCGAATCTAGGCAGTGATCTTGACTTGTGGACGAAGCGTCCACCATGTGGAAGCTGGCTGGCCTTCCAGTCAGCTGCTGCTACCGCAGGTGGTCCAGCACTATCCGGCGCTCAGGATCGGTGAAGGGGCGCGCTGTCTGGGTGGCGCTGTCGAAGCCGACCAGCGTCGTGCGAGTGACGAGCACCGGCGCTGACGGGTCGCCCACCAGAGTATTGATTGTGAACGATCCAGTGCCGACACGGCTGATCCAGCTGTGCGCCTCGTACGGCTCGGGGCGCCATGCCAACGGTGCCACCGGTTGCAGCGAGATGGTCCCGACGACGACCTGTCCCAGCACGCCGCGCTCCATTTGGGTGCCGACGTGCAGGACGCGCGCCTCCTGGGCGACGCGAAACTGACCGATGAGCGACACGGCGCCGGTCGCGTCGAGGTCGCTGACGCGCACACTCGCCGCGACTGCATGACCGTCCAGGGATGGGATCAGCGGCATCGCTGGGGCGCCGTAGGTGGTGACCACCCGAGCGTGCACGGCCGGCTCATCGTGTGAGGTCGTGCAGATCTCCTGGGTGAGCTCGTCGCCGTCCAGGCTCGAACGCACCAGCAGCGGCCGCCGACTCAGCGCCGTGGGCCGCAGGTACGTCACCGTGACCTCACGCACGGGCCGATGATCGATCTGGTGGCCATCGCGCCGACGCACGGCCTGCGCCTCGGCGGCGTAGTCCAGGTACACGACATTCGTGACGTGGTTCAGGATGTCGAGGTCGCCCCACCGCATGGGCACCTCGTGGGTCCAGATCTCGGGCACCCGGCGAACCTACCTCGGGCGGGTCATGCGCTTGCGGTGTCGTCGATCTCGACGATCGGGTCGCCCTCCTGGACGATCTGGTTGACCTCCACCAGGACTCGACTGACGTGGCCGCCGGCGGGTGCCACGACGGGGATCTCCATCTTCATGGACTCCAGCACCGCCACAGTGTCGCCTTTGGCCACCTGATCGCCGACGCGCGAGGTGATCTTCCAGATGTTGCCGACGATCTCGGCACGCGCCGAGATCATGCGCGAGGGCTGCCAGCGCTGAGCATGCGCAGGGCAGCGACCATGCGGGGACGGGTCTCTTCTGGATGGATGACGTCGTCGACGATGCCGGCTTCGGCCGCCACGTACGGACGGGCGACCTCCTCGCGGTAGGCAGCAGCGAGGGTGTCGCGCAGAGCGGCGGGATCATCGGAGGCAGCGAGCTCGCGGCGGTTCAGCAGCGCCACCGCGCCACTGGGTCCCATGACCGCGATCTCGGACCCGGACCAGGCCCAGTTCACGTCAGCACCGAGCGACGCGGCGCCCATGGCGATGTACGCGCCACCGAAGGCTTTGCGGACCACGACCGTGAGCTTGGGCGACTCGGTCTCGGCGTAGGCCTTGAGTACCTTGGCACCGTGCGTGATGACACCGCGACTCTCCTCCACGGTGCCGGGCAGGAAGCCGGGCACGTCGACGAAGGTGAGGACGGGAAGGTCGAAACGACCGCAGAACTCCACGAACCGGGCCAGCTTGACCGACGCCTTGGAGTCCAGGATGCCACCGCGCGCAGCGGGCTGGTTCGCGACGACGCCGACCGGGCGACCGTCGAGGCGACCAAAGAGCGTGAGAATGCTGGGGGCGTGCTCCGGCATCACCTCAAGACGGGCGCCGTTGTCCAGCACTCCGTCGAGCAGAGCGAACATGTCGAACACGACGCTGGACTTGTCGGGCACCAGGGTCGGCAGCTTGCCGGCGGCGAAGGGGTTGGCCGGCATGGCGCTCTGCACTTTGTGCGGTGCACCCTTGTGTTCGGGCAGGAACGACAGCAACAGGCGGGTGGCCTCGAAAGCCTCCATCTCGGAGCTGACCTCGAGGTGAGCGACACCGCTGGTCACCGAGTGCAGTCGTGATCCGCCGATCTCCTCGGCGGTTGCGTCCTCGCCGGTGGCGGCCTTGACGATGTCGGGACCGGTCAGGAACATCTGTCCCTGACCCTTGACCATGACGGTCCAGTCGGTGAGCGCGGGCGAGTATGCCGCGGCGCCAGCACACGGGCCGAGGATCAAGGAGATCTGGGGCACCCGCTTCTGCGCCTTCACGTTGAGCGCGAAGATGCCGCCGCAGCCGTGCAGAGCGAAGATGCCGTCCGGCACCCGCGCTCCGCCCGAGTCGTTGATGTAGACGATGGGGTGACCGCGGTCGATCGCGAAGCGCTGGGCCTTCATGATCGCCTCGGCCATGACGGCACCAATCGCACCGGAGGCGACGGCGGCGTCGTGCGAGATGACGACGACGGGGCTGCCGTCGGTCGTTCCCCATCCCGCCACGACTCCGCTGCCGCTGCTGGTGCCGTCGGGTCGAGCGCCAGCCGTGCGCAACGGTGTCATCTCGACCAAGGACCCCTCGTCCAGCAGCAGTTCGGCTCGTTCGCGTGCGGTGTGCACCCGCTTGCCCTTGGGCTCGATCCGCGCGAACCGTCCGACGCGCTGCTGCGTGAGCAGGCCTCGAGGGTCAGCGGACTGGGCTGGCTGGGTGGGTGCACCCGCGTCGAACTGCGGCACAAGAACTCCTGAACGTGAGGGTTTCCTCAACTATAGAGGAACTTGAGGGAATCCTCACCTTTTGCTCTGCATGTCGCGTACGTCATCCTGCCTCTGGTCTGTGAGCAGTCGGTGCGATAGCGTGCAGAATGAACTAAGCAAGCGCTTAGCAATCCCATCACCCCAGGAGTTTGACGTGATCGAAGCCCGTACCGCGATCGTGACCGGAGCAGCCCGCGGCATCGGTGCTGCCGTCTCGAGCCGATTGGCCGCCGACGGATTCAAGGTCGCGGTGGTTGATCTGGATGAAGCCGCCTGCGCCACGACCGTCGACGCGATCACCGCCGCCGGAGGAATTGCCATCGCCGTCGGTGCAGATGTCAGTGACCCAGCAGCCGTCGACGCGGCCGTCTCGCGCATCGCAGACGAACTTGGAGCGCCCACCGTGCTGGTCAACAACGCCGGCATCCTGCGCGACAACCTGCTGTTCAAGATGAGTGTCGAGGACTGGGACCTGGTCATGGGCGTCCACCTGCGCGGCTCCTTCCTGATGGCCAAGGCTGCTCAAAAGCACATGACCGAGGCGAAGTTCGGACGCATCGTCAACTTGTCCAGCACATCCGCCCTCGGCAACCGCGGTCAGGCCAACTACTCAGCCGCCAAGGCGGGCCTGCAGGGCTTCACCAAGACGCTGGCGATCGAGCTGGGCAAGTTCGGCGTCACGTCCAATGCGATCGCTCCCGGCTTCATCCAGACCGACATGACGGCCGCCACGGCCGAACGCATGGGCGTGCCCTTCGACGACTTCATCAAGTTCAGCGCCGACCAGATTCCCGTGGCCCGCGTGGGACAGCCCGAGGACATCGCCCACACGGTGTCGTTCCTCGTGAGCGAAGGCGCCGGATTTGTCTCCGGGCAGGTCATCTACGTGGCCGGCGGACCGAAGGACTGACGTGGCAACGATCGACGGCCTCGACACCGCCGTTCTGGCTGACTGGCTCGCTCAGCAGCGTCCCGGGTTGGTGCATGGAGCCCTCGAGGCCAGTCTGATCACTGGCGGAAAGTCCAACTTGACGTACACCGTCACCGACGGCAGCACCACGCTCGTGGTGCGCCGCCCACCGCTGGGACACGTGCTGGCCACCGCCCACGACATGAGTCGTGAGTACCGGGCCATGGCCGCTCTCAGCAGCACCGACGTGCCGGTGCCGCAGATGTACGCATTGTGCGAGGACCCCGCGGTGATGGGCGCACCGTTCTACGTGATGGAACGGGCCACCGGCACGCCCTACAAGACCGCCGCCGAGCTGGAGCTCCTCGGGACAGAACGCACGCGGGCGATCTCGGAGAACTTGGTCGACACGCTGGGCCGATTGCATGCCGTCGATCCCGCAGCAGCGGGACTGGGCGACTTCGGCCGCCCCGACGGATACTTGGAACGCCAAGTGGGTCGGTGGCGCAAGCAGCTGGAGTCTTCGCGCAGCCGCACGATCGACGGCATCGACGAACTGGCCGACCGGTTGTCTGCCAGCATCCCGACCTCGGGCGAAGGCACCATCGTGCACGGCGACTACCGCCTCGACAACGTCCTGATCGACAGCGCGGCCGGTGATCGCATGACGGCCGTGCTGGACTGGGAGATGAGCACCCTGGGAGATCCACTCACCGACGTGGCCGTCATGCTCGCCTACCAGCAGATGGCCGAAGCATCCCGCGGAACCGGCGTGGCGGCCAGCGTCACCGACGCACCCCTGGCCGCCGGCTACCTGTCGCAAGAAGAGGTGCTGCAGCGCTACGCCTCAGCCACCGGACGGGATGTCAGCGACATCGGATTCCATCTCGGTCTCGCCTTCTTCAAGCTGGCGGTCATCCTCGAAGGCATCCATTTTCGGTACTCGCACGGGCAGACCCTTGGCGAGGGATTCGACACGATTGGCGAGGCGATCGGTCCATTGGTGCACGCAGGGCTGGCCGCGACCGACTAGGGTGACGGCGTGACGGCCGAGATCCTCGAACCGCGACGCCGCCCCACGCAGGAGCGCTCCCACATCAAGTTCGATCACCTGCTGGTGGTGGCGCGCGAGCTGTTGCTGGAGGTCGGCTTCGAGTCGTTCACCTGCGAAGAGGTGGCCAACCGGGCGAAGCTGCCGATCGGCACGCTGTATCAGTTCTTCCAAAACAAGTACGTCATCGTCTGCGAGCTCGACCGCGTGGACGCCGTGGCGGTCAAGAAGGAGCTCGAGGCCTTCGCCGCAGAGATTCCGACCTTGGACTGGCCGCGGTTTCTCGAGCGTCTCGTCGACCACATGGCCGAGCTCTGGTCTGAAGACCCGTCCCGCCGCGCCGTCTGGCACGCCGTGCAGTCCACCCCCAGCACCCGGGCGACCGCCGCCATCACCGAGCGCGAGCTGGCCGCGGCAGTCGCCAGCGCTCTCGCGCCACTGACCCCGGGAGTTCCGCGCGAACGTCGCACCATCACCGCCGAGGTCTTGGTGCACGTGGTGTACTCGATGCTCAACTTCTCGATTCGCGACGGCCAGAGCCACGCCGACGCCATCGTCGAGCTCAAGCGACTTCTTGCCGCCTACCTGTTCAGTGCCGACCCCACCTGAACGAAGACTCCGCTAGCGCGAGAGCACCACGAGTGCTGTCGCATAGTCGCCGTCGTGAGACAGCGACATCTCGATTGTGTAGCCGTCAAGCCATCTCGCGACGTCGCCGTGCAGGCGAATGCGGGGGCGGCTCCACGCGTCGAGCACCACCTCGATCCGGTGGTGGACGTGCTCGTCCACGACCGGCGCCTGGCCGTGGATGGAGGCCGACCACGCCTTGATCACGGCCTCCTTGGCTGCCCATCGGGCAGCGAGGTGGCGTGCGGGATCGGACGGACGGTCCCGCGCATCCCCCCGCTCGCCCGGCGTGAACGCCCGCACGAAGCGAGATCCCGGCTGCGCCAGCTGTTCGGCGAACGACGGGACGTGCACCAGATCAATGCCCACACCGACGACCTGCATCAGCAGCCCCCCATCAGCAGCTGGGCTCGCCATAGAGCCCCTCGGCGTCGAGCCGCGTCGCCGGGTTGAGCAGCATGCCAGCCTCGCGCTCACGGGCGCCTGCGTCACCCAGGCGACGGTCGGCCGGACGCTCGTACAGCGCCGCTCCTCCGTACATCGCGCGGACCAGGCGGAGCCGGCCCTCGATGGTGCGTTCCTGCGCACGGGCGAGGTAGCCGTCACGATCCTCGGGCGCGAGCGTCTCGACGAAGGCTTGAGGATGGACCAAGGCGATCAGCGCGGCCACGTGGCCGAAACCGAGGCTGGTGACCAGGCCTGCCTTGAGGCCGCCGGACTGCAGCGGCTCGCGCAGCCAGACCAGGTGCTCGTGCTCGGCGAGGTCGTCGAGCACGCAGTCCAGGCTGCGGTTGGGCGGCACCGTGCCAGAGGCCAGCACCTGCGACAGGCCGACCAGTTGGAAGGCGGCAGCGCCACCCTTGGAGTGACCCGTCAGCGCCTTCTGGCTGATGACGTAGAGCGGATTGCCCTCGCTGCGACCGATCGCCGCAGCCAGCCGCTCGTGCAGCTCGGACTCGTTGCGCTCGTTGACGCCAGTGGACGTGTCGTGCTTGGACAGCACGCCAATGTCGTCCGCGGTCAACCCGACCGAGGCCAGGCCCTTCGCCAAAGCCGACTCGCGGCCGCCGAGACCGGCGGCCAACGCACCGATTCCCGGAGCCGGGATCGAGGTGTGCACGCCATCGGCGAACGATCCGGCGTACGCCACGACACCCAGGACCGGCAGGCCCATGGCGGCCGCGACGTCTCCACGCGCCAGCAGCAGCGTGCCACCCCCCTGGGACTCCACGAAACCGCCGTAGCGCCGATCGTTGGCCCGGCTGAAGTAGCGATCCTCCAAGCCCTTGGCGGCCATCGCACCAGAGTCGGCCGTGGCCGACATGTCACCGAAGCCGACGATGCCCTCGATGCCGAGGTCGTCGAATCCGCCGGTGACGGCGAACTGCGCCTTGCCGAGGCGGATCTTGTCGACGCCTTCCTCGACCGACACCGCTGTCGTGGCACAGGCCGCGACGGGGTGGACCATCGCGCCGTAGGAGCCGACGTACGACTGCACGACGTGCGCCGCGATGACGTTGGGCAGCGCCTCCTGCAGGATGTCGTTGGGCGTGCTCTCACCCAGCAGGGTGTCGATGTACAGCGAGCGCATCGACGCCATGCCACCCATGCCGGTGCCCTGGGTGTTGGCGACCAGCGCCGGGTGCACCCACTGCATCAGCTCGGCGGGACTGAACCCGCCGGACAGGAACGCGTCGACGGTGCAGACCAGGTTCCACAGGCCCACCCGGTCGACGGACTCGACCATCTCGGCCGGGATGCCCCACACGGTGGGGTCGAAGCCGGTCGGGATCTGACCGCCCACGGTGCGCGACATCGTCGCCTTCCGCGGCACGCGGACCTCGGACCCGGCAAGCCGGGTGACGGTCCAGTCGCCATCCTGACCGGCCGTGATGACGGTCTTGTCGGGGTCGGAGTCGCGCATCGCTCGCGCCTCAGCCTCGCTCGAGACGGTAAACGTCATGTCCTGCTCGAGGAACACCGACGTCAGGAGCGGTCGGGTGTTGTCGACCATCGCTCCGTCATCGGCGAAACGACGCACGCCGACCCGCTCGCGGACAGCTTTGTCGTAGCGCTCGGCCACGTCCGCCTCGTCGACCTTCTCCTGCGACTCGTTGTCGAACCACGAGCCAGCCGTGGAATCCCACGAGACCAGCCCGGTCAGCCAGGCCAGCTCAAGCACGCCGGCTGCCGACAGCTCGTCGCCGACCTCGATCTCGAAGCGCGTGCGGGAGGAGCCGTACGGCCCCAGCTCACCGGCGCCGACGATGACGACGAGGTCGTCGGGGCGCGATGGCACGGAGGGCCAGCTCGGCACGTCGACCCGATCCAGCTGAGCCGGCGAACCGGGCAGTGCCGCGATGGTGCCGACATGCGACTCCGCTTCCTTGACCGGAAGCTCGACGCCCTCGGCCAGCGCCTTCATGTCCAGCCGGGCCTCACCGAGTCCTCCGGTGAAGTCGGCGTGCAGCGGAGCGGTCCGCGCCTCGGCTCGAGCCTGCGGGGTGCAGGTCGAAAGCAGCGCATCGGCCATGTCATCAGGCGCCCACGTACGGACACCAGCATCCTCGATGGCCTCGACGAGCGGGTCGTTGCCGCCCATCAGCCCGGTGCCACGCACCCAGCCGATGATGGCGTGCGCCAACGTGACTCGTTCAGCCCACGTGCGCTCGGCGTGCCACTTGGTGACCAGCGCATCGAGCGCTGCCTTGGCCTCGCCGTACGCGCCGTCGCCGCCAAACATGCCGCGGTTGGGCGAGCCCGGGAGGACCACGTGCAGCGTGGCTTCGAGGTCGCGGTCGCGCACGGTGGCCGACAAGGCGCCGATCAGACGCTCGACCGACCACAGCAGGACGCGCATCTCGACCTCGGCGCGGCTGCCCGCGTCCGTGGCGTTGCCGGACACTCGACCGGCCGCGAAGGGGAACAACAGGGTCGGCGTGAGTGCCGCCTTCGTGACCGACGTGGTGCCGGCCTTGGTCTCGATCTGCTCGGAGCCGAGCCACGACGCGAGATCGTCGACGTCGGCGAAGCTGGCCA
>NZ_JBAVCB010000056.1:0-9127 GCF_049586495.1 Aeromicrobium sp. | reverse complement strand
GCCCGGATGATCGGGAGGAACGAGTGCGTCGCCAGCGCAGGCGCCTCGTCGGTGTGGGTGTAGATGATCGTCGACTCAGCCACGGGGACTCCGTTTCGCGCGCGTGTGGGAATGTGAAAGTTTCTTGACGTCAAGATATCTCATCCGTCGCAAGCCGGTTCAGCCTGTGCTGACGGGACGTTCCACCGTGGCATCTGGCCGCTTCGCTGTCGAGTCGGGGTCGCACGGACTTGTGCGGCACATCACATCTGGGCGTATGGTCGTCCCGAACGCGGGGCCGCGGGTCCGGACCTGCGCCAACACACATCGGGGGATGTATGGGCCACTTCGCTGCGACGCCTCGACCCGGCTGTCTGTCCACACAGTCGGCCCGTCGCCACCCCTCGAGCCTGCCCACATCCTGGCCACGCGCACGCGTCGCCATGCATCGAAAGAGGTGAATTCCCATGGTGGAGAGAATCAGCGCTGAGGCCGAAGCGGCCTACGCGCGCATCCATGCGTCCGAGGACTTCGTGCACCTGAAACGAACCTTCTTGCGCTTCGTCGTTCCGGTCACCGTCGGCTTCATGGTCTGGTATCTGCTGTACGTCCTGATGTCGAACTACGCGTCCGGCTTCATGGGCCATGTGCTGTTCGGCAACATCAACGTCGCTCTGGTGTTCGGGCTGCTGCAATTCGTCACGACGTTCGGCATCGCGATCTGGTACGCCCGGTTCGCGGCCGAGCGCCTCGACCCCACCGCGGACCGGCTCCGCGCAGAGTACGAAGCGGAGATCGAGCGATGAGCGCCACCATCTCCTCCTACGCGGGCGCGCTGCAGGCGGCCACCACCGACGACGGCAATCAGGCCCTGACCGGGTCGCTGTTCATCGTCATCGTGCTGATCACGGTCGGCATCACCTTCTGGGCCAGCCGCAACACCAAGACCGCTGCCGACTACTACGCGGGCGGCCGCAGCTTCACCGGTGCACAGAACGGCTTCGCCGTCGCCGGCGACTACATGTCGGCCGCATCCTTCCTCGGCATATCCGGCGCCATCGCCCTCTCGGGCTACGACGGGTTCCTGTACTCGATCGGCTTCCTCGTGGCCTGGCTCGTCGCCCTGCTGCTGGTGGCCGAGCTGCTGCGCAACTCCGGCCGATTCACGATGGCCGATCAGCTCGCCTTCCGGATGCGACAGCGCCCGGTGCGCACCGCTGCAGCGACCTCGACGGTCGTGGTGTCGATCTTCTACCTGCTGGCCCAGATGGTCGGCGCAGGTGCTCTGGTGGCGCTGCTGCTCGGCGTCGACAGCCAGACGGCCAAGAACCTCACCATCGCCGGCGTCGGCGTGCTGATGATCTTCTACGTCACGGTCGGCGGCATGAAGGGCACCACGTGGGTGCAGATCGTCAAGGCGGTGCTGCTGATGGTCGGCACCGTCCTCATCACGGTGCTGGTGCTCGCGAAGTTCAACTTCAACCTCAGCGACCTGCTGGGAACCGCCGCCGAGGAGAGCGGGGCCGGCAAGGCCTTCCTCGAGCCGGGACTGAAGTACGGCGTCTCCACCGCGAGCCGCATCGACTTCATCTCGCTCGGCCTGGCTCTGGTGCTCGGCACCGCGGGCCTGCCGCACATCCTGATCAGGTTCTACACCGTGCCGACCGCCCGCCAGGCACGCAAGTCGGTGCTCTGGGCCATCGGCCTGATCGGCTCGTTCTACCTGATGACTCTCGTGCTCGGCTTCGGCGCCGCCGCGCTGGTCACGGGCGACAAGAAGCAGGACATCGCCGATTCGGGCGGCAACCTCGCGTCGCCGCTGCTCGCCGAAGCCGTGGGCGGTGGCGCTGGCTCGACCGGTGGAGCCGTGCTGCTGGCGTTCATCTCGGCGGTCGCGTTCGCCACGATCCTCGCGGTCGTGGCCGGGCTGACCCTCACGTCGGCCTCGTCGGTCGCGCACGACCTGTACGCCAACGTGTGGAAGAAGGGCGACGTCACCGAGAAGCAGGAGGTCAAGGTGGCGCGCCTGTCCGCGTTCGTCATCGGTGGCGTGGCCATCGCGCTGTCCATCCCGGCGCAGAAGCTCAACATCGCCTTCCTGGTGGCGTTGGCCTTCGCGGTCGCGGCCTCGGCGAACCTGCCGGCGCTGCTGTACAACCTGTTCTGGCGTCGCTTCAACACCCGCGGCGCCATCTGGAGCATCTACGGCGGCCTGATCTCGTGCGTCGGTCTGGTGATCTTTTCTCCCGTCGTGTCGGGGTCCGAGACCGCCATGATCACCGGTGCGGACTTCAGCTGGTTCCCGCTGGCGAACCCGGGCATCATCTCGATCCCGCTTGGATTCTTCTTCGGCTGGCTGGGCACCGTCACGGCACGAGACGCCGATGCCGAGGCCCGCTACATGGAGCTGGACGTCCGGTCGATGACTGGGGCGGGTTCGGAGAAGTAGAGCGCGCGAGTCGCTGGCGCTCCTCGCTCCAGCGACTCGTGCCTCGCCGCTGCCGGGCTGCGCCCGGGCGCTTCGCCTCGCTTCGCTCGGTCCATGGCTGGGAGAGGTGGGGCGGGGCTCCACCCACCTTCCGCCCACCGCCATGGTCACACCCTGGGTCCTGAGCAACAATGCAACTGAGTCGTCAACACGAGGAGCAGCACCGTGTCCGAGCAAGGCATCAGCAACCTGTCGAACGAGAACCGTCGCTTCGAGCCGCCTGCAGAACTGGCCGAGAACGCCAATCTGAAGGCCGACGCGTACGACCGCGCCGCAGCCGACCAGCTGGGCTTCTGGGCCGAGCAGGCCGAACGCATCACGTGGGCCGAGCCGTTCACCGAGGTGCTCGACTGGTCGAACCCACCATTCGCCAAGTGGTTCGTCGGCGGCACCCTGAACGCGGCCTACAACTGCGTGGATCGGCACGTCGAGGCCGGTAGCGGCGACCGTGTGGCCATCCACTTCGTCGGCGAGCCCGGCGACACTCGCGACCTCACCTACGCGAATCTCAAGGACCAGGTGAGCAAGGCTGCCAACGCGATGATCGATCTGGGCGTCGAGACCGGTGACCGGGTCGCCATCTACATGCCGATGATCCCCGAGGCCGTCGTCGCCATGCTGGCCTGCGCCCGCCTGGGCGCCCCGCACACCGTGGTGTTCGGCGGATTCAGCTCTGACGCCCTCGCCAGCCGGGTCCAGGACTGCGACGCCAAGCTGGTGATCACCGCCGACGGCGGCAACCGGCGCGGCGCACCGTCGGCCCTCAAGCCGGCCGTCGACGAGGCGATGGCCACCTGCGAGGCCAGCGGCAAGACCGTGGAGCACGTGCTGGTGGTCAAGCGCACCGGTCAGGACGTGGAGTGGACCGAGGGCCGCGACGTGTGGTGGCACGACGTCGTCGACTCCGCCTCCGCCGACCACACCCCCGAGGCCTTCGACGCCGAGCACCCGCTCTACGTGATGTACACCTCCGGCACCACCGGCAAGCCCAAGGGCATCCTGCACACCACAGGCGGCTACCTGGTGCAGAGCGCTTACTCGTTCTGGGGCGTCTTCGACTACAAGCCGGACGACATCTTCTGGTGCACCGCCGACATCGGTTGGGTCACCGGTCACTCGTACATGGTCTACGGACCGCTCGCCAACGGCGTCACCCAGGTGATGTACGAGGGCACGCCTGACACCCCGCACAAGGGCCGCTGGTGGGAGATCATCGAGCAGTACAAGGTCTCGATCTTCTACACGGCCCCCACCGCGATCCGCACCTGCATGAAGTGGGGCGAGCAGATTCCAGCCGAGCACGACCTGTCGAGCCTGCGCATCCTCGGCTCGGTGGGTGAATCGATCAACCCCGAGGCCTACGTCTGGTACCGCGACAACATCGGTGGCGGCCGCACGCCCATCGTCGACACGTGGTGGCAGACCGAGACCGGGGCGCACATGATGAGCCCGCTCCCCGGCGTCACCTCGGCCAAGCCCGGATCGGCCATGCGGGCCATCCCCGGCATCAGTGCCGAAGTCGTCGACGACACCGGCAAGCCGGTCGGCGACGGCGAGGGCGGCTATTTGGTCATCACCGAACCGTGGCCCGCCATGCTGCGCACCATCTGGGGCGATGACGACCGGTACCAGGAGACCTACTGGTCCCGCTGGAAGGGCATGTACTTCGCCGGAGACGGCGCCAAGAAGGACTCCGATGGCGACATCTGGCTGATGGGTCGTGTCGACGACGTCATGAACGTGTCGGGGCACCGTCTGTCGACCACCGAGATCGAGTCGGCTCTGGTCTCGCACCCCAAGGTTGCCGAGGCGGCGGTCGTGGGCGCCACCGACGACACCACGGGCCAGGCCGTGGTCGCGTTCGTCATCCTGCGCGAGTCCGCTGGAGATGGTGGAGCAGATGTCGTCGCCGAGCTGCGCGACCACGTCGGCAAGGAGATCGGCGCGATCGCCAAGCCAAAACGGATCATGGTCGTCCCCGAGCTGCCCAAGACGCGGTCGGGCAAGATCATGCGGCGGCTGCTGCGCGACGTCGCGGAGAACCGTGCGGTCGGAGACTCGTCCACGCTGGCCGACTCGGGGATCATGGACAAGATCACCGCCGGCATGCAGACGGCCACGGACGAGGACTGATCACGCCGTCAGCGTCGGCTGACGGCACCCGGCGACCAGAACTTGTAGGGTCGCAAGCATGAGCACGCCGCAGAAGTCTGCCGACGAACCCACCATCGGCCGATTGGTGGCCGACGCCAGTCGGGACATCTCGGCGCTGGTGCAGTCCGAGATCGCCTTGGCCAAGACCGAGCTCAAGGTCAGCGTCAAGTCCGGCGGCATTGGGGCTGGCCTGTTCGCCGTCGTCGCCTTCTTGGCCCTCTTGCTGGTCATCTTGTTGTCGATCACGGCGGCCTACTTCCTCACCATGACGGGACTCCACGCCGCGTGGGCCTTCCTCATCGTCAGTGGTTTCTATCTGCTGCTGATGGTCGTGCTGGCGATCGTCGGCATCCGCCTGATCAAGAAGGTCAGCGTCCCCGAACAGACGATCACGACCGCGAAGGCGATCCCCTCGGCACTCAAGGGGCGCTCGCAGGTCGTCTGATCAGCGAGAACCGCTGATCGCTCGCACCAGCAGGCCGAGCGCGACAGCAATGCCGCCACCCACGACGGTGATGATCAGCCATTCGTCGAGCGACGCGAGCGCTGCGTCCGCCAGCAGTCGCTGAGCCCGCGCTGCCAGTGCACTCGGGGCATTGCTGCTGTCCATCAGTGCCGACAGGACGCCCATCGACAGGACGCGGGCCAGGCCTGCCGCAACGATCGCCCCGAAACCCAGCCATGCGAGCATCGACGAGCTCCGGCGCGCAGCCAGCAGGCTGAGGGACGCTGCGACAGCCGCAACCGCCAGCAACACGATCGCCTGGCGTGGCATGCGATCGATGGCGTCGACGGCCTGCCGTTCCTCGCTGCCCCCGACCGCGACCATCAGCTGTTCCGGTGCCTCGATCGAGACCGGAAGGTTGGCGGTTGCTGCGTCAATGATGGTCTGGGCGACGGGCGCAAGGTCGATCACGACCCGGTCCTCGGCTTCCATCCCCGCAGGCATGTCGGCCGCGTCGCCGAAGACGGCCCGATGCGTCTCGCGCTGGGCATCACCGAAGGCGGAACGGAAGTCCGGCGACTCGACCACATCGGCTGAAGCGGCCTGCAGGGCAGAACGAACGGGCGGAGCGAATGCGTCAGGCACTCCAGCGCGCTTCACGATGTCGTCGGTCACGGCCTGCACGATCTCGCCGCGGAACTTCGGATCGTCGACCAGCTCGGCGCTGAACGCCACGTATCCGTCCTCGTCCGCGACGTGCTGGGCCACCCAGCCGACCGGCAGCGCCAGCGCGAGGGCCAGCGTCGCCACGAGGGCGGACAAACCGGCGAAGAATGATCGCATCAGGCACAACCGCCCGTGGAGACGGCCTTGGAGCCGGCGATGCCCTGGCGCGCGGAGGCCGCGACCTGCTCGGCGGTCAGCGCGTAGCCGGTGGACTTGTCGGAGATCGACGCCGCGAAGATGACGCCCAGCACGTCGCCGTCGGCAGACACCAGCGGACCGCCGGAGTTGCCCGACCGCACCAGGCCGCGGACCGAGAACGTGTCGCGCACGACCTGGCCGTTGTCGTAGATGTCAGGGCTGCGCAGGTCGATCCGATCGCGAATCCGGGCAGCACGTGCGTCGAATGGTCCGTTCTCGGGGAAGCCGAGGATCGCCGCCGAGTCGCCCTTGGCGCCGCTGAGGTCGAAGTCCAACGCTGGCAGCTGCACGTTGTCAGCAGCCAGCACCGCGACATCGAGATCCTTGTCGAACAACACCACTCGGGTCGGAATGCGCTGGTCGTTGATGACGATGCTCGGCGAGCTCACGCCGGCCACGACGTGCGCGTTGGTCATGATGCGACCGGGTGCATAGGAGAACCCAGATCCTTCGATGCCGCGGTTGCAGCTGGCCTGGCCGAGGATCTTGACCACGCTGCCTCGCGCCTCCTGCACGCCGGGTTGCTGGAGGGTCTCCTCATCGGGTGGCCCGACGTCGGTGATCTGCTCGGTCTCGAACGGATCGATGTACCGCGGGAAGAGGTTGGTGTCGAGGACGTCGTTGAACGAGCGCAGCACCGACGTGGCGCGCGCCGGCATGACGCCGTCGACCTCCTGCAGGATGGCTGACGATCTCGAGGCCGACGCCAGGTACGGGATGGAGGTGCCGCTGACCGAGTAGCCCAGCGCCCAGCCCGCGACCAACACGGCCACGATGCTCAAGACGCTGCCGCCCGCCGCGTCGAGCCAGCGCAGCGGCTTCCATCGCAGACCGGTCCGCAGCTCTGCCCCCACCACTGTTCCGATCGCCTGTCCGACCGCGGCGGCGGCAATCACCAGACCCAGCGCCAGCAAGGAGGATCCCAGATCCTGCGTCGCGTCGTCCATGACACGAGGCACGACCGCGATCGCGACGAATCCGCCGAGCAGGAGGCCCGCGGTGGCGATGAGGTTCACGACGAAGCCCTGCGCATAGCCGCTGACGGCGTAGGCGAGGACGATCACGATCAGCGCGATGTCGAGTGAGTTCACCACGCACCATCCGGCAGAGGTCGGTGATCTCCGGTGTTCCACGGCTCGTCCCAGCCGACAACCTCGAACAGTCGGGCGACGATACCGGCGGTGAATCCCCACAGGGGGACAGTCGCGCCGACCTCGAACGCCGGACCGACCCAGCCCGATGGGTGGGTGACGCTGTACCGGTTGGCCGGATCGACCAGCTCGCGGATGGGCTGATGCAGGACCTCGACGACCTCGTGCTCGTTGGTCGACACCAACGGCTCGGGCGTGTGCCAGTACCCCAGCACCGGCGTGACCGCGAAGTTGCTGGGCGGCAGCCACAACGTGGGGAGGACGCCGATGACCTCGACCGTCGTCGGGTCCAGGCCGACCTCCTCCTGCGCCTCCCGCAGAGCCGTGCCGACGGCATCGGGGTCGGTGGGGTCGGACCCGCCGCCAGGAAAGGAGATCTGACCAGCGTGATGACGCATCGTGGTGCCACGACGGGTCAGCAAAATCTCCGGGCCACTCTGCCCGTTGGCGAACAAGATCAGTACCGCGGCCGGGCGGGCGTCAGCCGGGGGTTGGGGCGAATTCGGGGCAAGCCGCTTCGCGGTCACCGTTCCGAGCGACTCCTTGACGGGAAGCAACCAGTCGGGCAGCCCAGTGCCGATCATGGCCGGACCCCCGCTCAGATGGCTGGCGCGCACGGGCGCGGACGGGGCCGTGGCGCCGCGTCGAGATCCATTGTGACGGGTATGCCGTGACACTTCACGCTGGACCCTGCGTCGTGACCAGAGCTGCCGCCACCTCAGGGTCAGTCGGACCGGCGCCGAACGCAGGGCACCACTGCGCGACCGGGCAGGCCCCACACGCGGGCTTCTTGGCGTGACAGCACCGTCGACCGTGCCAGATCAGTCGCTGGCACAGCATGGTCCAGTCGCGCGGCGGGAACAGTGCACCCACAGCGTGCTCGGCCTTGACCGGGTCCCGAGAGGTGGCGTCGTCGACCCACCCGAAGCGACGGATCATCCGAGCCACGTGGGTGTCAACCGTGATGCCCGGAACTCCGAACGCGTTCCCAAGCACCACGTTGGCGGTCTTGCGTCCCACACCCGGCAGGGTGACCAGCTGGTCGAGCCGCGCAGGAACCGCACCGTCGAATTGTTCGACGAGGGCTGCGGACAGGCCCAGCAGGCTGGCGGTCTTGGCGCGGAAGAAGCCGGTGGGTCGGATGATCTCCTCGACCGCAGCTCGATCGGCCGCCGCCATCGCGTGGGCGGTCGGATACGCATCGAACAACGCCGGGGTGATGCTGTTGACTCGACGGTCGGTGGTCTGCGCGGAGAGCACGGTGGCCACCAGCAGCTGGAAAGGGTCGACGAAGTCCAGCTCACAGTGCGCATTGGGGTAGGCCTGCGCCAGCACGCGGTCCATCATGCGAGCCCGACGCACCAACGCGGTCTCGGGCCGCTGACCGTGAGTGACAGGTGCGGGCATCGGCCCAGCCTACGTTCGTGACCGTCTCGAGGCGTGCCGGTCGCGTGGAATGCCGGTCGTGTGGGAAACTGCGTGCGACTGTGAGATTCGACACGACGTGAAGGAATGGCTGTGAGCGACGAGATTCTGAGGCAGGCTCCTTTGTTCGCCGGGTTGGACGACGACGCGGCAGGCACCTTGGCCGCTTCCATGTCCGACGGCGGGCTCCGCCGTGGCGAGATCTTGTTTCACGAGGGCGACGAAGGCGACCAGCTGTACATCGTGATCGACGGCAAGATCAAGCTCGGTCGCACGTCTCCTGATGGTCGCGAGAACCTGCTCGCCATCCTCGGTCCGGGCCAGATGTTCGGCGAGCTGTCCTTCTTCGATCCGGGTCCGCGTTCGGCCACCGCCACGGCGGTCACTGATGTCACGCTCAAGAGCCTCGGCCACGAAGCGCTCAGCCCCGTCCTGGTCACCCACCCTGACGTTGCCCAGGCGTTGTTGAACCAGCTCGCCGGCCGGCTGCGCCGCACCAACGAGGTGGTCGGCGACCTGGTGTTCTCCGACGTGCCCGGTCGCGTGGCGAAAGCCCTGCTT